>DBGDZK010000104.1:0-8084 GCA_048373195.1 Collinsella sp.
GCACGCAAAGGAAAGCACTTAATGTGCTTTCCGTCTTGCGCAGGACTGTAGAGCAGGAAAGTTCATATGCGCCGCCCGGCTCCCGCGGCTCTCAGGGGCATCTCTCATGCAAAAACTGTCGTGGGGTAAAGTCCGAGGTCAGTGGCGTTTTATACCGAGAAATCCAAAAAAGTTGAAAATTCATTACAAATTTGCGTTGACTTTAGGTAACTAAAGTTTCATACTCCTTTTCAACCGCTGGGGGATGTGAACACGCACGGATCGTTCGCATCATGATTGAAGAGGATTTCTTAGACATGTTCACGCATCAGCTAAACATTATCAGCGTAGTAATTATCTGATGCGGGTTAGCACATACAGCTAGCCCGTACGATAACGGGCGGCTGATGAAGATGAGGGCCGTCGAGCGCAACCGACGGCCCTCATTTTTTATGTCTGGGAAGTTCTTTTTAGAGGAGGAAATGTAATGAACGGAGTTTTGCTCATGGTTGTGGCCGCGGCGGTGCTCGCCTGCGGCTATCTGGGCTATGGCCGATGGCTGGCCAACAAGTGGGGCGTTGACAAAGAGGCCCTCACGCCGGCCAAGCGCATGAAGGACGGCAACAGCTTCTCGCCCGTCTCCGCCTTCACCGCGTTCTCGCACCAGTTCAGCTCGATCTGCGGTGCTGGTCCTGTTACGGGTACGATCGTCGCCATGGCCTTTGGCTGGCTGCCCGTCGTGCTCTGGGTCCTCGTCGGCGGCATCTTCTTTGGTGCAGTCCACGACTTTGGTGCTCTGTACGCTTCGATGAAGAACAACGGCAAGTCGCTCGCTCAGCTCATCGAGAAGTACATCGGCAAGACCGGCCGTCGCCTGTTCCTGCTGTTCTGCTGGCTGTTCTGCATCATCGTCATCGCCGCCTTCACCGACATGGTCTGCAAGACGTTCATGTTCACCCCGGCCGTTGACGCTTCTGGTACTGCTACCGGTGCCATCGACTTCACCAAGTCCTATGCCGCCGGCTGTGCTGGTACCATCTCCATCCTGTTCACCTTCGTCGCTATCGCCTTTGGTTGGGCCCAGAAGAAGTTCAACCTCACCGGCGCTGCCGAGTTCGTCACCGGCGTGGTCCTCATGGTTCTCATGTTCGCCGTCGGTATGCAGTTCCCGGTCTACCTGGATAAGTTCCAGTGGTTCGCCGTCGTTATGGTCTACCTGGTCTTCGCTGGCGCTATGCCCATCCAGATGCTCAAGACCCCGCGTGACTACCTCACTTCCATCATGATGATCGTCATGATCGTCTGTGCTGTCCTCGGCATCGTCGTCCTGGGCGTCAACGGTCAGGCCACTATCACCGCTCCGGTCTTCACCGGCTTCTCTACTGCCTCCGGCATGATGTTCCCGGTCCTGTTCGTCTCCGTCGCTTGCGGTGCTCTCTCCGGTTTCCACAGCCTCGTTTCTTCCGGCACCTCTTCTAAGCAGGTCGAGAAGGAGCAGGACGCCGTCAAGGTCGGTTACGGCGCCATGATCGTCGAGTCCTTCGTCGGCATCCTTGCCATCATCGTCGCCGGCATCATGTTCTCCGACATGAACACCGCCGGTACCGGCGCCCTCAACGCCGGTGTCGCTTCCACCCCGTTCCAGATCTTCGCCGCTGGCATCTCCCGCGGTATGCAGGCCTTCGGTGTTGACGGCACGCTCGCTACCGTCTTTATGACCATGAACGTCTCCGCTCTGGCCCTGACCTCGCTCGACGCCGTCGCCCGCATCGCCCGCACCTCGTTCTCCGAGTTCTTTGCCCAGACCAACGATGCTCTGGCCATCGAGTCCAAGGCCGGCTATATGAAGGTCCTCGGCAACCCCTGGTTCGCCACGGTCGTCACCCTGCTTCCCGGTCTCGCCCTCGCTTTTGGTGGCTATGCCAACATCTGGCCGCTCTTTGGTGCTTCTAACCAGCTGCTCGGCGGCATGACCATGATCACCCTCGCCGTGTTCTGCAAGTGCACCGGCCGCAAGGGCTGGATGCTCTACGTGCCCGTCGCCTTCCTGCTCTGCTGTACCTTCACCTCGCTGGTCCAGAGCGCCATGGGCTGCATGACCGCCGTCCAGGCCTACGGTTTCTTCGGTACCATCCCGGCTACCGCCACCACGGCCGCCGTCTCCGTCGCCGCCACCAAGGGCCTGCAGCTCGTCTTTGCCGTCCTGCTGATGGTCCTGGGCCTCATCGTTGCCGTCAACTGCCTCAAGGAGTTCTTCGGCAAGGAGGCTGGCTCCATGCCTGATGAGGAGCCCGAGTGGTCCGATATGGGCAAGGCCGAGTACGGTCGCGCCGCTGCCGCTGAGGCTCCTGCCGACGCCGAGGCCGCCAAGGCCTAGTCGGTCGGACGGGTTGAATCTCCCATCCATTTGACTCGGAAAGACCGGGTCCGCAATCAAGCGGACCCGGTCTTTTTTCTTGTGAGAACAGGTGATGCAAGGGCGTTCTCGCAGATGTTTTGCGTGGATAGGCTCGTGCGTTGTACCATATAGACGTATATGTGTACATATGAAAGGGGCCCCGTGGCCAAGACGGTATATTCCGATAACCAAAATAATGTCGATGCCCTGGCTGAGCGCCTGAGCAGCCAGACATCGCTTTCTGCCGAGCGTGCCAAGCTGGTTGCCTACGACCTGCTTTGCCGCAAGGCGCTCAAGATCAAATCGAGCGCGCTGGCGCAAATTTTCCGCTCCGTCGATAAGGAATGTGACACCAAGGCGATGCGTGATGAGCTTATCGCGGCAAATATCGTGACCAAGATCGAGGGTAGCGGCATTAACGGGCGCCCGGCGTTCTATACCATCAATGCCGAGATCCGCGATGCCCAGGAGCAGCCTGCCGAGTCCGTCGAGGATTTTGTCGTCGAGGATTCCGCTGACGTGCCTGCTGTGGAAGAAGTTGCCCCGCGTGAGCATGTCGATACCGATGAGTTGCTCGATGAGAACGTCGTGCGTGCCTTTACGGCCAAGGCAGGACGCGGCGGTTTTGGCGGGGGTGGCAAGCGCGATGCGCAGCGCCGCGCCCAGCAGGAGCGCTTCCGTCGCGCCGTTGCTCAAAAGGGTGAGACGGATGCTGAGGTTGTTGAGACCGAGGTTGCTGTCGAGTCGCAGAAGCCCGCGAAGGAGCAAAAGCCCGTGGAGGCCCAAGAGCCCAAGCGTCGTCGCGGTGCTCACTTTAAGGCTGCAGCGCAGGATGCCGCGCGTGAGGTTGAAGGGTCTTCTGAGGTTGCAGACGATGTCGAGGAGTCTGCCAAGAGGGCTCCGGGTTCGTGTCGTCCCGGCCGCGGTTTTGCGGGACGCGCGTATCCCGTAAGGCGTCAGGAGAAGAGCGAGCCGGCTTCGACCACTCAGGGCGAGAAGGACGAGAAGGCCGTTGAGCCGGCGGCTCGCGAACAGAAGCCTGTTGAGCCGCAGCTTGAGGTTGATGCCGAGGCCAAGGGCCAGCAGCCTACTGATGAGCAGACGGAGCGGGGCGCGTCGAGCAAGCCTCGCCGCCGTCGCCATCGTGGGGGCCGCAGTTCCCATGCCGAGACTGCGGCCGAGAAGACCACGCCGCAGGACGAAGATGCGAAGGCCGAGGTTTCTTCGGGGCAGCCTAAGCGCCAGCCGGCGAAGGAGAGCAAGTCCGATCGTCCGCAGAAGCAGACGTCTATGCCGAAGCGCGAGCGCAATCCCCAAGGCGATTCTAAGCGCAAGTCTCAGAAGAAGCCGGAGTCTGCCGCAGCAGATACTGCTGCCCAGCAGCCCAAGTCGGCCGCTCATGGCGAGGCCTCGGCGTTTGCCCTTGCCCGCGTTTTAGGCAGGCAGCTGCTCAAAGTCGTCCCTACGCCCACGGCGCTCTCTAAGATCAAGGAGCAGCAGACACAGATCGTAAAGGTCGAGGGCAAGGACGGCAAAAAGGCTCCGCAGCGCACTCAGCACAACGAGATGTCCAACCGCAAGATTGCCGAGGAAATTGCAATCATCCAGGCTTGGATCGAGCAGAACCGAGGTGCCGATACGCCGGTTGCCTCGCGCCGCCAGCGTGCCTACCAGATCTTTAATGACGAGAAGGCTTTTGACGGCAAGCACGGTGAGCGCTTGATCAGGCGTATGACCGAAAAGGGCATCAGCATGCAGGCGATCAAGGTCGCCCCCAATCGCCCCGTGCACTTTACGGGCTTCTTTACGCTGGGCGCCGACAAGCCGTTCATTATGGTCGAGAACCTGGACACCTACGACGAGATCGTCAAGCTGCTGCGTGGCCGCAAGCACGCCAAGCTCTTTGGCATCAAGGTGGGCGGCGTGATTTTTGGCGGCGGATGCAAGGCGAGCGTCTCGCATGCCCTGGACGATTATCTGGCTGAGATTGGCTATCGCTTTAACTACGTCTACTACGTAGGCGATATCGATCGCGAGGGCGCGCGTATCGTCGAGCAGGCTCGCAATGCCAATGTGGTTGAGATTCGCCTGCATGCCGGCATGTACCGTGCCATGCTCGCCGAGCATAAGCGTCGCGTGAAGGCCGGCGGCGAGTGCGAGCCCGCGGCTGCCAACCAGGGCGTGCCGCAGAACCTGGCGGCGACGATCAAGGATCTGCCCATGGTTACGCGCGTGCAGTTCCGCAACGTGCTGCGCGAGGGCGGGCGCATTCCGCAGGAGATTCTGATGACCGCAGACTATCGGGATGGCGACTCGGGAAGCTTCGACCGCATGCTCAACAACTAGGGCGTTCGGCCCCGGGAGAGTGGGGACATCGGCTTAGGTTTCCTGCTCTACAGTCCTGCTCACGACGGAGGCCACATTAAGTGGCCTCCTGTTCGTGCGGAACTCGCGATAAACCTAAGCCGGTGTCCCCACTCTCCCGGGGCCTGCGGCTACTTGGTTGTCGCATGCGGCTCGCTTTTCGGAACTGGGCTGATATTTTCTAGATGAAAGGCGCTCTTGGTCCTTATGGGCCTGGGGCGCCTGTCTTTTAAAGGTAGATTTTTGGGAGGCCGGCACTTGGAGACGTTCCTTTAGTGCCGGCACTTTAGGAACGTCCCCAAGTGCCGGCTGTGGGACGGAGGGATTCCACGTCCGCCTTTTCGGCGGCCGCGCCCCGCTGCGTCGCTTCGCACCTTGCGTGCTGCGCTGGAAAACGCTTCGCGTTTCCTCAGCTCCGCACCCTTGCGGGTTCGAATCCCTCCGCTTGCCCACAAGAAAGCGCCCTGGGCCGTTATGGGCTCAGGGCGCTCAATTTTAATGGCTGGGACGGAGGGATTCGAACCCCCAACAGCCGGCACCAAAAACCGGAGTTCTACCGTTGAACTACGTCCCAATGTGTGGTGTTGCCCAAAAGCAACTCGTTTAGTTTACCTAATCTGCGAGGGCATCGCAAACGCCATCGAGCAGGCGTACGGCGAGTGTCTGCGCGTCGCTGGCCGTGAAGGTGCCGTTGTAGCGCGTCATGCCCGTGAGCTCAATGCGAATGCGTGCCGGCTTCTGCTGCGCGGCAACATTGGCATTGCGGATGCGCTGGGCCAGGTTGTGGCACTCGGCGAGGGCAATCGTGGCGCGCGGTGCGGCGTCGGCGGGCAGCTCGTCGCTTGCGATCTCGAGCACCAGGTCAACGTCGGTTGGGACCTCGGAGTCGCAGAGCATCATGCCGCTGTTGTCGGTCGTTGCCGTGGCGATATTCCACATGCGCGACGCAACACTGCGTGCGATGGGGTCCTCGCCGGTAACGGCAATCTGGAAGCGCTCGAGCACGTTGGCGGCGCGAGCAAAACCGATGCGGGACTCGGCTTCGGTGACCGAGGGCTTGCCCTCCCACACATGGTGCAGGCGGTTGATGTAGGCGTAGGTGTCCTGGAAGGCCATGCCGTCGGCAAACAGGCCGACATTTTCCTGGAACTGCTGCAGGGCGGCCTCGGTATGCGGACCAAAGTAGCCGTCGTCTTCGCCACAGGCAAAGCCCAAAACGTTGAGAGCGCGCTGCAGGGCCTGCACGTCGGCGCCATGGAAATTGGGCATGCGCAGATAGAGGGTGCGGTCGCCCAGCTTATACGAAGCGTCTACAAGGGCGCTCCAACAGGGGATATCGACGGCATGACCGGCAGCAAGGCCGCTGTCGAGCCTGAAGGTGCTGACGGCCTGCTCAGTGGTGGCTCCAAAGTACTTGTCGGTGACTTCGGCGGCATCAATTGTGTAGCCGAGCTGCAGGAGACGAGACTGCACGTCCTCGACGGCTGCTCCTTGCATGCCCGTTGTAATAGGTTCCATGAACGAACCCCTTTCGGCGTACCATTCGTACTATTTGAGCGTCTGTCGGATAGACAACGCAAAGGGATGCATAAACATGCACTCAACAGTGTAGCAAATTGTGCCTAAATACGCTGCTGACAGGTTTTATAACCCCCGTTAGTTAAGGCGCTCCACAAAGAAATCTGCCATGGAGAGGAACAGCTCGCGTGCGTGCGGATCAAGCTCAACGTTCTCGATGGCCGCTTTGGCCTTAGCGGTCAGGTCGAGCGCGTAAGTGTGGGCGTAATCGATAGAGCCGGTCTCCTGGAAGATCTCCACGGCGCGTGCGAGCTGCGCGGGATCATCGGTGCCCGAGGAAAGAATCGCCTCGACCTCGTCGTGGTGGCGCTCATCAGAGAGGGCGTGTACGGCGACAAGCGTGCGCTTGCCCTCGGTGATGTCGGTGCGGAAGTCCTTGTTGGCGGCTTCCTTAGTGCCGACAAGGTTGAGCAGGTCGTCCTGAATCTGAAAGGCAAGGCCCGTGTGCAGGCCAAAGGCGCGCAGCGCTTCGATTTGCTTATCGCTGCCACCGCCGATAATGGCTCCGGCGGCAAGCGGCGTGGCTCCGCTGTAAAACGCGGTCTTGTGTGTCGCCATGTCCAGGTAGTCATCAACCGAGATATCAAAGCGCCCGTCCCGGACCCAACCCAGGTCGAGTGCTTGACCCTCGATGGTGCGGACGATCATCTCGGTAAGCTCGTGGAGCACGCGCAGCTTCACGTCGGACTCCAGCGTGGGGTCGTCGAGAACCGTCTTGGTGACCATGGTGAGCGCTAGGTCGCCACAATTGATGGCAAGGCCCGTGCCCTCGGTAAGGTGCATGCAGGGCTTGCCTCGACGAAGCTGTCCGTTGTCGGCGATGTCGTCGTGGATCAGCGCGCCCGACTGAAAATGCTCGATGGCTGCCGCGGCGCTGCGGGCGCTCTCAAAGCTACCACCCACTGCGGTTGCGGCGAGCATGCAGATAAGCGGGCGGTGGCGCTTGCCGGCGTTGGCCGTAAAAGCCGAGAGCGGCGCGTACAGGTAGCGCTCGATATCGGCAGAGGTCGCCTGTCCGTCAAAGAACGTGGCCAGATAGTCGTTAATCTGGCCAAAGTGTTGGGCTAAAAAGCTGGTAAACGGACTGGACACGGGTTCTCGCATTCTTTCTGAGGTTGCATTGGTGCAATATGCAGACAACATATTGCCACATCAGGGCGTTTGGCGCGGCAGCTTTGGCGATTTAGGACAACGGGCGTGCGTTTGATGGAGCGCGCCTAAATCAGCCTAAAATGCTCGAGCGCCGCAACGACACCGTCGTGATCGACGGTGTCGGTCACGTAATCGGCCTTATCCTTGAGATAGTCCGGCGCATTGCCCATGGCGATACCGACATCGACGGCGTTCATCAGCGAGACGTCATTGCTGGCGTCGCCGATGCCGTATACGGTTCCGTGGTGGGGATCGAGGGCGTCGAGTACAGACTGGATGCCCCCGCGCTTCGTGCATTCGCGGGGCGAGATTTCGGTTACCTCGAGTTCGAGCTCGTTAAAGCACAACAACGGCTCAAGTGCCTTATCTTGAGCAATGTGGTTGGCGAGCGATGTAGACATCAAGATCTTGTAGGCACTGTAATGTTGCAGCTGCGTGACTGCGTCGCCCAGGGTGCGCGCGTATCCGGGAGCATCGGGGGCATCGGCACTCATGCGCACGACGCCGTTGAGACCCTCAAAGCGGATGACCTCGCCCGATTGCTCAAGGTAGGGGGCAAGACGCTGCAGCATACTGGGCGTCATCGACAGATCGCGAACTGCGTGTCCGTTGA
>DBGDZK010000105.1:0-3688 GCA_048373195.1 Collinsella sp.
GGACATCTTGCGGCCCTGGCCATCGAGCGTGAAGCCCTGAGAGACGACCGCCTTGTACGGAGCATGGCCGTTGGCACCCACCGAGGTGAGCAGCGAGCTCTGGAACCAACCGCGGTGCTGGTCGGAGCCCTCGAGGTACACATCCGCCGGATACTCCAGCTCGGGACGGTACTCGCAGACGGCCTTCCAGGAGACGCCGGAATCCCACCACACGTCGAGGATGTCCTTATCGGCCTTGAGGTGATGGCCGCCGCACTTGGGGCAGACGCAGGCCTCGCCCAGGTAGCTCTCGGGAGCGTCGGTGAACCAGGCGTCGGAGCCCTTCTCGTGGAAGAGCTTGATGACGGCGTCGAGCGTAGCGTCGTTCATGACCTTCTCGCCGCAGTCGGCACAGGTGTAGCTGGGGATAGGCACGCCCCAGTTGCGCTGACGGCTGATGCACCAGTCGGGACGCTGCTCAACCATGGCGCCGATGCGGTTTGCCGCGTGGGCCGGATACCACTTGACGTTCTCGCGAACCTCCTTGCCAGCCTGCTCGCGCAAACCAGTCTTGTCCATCGAGACAAACCACTGGTCGGTAGCACGGAAGAGCACCGGGTGCTTGCAGCGCCAGCAGTGCGGATAGCTGTGCGTGATCTTCTTCTCGAGGACCAGGGTTCCGCGCTCGCGCAGGAACTCGATGATGTGCGGGTTGGCCTCATCGGTATCCATACCGCTGAAGGGGCCACCGGTGCCAAACTCCTCACCGGTGTAGAACTTGCCGTCGTCATCGACCGGCATGCAGATGTCGGTGATGCCCTCCTTGAGGCAGGCGAAGTAGTCGTCGACGCCGTGGCCGGGCGAGTTGTGGACGATACCGGTACCGTCATCGACACCGACGTAATCGGCCAGCAGCGCCACGCCCTCAACGCCGTCAAAGATCGGCTGCTTGTAGTGGATGTGGTGGAAGGTCTCGGCGGGAACCACATAGGGCTTGCCGTCGACCACAACCGGGGTGTACTCCCAGCCAAACTCCTCGCAGCACTTGGGAGCCAGGTCCTCGAGCATGACCTCGGCGCGGCCGTCGTGCTCAACGGCGACGTAGGCGGCGCCGGGCTTAAGAGAAACGGCCTGGTCGGAGGGGATGGTCCACGGCGTGGTCGTCCAGATGATAAAGTCAACTGGGCCGTCGAAGTTCTCGAGGCCGGCGGGCTTGGAGGTCATCTCAAAGCGCACGAAGATGGACGGGCTCGTCTCGTCGGAGTACTCAATCTCGGCCTCAGCAAGTGCGGTATGGCAGTGCTTGCACCAGTGGACGGGCTTGTGACCGCGATAGATCATGCCCTTGTCGAACATGGCCTTGAAAACCTCGATGTCGGCGGCGTCATGCTGGTGATAGAGCGTCAGATAGGGGTTGTCCCAGTCGCCAAGCACGCCCAGGCGACGGAAGCCGGCCTTCTGCAGCTCGATGTTCTCGACAGCGAACTTGTTGCAAAGCTCGCGGATCTTAGCCGTGGAGGTCTGGTTGAACTTCTCGGTGCCGAGCTTCTCCTCGACCTTATGCTCGATCGGCTGGCCATGGCAGTCCCAACCGGGGACATAGGGAACCTCATAGCCCTGCATCATCCAGTAACGGTTGATCATGTCCTTGGAGATCTTGTTCATCGCGTGGCCGATGTGGATCGGGCCGTTGGCGTACGGAGGGCCGTCGTGCAGCACGAACTTCTTGTGACCCTCGTTCTTCTTTAGAACTTGCTCGTAGACCTTGTTGTCCTGCCAGTCCTTGAGTCGCTTGGGCTCGGACTTGGAAAGACCGGCACGCATGGGAAATCCGGTTTTGGGCAGATTCATCGTCTGCTTGTACTCGTTTGCCACGGTACCCCTTTCATGTCGTGGGCGCGCACGCCCTCTGGGCACCAAAAAAGCGCCCGTCCCTACAAGCTGGGACGAAGCGCCACAAAACAGGCAGACAGCCCGTAAAAGCTCTTCGCTTAACCACCCAGCTTAGATGCCCTCGCCCGCGTATTCGCGCGCTCGCATCCGTTACTCGGCTGGCCTGTATCGACGACCATCTCGGCGATGTCTACTAAGACGAACCTGCGCGGCACGTCCGTTGGGACCGCAGCTCCGGGGTGATATTCATCGGTCGCATGCACGGGTTCTCAGCGCTCCCCGCTCTCTGTGGCATGCGGACGGCCGACTACTCGTCCCCATCAACGCTTATGCGGAGTATGCTAGCACGTTCAGCGCCGGCGAAAAACCCTCAACACTGGTTTTATACGTTCGAAATTTCTCGCGGCTGTGGACCTTCTCTTGGAGCAAAATACCTGAAAGCACTTTATCGAACGAAAGAAGGTTGCTATGCGCACGATTGGAATGAGCGACTACACCGTTGGCGAGGATTGCTTTACTGAGCTGCCCGCCGCACTGGCAGAGTACGGCGCGAAGAAGGTCGCGATCATCGGTGGCAAGCGGGCACTGGCCGCAGCACTTCCCGGTATCGAAGCTGCGCTGGCGGGTACCGACGTCGAAATTCTGGAGACGCGCGTCTACGGCACCAACAGCACACGCGCCAATATCGCCAAGGTCGTGAACTCCCCCGCCTGCCAGCAGGCAGACGTGCTTATCGCCTGTGGCGGCGGCAAGGCACTCGACACCGTCAAGACGGCAGCCATCGAGCTCAAGAAGATCGTCTTTACCGTGCCGACGATTTGCTCCAACTGCTCGGCCGCGACCGCCATTGCCGTTGTCTACAACGACGACGGCTCGCTCGAGGGCTATTCGTACCCCAACAGACCGGCGCACATCTTCATCAACCCCAAGATCATCGCCGAGGCACCGGCAGAGTACTTCTGGGCCGGCGTGGGCGATGCCCTGTCTAAACAGCCCGAGGTCGAGTACGCCACGAGCGCCGGCAACCTGGAGCACACCGCCGGTCTTGGCCTGGCGCTCGCCCACACCTGTTCCGAGCCACTGTTTACCTATGGCGTCCAGGGTCTTGAGGACGTGCGCCAGAACCTGTCGAGCGAGGCCGTCAAGCAGATCGCGCTCGACATCGTGGTCAACACGGGCTACGTCTCCAACCTGACCAACCAAAACGATTACTACTACAACTCGAGCGTGGCGCACGCGTTCTACAACGCCACCTGCAGCATTCCGCGTGAGGGCACCTACCTGCACGGCGAGGTCGTAAGCCTGGGCGTGCTCGTGCTGTTCGCCTACACGGGCGATACTGAGAACCTGAAGCGCTACGCCGCCTTTAACAAGCAGATGGGCCTGCCCGTGACGCTGGAGCAGGTCGGGCTTTCCGAGGCCGACATCCCGGCCCTGTGCGAGTACGCGCACGCCACCAACGAGTGGAAGCAGGGAAACCCCGAACCCTTCACCGACGAAAAGTTCGCCGCCGCTATCAAGGCCGCCGACGCCTACGGCCACGCGCTCTAGGCCTAACCCAAATCCACCACAAAGGGGACAGGCACCTTTGTGGTGGTTATTTCTTGCCCCAAGAAAGCTGAACAAGTCGAACTCTGTATATGAAACAGGAATATGTTTTGTTTGGTTTATCTAAATAAAACTAACGATATTGTATGTTACGAAAGCGATATACAGTGTCGTTATTTTTATACTATAAGCGAATATGAGATTAACAAATCGGAATTTATGGAGGAAATCCTTGATTACCAACTTTATCCGAACACCTCCCACATTC
>DBGDZK010000106.1:0-5209 GCA_048373195.1 Collinsella sp.
GCGCCGAGCTGGAACAGGTCATTCGCGATTCGTATGCCAGCGGCTACACCGACGACCTGATCTTGCAGGATCGCGTGCCCGGCAACGACGAGTACATGCGCGTGCTCACCAGCTATTCCGACCGCAACGGCAAGGTCCGCATGATGTGCCTGGGTCACGTGCTGCTCGAGGAGCATCAGCCTCACGGTGTCGGCAACCATGCCTGCATCATTACCGAGCCCAATGACGAGCTCATGGGCGGCGTGCGCAAGCTGCTCGAGGACCTGAACTTTGTAGGTTATTCCAACTTTGACGTTAAGTACGACGAGCGCGACGGCTCGTTTAAGTTCTTCGATTTCAACACGCGCCAGGGCCGCAGCAACTACTACGTTACCAACAGCGGCTTTAACGTTGCCAAGTATGTGGTGGACGAGTATGTGTTCGACCGCCCGTTTGAGCCGGAGTTTGTGACGGCACAGGACGAGGCCCTGTGGATGGTCGTTCCCATGGGCGTCGTCGACAAGTACGTCAAGGATCCCGAGCTGCGCGCTAAGGTGCATCGCCTGGACAAGGAAGGCAAGGGCGCCGACCCTTCGTTTATGAAGGGCGACTTTGTCTTTAATCGCTGGCTGCGCATGTGGCACACCAAGCTGCGCCACTTTAAGCTGTTCAAGACGTATTACAAGTAGATGAGCGCGGCGCCCGTCCGGTTTGCATCGGGCGGGCGCGGGTATGATACGCGCAATTGCGCAAGCGTCACCAAGGAGGCGGCGATGGAAAAGCTGGGAGTTATCGGCGGCATGGGCGCCGAGGCCACGTCGTATTACTACGACCAGGTGGTGCGTCATACGGCTGCTGCCTGCGATCAGGAACATATCGACATGGTGGTACTCTCCAAGTCGACCATGCCCGACCGCACGCTGGCCATTAAGACCGGCGAGCATGCCAAACTGCTGGCGACCATGAAAGAGTGCGCCCAGGCACTCGAGTCGCTGGGCTGTGCACACATTGCCATTCCCTGCAACACGTCACACTACTTCTATGACCAGATCCAGTCGTTTACGAAGGTGCCGATTATCCACATGCCGCGTGAGTCGGTGCGCTATGCTCTGGCCGGTGCGGTGATGGGGGAGTGCGAGTTCGACCCCAACCTGAGTATGCCGGCCGAGCCGGTGCATAAGATCGGCATCATGGGAACCGATGGCACCGTGGGCGCGGGCGTCTACGGCCGCGAATGCGAGGCCGCGGGTGTCGAGGTTGTCTATCCCAGCGAGAAACGTCAGAACGATGTGATGTCGCTTATCTACGATGATGTGAAGGCCGGACGTGAGCCCGATATGGATAAGTTCGACCGCGTGATGTGGGAGTTCGCCCGTAGCGGCTGCGACCGCGTCATTCTGGCCTGCACCGAGCTCTCGGTGCTGCAGAAGTACCGAGAGATGCCCGAGATCACCCTCGACGCCATGGATGTCCTGGTGCGCGAATCCATCATCCGCAGCGGCGCCCCCTACCGCCTCTAGCTTCCGACCTGCCAAAAAGGGACAGGTTTATTTTGGTAGGTTTTATCTGGTGAAACAGTAAAGGCCTCGGCTCGTTTGGTGCGAGCCGAAGCCTTTTGCGTTGGGGCGGTTGCTGTCGGTGGTGAACTAGAACAGGAAGCCGATGACGATGAGGGCGATGCTGACGATGAGCACGGCGATGTCCAGGCCCTTGATGGGGTAGCGCTTGTACGAGCTGGCGCGCGTACGCAGATAGAAGCCGCGCTGTTCTGCCGCCAAGGCTGTGGCATCGGTCTTGCCCACACTCGAGATGAGCAGCGGCACGCACAGTGGCAGCATGAGCTTAAGCTTCTTGATGGGGTTCTTGGTGTCGTACTCGACGCCGCGTGCGGTCTGCGCCTCCATGATGGCGTTCATCTCCTGACCAAACACCGGCACAAAGCGCAGCGCCGTGGTAAAGGTGAAGGCATAGCGATACGGCACGTGCAGCACCTCGACGCAGGCGTTGGCAAGGTCGTTGAGCTTGGTCACCATGAGCATGAGGATGAGTGGTAACGCCACGCCCAGCAGGCGCAGGCAGGCCTTCGATCCTGTGATGAGACCCGTGTCGGTGATAAAGTTCCACACCACGTTGCCATCGCGCATAAAGGCCAGCTGGAGCACCAGCATGATAAGCGCGAGCGGAATCAGCAACTTGAGCAGCGAGAGCAGACGGTCGATGACACCGGCATAGGCACCCAGCGCAAGGGTGAGTGCCAAAAAGCCCAACAGCGCCACGTAGGTGTCGGACAAGAAGATGCCGACGATGATGGCGGCGGCGAGGCCCAGTTTGACGACGGGGTTCAGGCGATGCAGTAGCGTATCGCCCGGCATGTAGTCGATGACGTTAACCACGGTGGACCATCTCCTTGGTAATTCGAACGACATCGGTGACCTCGCTCACCTGCGCAAAAGCGGGCGAGACGGAAGATGCCAGACGGCGCGAGAGTTCAATAACCTGGGGAGGCTCCACGTAGGCACGCCGCATGAGATCGATGTTCGAGAATAGCTCGTGCGTGCGGCCGCGGTCGAGGATGCGACCGTCGGCCATTACCACAATGCGCTCGGCAAAATCCGAGACGACTTCCATATCGTGGCAAACCATGATAACGGCGCAACCGCGCTCGGCCATGGTGCGCACCGTTTCCATGACGGTCATGCACTCGCGGTAATCAAGGCCGCTCGTGGGCTCGTCGAGCACGACGATCTTGGGCTCAACCACTACGACGGAGGCAAGCGCCACCATTTGTCGCTGACCGCGCGAGAGCGAGAAGGGCGCCTCGTCGGCCGGCAAGCCAAAGCGGTCGATGACGAGTTGGGCACGACGCAGAGCCTCGGCACGGTCCATGCCGCCAAGCTCCAAGCCAAAGGCGACCTCGTCGAGCACGGTATCCTTGCAGATCTGGCGGTCGGGGTTTTGGAAGAGGGTTGCGACTTCGCGGGCGATGCGGCTCGTGGGAACGGCCGCGGTATCCAGTCCCGTGACGCGCACGCTGCCCGAGGCGGGCTTGAGCAGGCCTGTGAGCAGCTTGGTGAGCGTGGTCTTGCCGGCACCGTTTTGGCCGACGATGCCCACGAGCTCGCCGGGATAGAGGGTCAGGTTGAGGTCGTGTACGGCGCCGCCGCCATTGGGATAGGCAAACTCAACGTGATCGAAGGTGAGCACGGGCTCGGCGGCCTTGGCGTGCGGGCGCAACGACGGTGCATGCGGGGAGCCGGCGGGCGCCTGGGCTTTGCTGACCGCGCGTGCGGGGTCGACGATGCCCGAAATCAGGCGCTCGGCCTCATCGACATCCAAGCAAGGGGTACCGCTTACCAGGCCATCGGCCTCGAGGCTATTGAAGATACGCGTGACGCGAGGGCAGTCGACGCCGATGGCACGGAGCTCGTCGGTATGCGCGAAGACCTCGTGTGGCTCGCCCTGCAGCGCGATTTCGCCATGGTTGAGCACGAGCACGCGGTTGCAGTACTCCGAGAGCAGGGCGACCTTTTGCTCAACGACGACGATGGTAATTCCAAGTGCGCGGTTTGCCTCTCGCAGCGTCTCGAAGACCAACGTGGAGCTGGCGGGGTCGAGTGCCGCGGTGGGCTCGTCGAGAACCAAGACGCGCGGACGCATGGCGAGGATGGCGGCGATGGCCACCTTTTGCTTCTGTCCGCCCGAGAGGGTGGCGATCTCGCGGTCGCGCAGGTCGCTGATGCCGACGGTCTCGAGCGTTTCGCTCACGCGCTGCTCGATCTGGTCGTGGGGAACGCCAAAGTTCTCAAGGCCAAAGAGCATCTCGTCCTCGACGACCGAGGCGACCATCTGCGTGTCGATATCCTGCAGCACACTGCCGACGATTTGCGAGACGTCGGTGAGCGAGACTTCGCAGGTGTCGTGGCCGTCGACCATGACGGACCCAAAGAACGTGCCGGTGTAGTGGTGGGGCACGGCACCCGACAGGCAGGCGGCAAGCGTGGACTTGCCGGCGCCCGAGGGCCCGATGATGCCGATGAAATCTCCCTTGTTCACGCTGAGCGAGATGTGGCTGAGCGCCTGCTCGGTCTGCGTGCCATAGGAGAACGAGACATCGTCGACGTTGATGATCGTTTCCATGGATACCTTTCATAGTCATTGGGGACAGTCTTAAATGATCAGTTGTTTAAGACCGTCCCAAAAAAGTTCGTTGTTTGGGACGGTCTTTGGTGGTGAAGCACGGAGACGGCTTTACGAGGGGGCCCAGGTTGGCGCGAAAGAGGAGCGAAGCGTACTTGGGTACGCGAGCGACGAATGAACGCCAAGATGGGGTGGCTCGTAAAGCCGAGCAGGTTAGTTGAGCTTAAGGGCCTTCTGGATGGGCATGTAGAGGGCGCCGACCAGAATGGCGTTAAAGACGGCGGTCATGGCGACGACGGGCAACATGGCGGCGGCGAGCTCGCCTACCACGCCGAGCATGGCCATCTTGATGACCATGAAGATGACGCCGGAGACAAAGGTGGTCAGGAAGGTTGCAACAATGGCGATGGCGGGCTTGACCTGACCGTTCTTGCCGGCGGCGTTGACGATGCCGGCCATGAGCATGGCGGCGATGCCCTCGGCGGCAAAATCGACGAACGGCGAAGTAGTGGTGATCTGGATCACGGCAGCCGAGATGAGGCCAATGACGAGCGCCTGACCGATGTTGGGGCGAATGACCAGAATGGTGAGGCAAAAGGCCGAGATGATGAACTCGGGGCTGATCATGCCGCCCGAGATGCCCGAGATGGCCTTGCCGACGGTGAAGTTGAGGATGAAGCCGGCAGCGAGCAGGATGGCGAGCAGGACGAGGGCACGGACGTCGAGTTTGCCGCGGTCGGCGGTCTGGACGGTGCGGGGCTGGGCGGCGGTGGTGTTCTGAGACATGGTGAAAAGCCTTTCGGAATGGGGGTGCAAGAGAAAAGCGGAGGCGCGTGATGCGAATGCGATCGGGCTCGAGATAGAAAAAGGCCCCCGGTCGAAACCGGAGGCCTTCCAATCACCTAGAGCGCAAAAACAGGCGTGAGGGACTCACTGTCGACCGATCGTATTCGCATCACGCCACCACCAGTTGTTGAGAGACTTCATCGTGTTCTTCATGTTGGTGGCTCCTTTCGTGATGCCGTGGCGCGGTCGCACCTAGTTGCTGTTGCGCTGCACTATAGCACAGCGAAGTGTGTGCGGGGAAATCTTT
>DBGDZK010000107.1:0-6024 GCA_048373195.1 Collinsella sp.
TGTTCTTCTTTCTAAAGAAGCGACTTATAAGGTACTCCTATTCTATAATCTTTTTTGTAACGTTACAGCACTGGTTATATTTCAATTCGATTTGCTTATGTCCTTGCAACCCAATGCGTCTTTACGTTTTAAACGGAATTAGAAAATCACTCATAGCAAAAACGGGCTTTAATCCCAAAGAGATGACTTTGATTATGAATCAAACCAGCAGCCAGGGCATAGCTGCAGTGCAATCGCTACAAGAAAGGCCGCCCTTGGTGGCGGCCTTTCTACTTGCTACTAGTCGCGCGTCAGCTTGCGGTGGATACGATGCGGCTGGGCTGCGTCCTCGCCCAGGCGCTCGATACGGTTGGCCTGATAGGCCTCGAAGTTGCCCTCAAACCAATACCAGTTGCCCGGATTCTCGTCGGTGCCCTCCCACGCCAGAATGTGCGTGGCGACGCGGTCCAGGAACATGCGGTCGTGGCTAATGACCACCGAGCAGCCCGGGAACTCGAGCAGCGCCGCTTCGAGCGAGGACAGCGTCTCGACGTCGAGGTCGTTCGTGGGCTCGTCGAGGAGCAGCAGGTTGCCGCCCTGCTTGAGCGTGAGCGCCAGGTTCAGACGATTGCGCTCACCACCGGAGAGTACGCCAGCACGCTTCTGCTGGTCCTGGCCCTTAAAGCCAAAGCTCGCCACGTACGCGCGGCTGGGGACCTCGGTCTCGCCGACCATCATGTGGTCCAGGCCATCCGAGACGACCTCCCATAGGTTCTTATCGGGGTCAATGCCGGAACGGCTCTGGTCGACGTAAGAAATCTTGACGGTCTCGCCCACCTCGAGCTCGCCCGAAGTCAGCGGCTCCAGGCCCACGATGGTCTTGAAGAGCGTGGTCTTACCGACACCGTTGGGGCCGATGACGCCCACGATGCCGTTGCGTGGCAAGGTGAACGAAAGGTCGTCGATGAGCACACGGCCATCGAACTCCTTGTGCAGGTGATGGGCCTCGAGCACCTTGTTGCCCAGACGCGGGCCCACAGGGATGCGGATGTCGGTCCAGTCGAGTTTCTGGCTTGCGCGGGCCTCGGCCTCCATCTCCTCATAGCGAGCCAGACGGGCCTTGTTCTTGGCCTGGCGGGCCTTGGGCGAGCTGCGTACCCACTCGAGCTCGGCCTCCATGCGCTTGGCGAGCTTGGCGTCGCGGTTGCCCTGCGCCTCGATACGGGCGGCCTTGGTCTCCAAATACGTGGAGTAGTTGCCCTTGTAGGGATAGAGGTGGCCGCGGTCGACCTCGCAGATCCACTCGGCAACGTTATCCAGGAAGTAGCGATCGTGCGTGACGGCAAGCACCGCGCCCTGGTAGTTGTGCAGGAAGTGCTCGAGCCACAGGATCGACTCGGCGTCCAGGTGGTTCGTGGGCTCGTCGAGCAGCAGCAGGTCGGGAGCCTCGAGCAGCAGCTTGCACAGGGCCACGCGACGGCGCTCGCCGCCGGAAAGTACGTTGACCGGCATGTCGGAATCGGGCAGCTGCAGGGCGTCCATGGCCTGGCCGAGCTTGGAATCGATATCCCAGCCGTCGGCGGCGTCGATCTCGTCCTGGAGCTTTCCCATCTCGGCCATGAGGGCGTCCATGTCGCAGTCCGGGTCGCACATCTCCTCGCCGATCTTGTTGAAGCGATCGACCTTGGCGATCATGTCGCCAAACGCCATGCGCACGTTCTCGATGACGGTCTTGTCGTCGTCGAGCGGCGGCTCCTGCTGCAGGATGCCCACGGTGTAGCCGGGAGTGAGCCTGGCATCGCCGTTGGAGACCTCCTCGATGCCGGCCATGATCTTGAGCAGGGTCGACTTGCCCATACCGTTGGGGCCCACGACGCCGATCTTGGCACCGGGGTAGAAGCTCAGGGTCACGTCGTCAAGGATCACCTTGTCGCCATGGGCCTTGCGAGCCTGATACATCTGATAAATGAACTCCGCCACAGTCATTTCTCCTTATCTAGCTGCGGAAATCTTCTCCCCCTCTCCGTTTTGGAAAAAGCGGAGAGGCAGTTCGCGCGTTCTAATAAAAAGGGGCATGGTTGCCCACACCCCCTAATACTACCTGGGAAAAGTCCCCCGGAACATACTATGAACTGCGTACGCTAGTTTTCCGCAACCTTAACGAGCGGCTCGCTGCGATTTGCGCCACAACAGATACGAGTAGACGTAGACGGCTCCAACCGAACCAAACGCCAGAACCGCAATCACCGCGGCGACGACTTCACTCGAAAGCACGCTGCCTGCCACGCCCATCACAATCAGGCCAATACCCAGCACCATAAAGCAGGCGCCGCCAAAACGCTGCGTACGGCGCCAGTTCTCGGGATCGGCAAGCGCCCAGGGTGTCTTGATACCGAGCGTATAGTTCTGCTTCACACGCGGCAAGTAGTTGCCTACGCCGATGAACAGCAAACCGACAACACCGGAAATCAGCACGTTAACCGAACCGACCGCCGGCACCACACCCCAGACCGTAAGCTCTCCCAGCCAGCTTATGGCGCACATGAACAAGGTGAAGGCGATTACGAAGCCCTGATAGAACTTGCCCGAGGTTCGATATGCCTCACCTTTGGGGTCGATGCGCGGCACCACGCAGAACATTGCGAGAAGCGCCAGAGGCAGCACGCCGAGCGCGGAGGCCATCCAGCTAGGACCCCAACCGTCGACGGCGCCGTTCGCGCCCCAGTGCGTGGGAATCTGTGCAGGCAGGCTCGGCATCACCATGAGGTGCGCTACAACATTAATAGCGCAGACCACAACAAGCATGGCCCACACGCGCGACGATACCCCCGTGGGGTGAATGCCCTTGTTTTCGTTATTCATTCTTATCACCTTCCGTGTTTGTAAAGCCCATAAACCAACCGATCAAGTCCTGCATGACGGTGGTGTTTAAGCTGTAAACGATGTTTTGGCCATGGCGCTCGTCGATCACCAACCCGGCGTTTTTGAGCGTCGCCAAGTGATGGCTCAGCGACGGCTTACTGATATCGAAATGCTCGGCAAGCTCCCCCGCCGTGCAATTGCCCTCGCGCAGCAACTCCAGAATGCGCCGTCGCGTTGGATCGGCAAGCGCCTTAAAACCCTCTCCCGGCATAAGACCTCCTCTCATCATCTCTCATGACGCGCACACTATACTCGATATTTAGATGTTTGTCTATCTATCTAATCGCAATGCTTCAAACCACATCAAAGCAAACGCCATCGCAACCTATGGGCGATTACCTATAATGGCGATAGCTAAAACACGACCTGCTTCCCCATCGGAGGATATTTATGACCGAAACCGCTGCCGCAGCCGCCATCGAGACACGCGACACCAAGCTCGAGATCATCATGGGCCGCGAGGCACTCGATAAGCTCGCCGATGCTACGGTGCTGGTGCTCGGCTGCGGAGGTGTGGGCTCCAATTGCTGCGAGGCACTCGCCCGCGGCGGCATCGGTCATTTCGTCATTCTGGACAAGGACGTCATCGCGCCCAGCAATATCAACCGTCAGGCCATCGCCTTTCACAGCACCATCGGAAAGCGCAAGGTTGACGTGATGGAAGCCATGATCCACGACATCAATCCCGCCGCTGCCGTCATCAAGCGAACTGAATACTTGCTGAGCGACAACATCGATGATTTCTTCGCGAGCGTTTTGGAGCAGACGGACGGCAAACTCGACTACGTCGTCGACGCCATCGACACCATCTCGGCCAAGCTCACCATTGCCAAATATGCTCAGGACCACGACATTCGTTTGGTTAGCTCCATGGGCGGGGCCAACAAGCTCCATCCCGAGTGCCTCCGCTTTGCCGACATTTTCGATACGGTACGTGACCCCATGAGCCGCATTATGCGCAAAGAATGCAAGAAGCGCGGAATCAAGAGCCTGCATGTACTGTTTAGCTGCGAGGAATCGGTTAAGACACAGCCCCGCGACCCTTCCAACATCCACGAGCGCACCGAGCTGGGAACCGCCAGCTTTATGCCGCCCATCATGGGCCAGATGATTGCCGGCGAGGTTATCCGCCAGATCAGCGGCCGCGGCACTGAGCGCGTACGCTCCGATGGCCAACGTCTGGACTAGCGGAGCGCACCGAGATGGAGCCCCGGTTATTTGATGCACACTGCCATCTTGATTTAATGGCTCACCCGGACGCCGTTGCCGATGAGGCGACGGCGCTGGGCTTGGGTCTATTTGACTGCGGCGTCAATCCGCGCGACTTTTCGGCCGCAAACGAGCGCGCCTGTCGCCAACCAGGCATCATCGCCGGCGTTGGGCTTCACCCCTGGTGGCTCGCCGATGGCCACTGCGGTTTTGTCGAAGTCAATCTGCTTTGCGAAGTTGCTGCCCAAGAACGCTACATCGGCGAAGTCGGACTCGACTTTTCCGCGCGCTTTGCTGGAAGTGAGCCGCTACAAATACAGGCACTTAACCGGCTCTGCGATGCGCTCGTGCAGCATCCTCTTACCGGGCGCGTGATATCAATTCACGCCGTTCGTTCGGCAGGAGCCGTACTGGACGTCCTCGAATCGCATGGGCTACTCATCCCAAACCCCGACTCCCCCGTTATCATCTTCCACTGGTTTAGCGGTACTTCGGACGAACTCGTCCGCGCGCGTAATGCGGGCTGTTATTTTTCCGTCAACGAACGCATGCTCGCATCTAAACGAGGACGCGAATACGCACGACAGATTCCACTCGATCGTTTACTGCTCGAGACCGATTCACCAGCCGAACCAAACACAGAAACAAGCGCACAGTCGCTCATCAGATCGCTCACAAGGACCTCGATACGCATTGCCTCACTCAAAAACTGTGACGCAAAGCGCATCGAGTCGGTAGTTTTAGCAAATGCGCACTCTGTTTTTGACCTTCGCTAATCCCTGTGGGCAAAAATGCCACGGGGCATGCGAATCGCACAACGCAGTCCCTATTGGTAGGCAGTACAGTTCGGCAGCATTACACCAATTCGTGCATGAGATCACGGTTGCGTGCATACAATTCGTCGAAGATATGACGGCGCGACGCATATAACTCGTGGGCAGCCATATCGGGCACGATTGTTTGCGCAACGCCAAGGACTCGGGCGAGCTCATCCCATGATGCATAGGCGCCACCTGCGAGAGCTGCCATGATGGCATCACCGAAGCATGCGCCCGCCGTAACCTTGGCAACCGAGACCTCGCGCCCGCATACGTCGGCGATAGCCTGCATCCAAACTGGATTCTTGGTTCCACCTCCGACAAGCATAATGCGCCCAATTGGCAGTCCATGCTCTCGCTCGATAATGTCGACATGGGATGCAACGGTATACGCGACGCCTTCCAAGGCGGCGCGAACCATATGAGCTCGCGTATGCCTTCCGGTCAGGCCAAAGAAGACGCCACGCGCCTCGGGATCGTTGAGCGGAGTACGCTCCCCCGCAAAGTACGGCAGACACAGGAGCCCATCGGCACCCGGCGCCACATCGGCGGCATCATGCGCCATAACCGAATAGGCATCGGGACCACCGTGGCCCTCGGCCTCTACGGCGTCGCGATACAGCTCTTGGCGCAGCCACGATGTGAGTGCGCCCGCCGTATTGGTCCCCGCGCAGATCCCGTAAGTTCCGGGAATGATAAACGTCCCCGGCCACAGGCGGGCATCATCGATCATATGATCAGCTAGGTAGATGAAATACGCCGTACTCCCCAACTGAACCATCATATCGCCGGGACGGAATACACCCGTCGAAATGGCCTCGGCACCAGAGTCGCCCGTTCCCACTAAGACAGGTGTCCCTGCCGCGAGCCCCGTCGCCTCAGCCGCACACCGCGTAATCACCCCGGCAATATCGGTAGCCGACATTACCTCCGCCATCTGGTCAGGCCGGCAGAAACGAGCACATTCCCGAGCATCAACCTTCCAGGTGTAGCGGTCGTATAGGGGAAGAAAATCCTCCGCCAAATAACGGTCCACCGTAAAACGCCCCGTCAACTTTGCGCATAGAAACGATGACGCCGTCAGGAGAAGGCAAAA
>DBGDZK010000108.1:0-15667 GCA_048373195.1 Collinsella sp.
CGATGCGGTCGATGTGCTCGTAGGCACCGCGGCAAAGCTCCAGTGCATAGGGGTCGAGGGGACCCTTCGAGATCAGGAAATCGCCCTCGAGGACGCGCTCGAGCGGACTGTCCGTGGCCTCGGCCTGGAACAGCAGCTGCAGCGCCTGACTGCGGGCAAGCGTGCGCCCGCGATAAACCTTAAGGCTCAAAGGTTACTCCTTGGGGAAAACGAGACCGTCAATGCAAACGTCGACGCGCTCGACCTCGACGCCCACCTGGGCATCGATGGCGGCGACCACGGCGGCGCGAACGGCCTCGGCGAGCTTCTTGAACGGATAGCCAAAGAACACCACGACACGCACGGTGAGTGCGAGCTTGTCGCCGACGACCTCGGCCTCGACCGCCGGCTCGGAAGCCGGGGCCTTGGACGAGAGCATCATGGAGACAAGGTTGGTGGCAAGGTCCTTGACGCCAACGGAGGCGATGCCCTCGACATCCGACACGGCGCGCGAGACGATGGCGGTCAGAACATCGGGCGAAATGCCGATGCCGTCAATCTTGATTTCCTGGGGCATGAGTCCTCCTAGAAGAGTTGGTTGCTAGACGCGGGAGACGAACTTGCCGTCGCGGGTGTCAACCTTGATGACCTCGCCCTCGTTGAGGTACATGGGGACCTGGATGACAGCGCCGGTGTCGATCGTGGCCGGCTTGGTGGAACCCTGGACGGTGTCGCCCTTAAAGCCCGGGTCGGTCTGGACGATGGTGGTCTCGATGAACATCGGCGGGGTCACGCCCATGAGCTCGTCGTCGGCAAAGAGCAGCTGGCAAATGTCGTTCTCGCGCAGCCACTTGGAGTTCTCGCCCACCATATCCTCGGGAACGGGAACCTGCTCATAGGTCTCATTGTCCATGAAGATGTAGTCGGCGCCATCGTTGTAGAGGTACTGGAACTCACGGGTGGTGAGCATGACGCTCTCGAACTTGGTGCCGGCGTTGCAGGTGTTCTCGACGACACGGCCGCTCTTGATGTCGCGGGTCTTGTAGCGCACAAACGCGCCGCCCTTGCCCGGCTTGACATGCTGGAACTCGACGATGGTGTAGACCTTGTCCTTAATGCGGAGACCGAGGCCGTTCTTGAAGTCGGCGGTAGAAATGGTAGGCATAGCGACCTTTCTTGTTATGGGCAGGACGCACAAGCGTCCAAATTACATACGACCGAAATTATACACTTGCAGACGGCGCCTGCAGCGAGCGCATAAAAAGAGAACGCGGGGCGCCCGAAGTGCTCCGGACGCCCCGCCCCAAAAATCTATCGAAATGGGCTAGCAATCGATGATGTGCAGGTCGTGCGGGGTCTTGGTGAAGGGCTCGTAGCCGTTCTCGGTGACCACGCCGTAGTCCTCCAGGCGCACGCCGCCCACACCGGGCAGATACACGCCGGGCTCCATGGTGATAACCGAGCCGACCTCGATGGTGTTCTTGCTGCGGTTGAAGTTGGGCAGCTCGTGGATGTCGATGCCCACGCCGTGGCCCAGACCATGGTTATAGTAATCGCCATAACCGGCATCGCCGATGATCTTCTTGGAAAGCTTAAAAATGTCGTTGCCCTCGACGCCCGGATGGATGGCAGCGACGCACTCCTCGTGCGTACGGCGCACGAGCGCGTACAGGTCAAGCTGCTCCTGGGTAGGCTCGCCCATCACGACGGTGCGCGTCATGTCGGAACGATAATCGCAGTAGCCCGCGCCGTAATCCATGAGGACGAAGTCGCCCTTCTCGATGACACGGTCACTCGGCACGGCATGCGGGTTGGCGGTGTTGGGGCCGCTCGCCACAATGGAACCGAAGGCCAGGCTGTCGGCGCCGTTGGCGAACATAAAGTTCTCGAGCTCGTTGCGAACCTGCTTCTCGGTCATACCGGGCTTAATAAAGCCGAGCATATGCTGGAAGGCGGCATCGGTGATCGACTGCGCATGGCGCATGAGCTCGATCTCCTCAGCGTCCTTGATGGCGCGCATCTTGCGGATATCGTCGTGCATCAGCGGCAGCATACAGGCGACGGAACGGTCCTCCAGGCCGCGCTGAATACCCTGGTAGAAATTAATCTGCATGTCGTCCTCGACAGCACAGACGCGGCACTTATTGGCTGCGATCTTACCGGCGACCCAACCAGGGATGGTGCCCTCGTCCATGTCGTAGACCCAAGGGCTGCCGGCGGGCGTGTTCTCCTCAAAGCTGTTGAGGTAGCGCGAGTCGGTATGGAACAGGCACTGGTCAGCCGTAATAAACGCCGCGTGCGGGAACTCGAAGGTGTAGTCGAAGACACCCTTCACGCCCGTAAGCCAACGAAGGTTGGCCTCGTCGCGCACCACGATGGCGTCGTAGCCACGCTCGACCATCAGGGCACGGACACGCTCGATACGACCGGCAGGACCGGCAGCAAACTCAGACATGCAGATTCCTTTCTTGTTGTCTCAATATAGACGGGACGGGTCTCAACCGAACGACGGAATCGCATGCGATCCGCAACCGATTGAAAACCCGCCCCTCAACATGATACGAAAGACGATGGAAGTCAATAAATCTTAGAGAAGTTCTTTACGAGAAGCCAAGTAGGCGTGAGCATGGCGCTCAAGAACCTCGTCCTCGACGCTCGTTAGGCGAATGGCGCCGAGCGCCGCGGGCAGCGGCAGCATGCTGCGGTTCGAGCGGACAAACTGCTGTCTGCGGAACTCCTCGATATATGCGGCAGGCTCCAAGTCGAAGGCAAGCTCCTCGATGCCAAAGTCCTCCAGGCAGTCATCGAGATCAAACACATAGTCGATATCGAAGTCGCAGGCATCGTGTGCTAGGCGCGCCTCAAAGCGCATGCCCTCGGACAACAGCTGGTAGGCAGGGACCTGCGAAGCGGCATCGCCCAAGCAAGCGCGCAGGGTGCGCTCCCCCGTCTTGCCAAAATCGAGCGCATGGCGAGCGCTCGGGTTCGTGGCCGTCAGCACGTCCTTGCGGGCAGTCTGAGACCATTGAACGGCATTGACGAGTGCGACCTCCTCGCCCGCGAGAATCTCGGGGACGGTCTCAGTAAACTGATTCCAGCGGGACTTGCTGCTCGAAAGCATGGTGCCAACAAGTACCGCATAGCCGAACTTGAGGTCCTCGGGTTCCGCCTCGCGAACAAGGTCGAGATCACACACAACCAAGCCCGGTTCGGGACGGAACGCGATAGCGGGAAGCGCATTGGCCAACGAGGCGACGAGCGGCTTCATGGTCGTCGCGACCGTGAGCATGGCGTCGAAGGTCGTCGGCAGCAGCGCGCACTCGGTTCGGCCACACCACTGGTTGGCGCACCAGCCAACAACCGAACAGGTTGCGGCATCGCCAACAGCGACAACCAGATCGTCGCAGGTAATGCCGTTGGCAGACAAGGCGCCAAAGATAGCATCGGCATCGGCCAGCGTGGCACCAGCAGGCGAAACCTCGAGGACAAGCAGCGACACGGCAAAACCGGCGTCGACCAGCGCATGCTCGACGACCTCACCAAAACGCTCGGATGTGGCGTCGTTCCAAACCACCATCGCGCGCTTAGGCTTGCCCACGGCCGAGGCAAACATGCGCGGCAGCTCATCGAACGCGCCCAATCCGACGCGGACATCGACACTGCGGTTTTGGAAATTGATCAGTTGACGGCGAATCATAGCAGTCCACGCTCCAAAAGCATCTCGGCACAAAGGTAGGAAACGTCCTCGAAGGACTTGTTGCGAATATCAAGGGTAATATCGGCGGCCTGGCGATACAGCGGACGACGATGCTCAAACAGGCGCGCGGCATGCTCGGGCGAACGGAAATCGGGGCGCGTGTCGGACCGACGAATCTGGCGAATCGAATCCTCGAAGTCGCCCTCGAGGTACACGCACGTACCCATTTCGTGCATCAGCTCAATATTCACCGGCGTCTCGACGATACCGCCCCCGCACGAAACCAACAGGCTGCGCTCGCTTTGGAGCGAACGGAGCGCCGAGGTCTCGAGCTCGCGAAAACGATCCTCGCCCTCGGTCTCAAAAATCTCGGTTACCGACTTGCCGCAACGGCGCACGACCAGGCGGTCGGTATCGATAAAACGCCGATTGAACATAGTGCCGACGTTGCGCGCAAGCGTCGATTTGCCCGCGCCCAAAAAGCCGATAAAGAAGATATGGTCGCAGCCGTGTTTGATGTGCTGAGACATGGCGAAACCTATTCCTCGCAGGGAAGGTCGCGCAGGGCCCGGCGCTCAAAGATACGGAAGATCTGCGTGTACCACAGGTCCTGGGTTGCCTGCGGCTTAACCAGGATAGTATCGACGCCGGCAAAATTGCCGCTCCACACGTCCGTGTAGAGCTGATCACCGATCAGCACCGCCTCGTCGGCCGTGGCGCCGAGGCGCTTAAGACCCGCCTTGAGGGCAAACGGCGCCGGCTTCATGGCGTGGCTGATGGCCTCGAGTCCCAGCTCGCGTGCAGAGCTCATGACCTGGTCGCGATGCCAGTTGTTGGACACCATGCACAGCTTAAAGCCTTTGGCGCGGGCGGCATCGAGCCAAGCGGAAACCGCGGCGGGAACCTGCTCGGTGTCGCGCGGCACCAGGGTGTTATCGCGATCGAGCAGAATGGCGCGTTTGCCGTCGGCCCACAGGGCATCAAGGTCGATGCGATCGACCGAGGCAACATATCGTTTGGGGCTAAAAATCCTCATGCTAATTCCAAGACTGTTGATGCTCTTCGTAGGTTTGCGAGAAGTACTCCTCGTCCTGCGTAATGTAGAAATACAGGTCATCGGAGTCGGTCGGCTCAAGCGTGGCCTTGAGTGCCTCGAGCGACGGAGAGCAGATGGGCGTGGGCGGCAGGCCCTCATGCTTATAGGTGTTATACGGGCTATCGCTCTGCAGGTCGTCGGCGGTAACCTCGCCACCGGTGACATACATCATGGTCGCATCGCTGTTGAGATAGCGCAGACCGTCGAGCTTGCCGGCAAGGCGGTTGTAGAAGACCGAGGCCACGTGCGCACGTTGATCGGCGTTGAGGCCCTCGCGCTCGACGATCGAGGCAAGGTTAACGATGTCGTAATCGGACATCTCCACGCCATAGCGCTCCTTGATCTTGGCTTCGCAGCTCGCAAAGTCAAGCGACTTGTACTCGGTCTTAAACTGATCGAGCATAGCGCGAATCACGTCATCGACCGTCGGCGAATCGCCCAACGAATAAGTCTTGGGGAACAAGAAACCCTCAAGCGAGTCGTTGGCGGCGCCCTTAAGGAAGCTATAGTCGTCCACGTAGTTGGAGGCCTTAGCCTGGTTGAGGAAGTCTTCCTTAGAGATGCCATCGTAGGCCTGGGCCACACGGTCGGCGACTTGATCGACCGTCAGGCCCTCAGGGATAGTTAGCGCATTGGAGCCCGCGTTGGGACCTTCCATGAGCTGCTGAACAACCTTGGTCGCGTCCATGAGTGTGGTGAACAAATAGGTACCAGGCTTGAGCGACATATCGGCGTTGAGCTTTTTCACCGCCGCATAGTAATCCTTGGGATTCTCGACGATATGGTTCTCGGAGAGAATCGAGGCGATAGTATCGCCCGAAGCACCGTCGGGAATGGTTACCGTAACCTGCTGACCAGCCGTGACCTTCGTATCCTCACCGGCAAAGAAGCCCTTGACGGCCGGCACGACAAAGAAAACGATCGCGACAAGCGCAAGCACCGCCACCACAACGCCGATGATCATGGGAACCGGAGAGCTCTTCTTTTGAGCACCGCGACGAGTATGCGTGTTGTAGCTCGAGCGGGTCGCCGGAGCAACGCCATGCGAACCGCGGGCGTGATGAGAATGCGATTGGGGGGCCTGCGTTCGCTGGGTAGGTGCCTGCTGCTTAAAGCGGGTACCGCCTGCAGGCTGGGCCGTACGAGCAGTGGGCTGCTGAGCCGCGTGAGAAGCCGGATGCTGAACCGAACGAGCAGAAGGCTGCTGACCCGTCCGTTGAACAGGTTGGGCCGAACGAGAGAAGGACTGCACCGGGCGCGCGGCAGGCTGAGCTGCGCGCTGCGTCGGCTGTGCCGGACGCTGGCCAGGCTGGGCAGGGCGCGACACCGGCTGACGTGTACGATTCGGCTGGCGCGGATCGGAAGCACTAGGCATGCGAAACCTCCTCGTTTTTACGATCGAGCCACGTCTGCAAAAAAAGGCTGGCGGCAATCATGTCGATCTTGCCCCTCATCTGCTTTTCGTTGAGGCCCTGCTCGCGCAGGATACGCTTGGCCTCTTGCGAAGACAGACGTTCGTCCTCAAACTCCAGCGGAAGATCGAGCTCGTCGGCAATCTTTTGCGCCACGGCGGCAACGCGCTCGGCCTGGGGGCCGGGCTCACCGGCCATGGTCAGGGGGCGTCCGCTTACCAGGATGTCGGGCTCATAGTCCTCAACCAGGTAGCGGAACGTCTTGGCCATACCGGTGACCTCGGCAGCCGGAAGCACCTTGACAGGCATCGCCATCTTGCCATCACGGCTCGAGACGGCGATGCCAATCCTGGTCTCCCCTATGTCCAGCGCAAGCGCGACCACAGCGACTACTTAGGTTCTTAGGCGCCGAGCGCGGTCTTGGCGGCCGCAAGGGCATCGGCGATACCGGCAGCGTTCTTGCCACCGGCCTGGGCCATGTTGGGACGGCCGCCACCGCGACCATCGACCAGGCCCGCGATCTGCTTGATCACGTTGCCGGCGTGGAAACCGGCCTTCACGGCGTCATCGGAGCCGGCGGCGAGCAGGGCCGGGGTGCCCTTCTCGGTCACGCTGGCAACAACGCAGGCGACAGGGCCGGCGACCTTCTGGTGCACGGTATCCCAAACGTTGCGCAGGTCAGCGGCCTCGAGACCCTGAAGCTCAGCAACAACGAGCTTGTAGCCATTCAGCTCGACAGCACCCTCGATGGCGCTGGAGATCGCATCGGAGGAGCCACCAGTGAGCGCCTTCTTGAGCTTGTTGGACGTCTCGCGCAGCTCGGCCTGCAGGTTCTCCACGCGGGCGGGAACCTCGTCGACGCGGCACTTGAGCGCAGCGGCGGCGGCGTCAACGAGCGCCAGGCGGTCGGCCATGTAGTCGAGGGCACCCTTAGAGGTCACGGCCTCGATACGGCGGACATTGGAGCCCGTGGAGGACTCGGAAATGATCTTGAACAGGCCAATCTCGGCGGTATTGGCGGCATGAGTGCCACCACAGAGCTCGCGGGAGAACGGCTGGTCCTCGGCGCCCACGGAGACGACGCGGACAACATCGCCGTACTTCTCTCCAAACAGAGCGACAGCGCCGGCAGCCTTAGCCTCGTCGATGCCCATGACACGGGTCACAACCGGCTTGGAAGCGAAGATCTGCTGGTTGACCAGGTCCTCGACAGCCTTGAGCTGCTCGGAGGACAGGGCCTCGAAGTGCGTGAAGTCAAAGCGCAGGTGCTCGGGCGTCACCAGCGAACCGGCCTGGGAGACATGCTCGCCCAGGACCTGCTTAAGGGCGGCGTCGAGCAGGTGGGTGGCGGTGTGGTTGCGGCGCAGGAAACCACGGCGCTCGGCGTCGAGCGCGGCGGTCACGGTAGCACCGACGGTCAGCGTGCCCTCGGCAACGTGGGCGACGTGAGCATACAGGCCGTTGTGGTTCTTGGTATCGGAAACGGTCAGCGAAACGCCCTCGGCGGAAAGCTCGCCGGCGTCACCCTGCTGGCCGCCCATCTCGGCGTAGAACGGGGTGCGGTCGAGCACGACCTCGACGTTCTCGCCGGCGGCAGCGGACTCGACGGACTCGCCGTTGCGAACGATGGCGACAACCTTGGCACCCTCGATCGCATCGTTGTCATAGCCGTCGAATTCGGTCGCGGCGACCTTGTCGGAAAGCTCGACCCACACGTCGTTGAAGCTGCCCCAGGCATCGCCCTTGACGTTGGCACGAGCGCGGGCCTTCTGGTCCTCCATGCAGGCGGTGAAGCCGTCCATGTCGACGTCGTGGCCAGCAGCGCCGGCGATCTCGACAGTCAGGTCAATGGGGAAACCAAAGGTGTCGTGCAGCTTAAAGGCAACGTCGCCCGGAAGGACGGCGCCGTCGGCGAGCGCGGCCAGGGCCTCGTCCAGGTAAACACGGCCGTTGTCGAGCGTCGTGGAGAAGCGCTCCTCCTCGGAGGCGACAATACCCTTAACGAGCGCGACGTTCTTGAGCAGCTCGGGATAGGCCTCGCCCATCTGAGCGTTAACCTCGTCGATGAACTTGGTCAGGAAGGCGCCCTCGATGCCCAGCAGGCGGCCGTGGAACACGGCGCGGCGGAGCAGGCGGCGCAGGACGTACTCGCGGCCCTCGTTACCGGGCAGGATGCCGTCCGAGATCATAAAGTCGACGGCACGGGAGTGGTCGGCGATGATGCGCAGGGAGCGGCTGGCGCCGGAGTAATCGTCGGCGTCATAGGTCTTGCCGCTGATCTCCTCACCGAGCTTGATGAGGTGCTGCATCAGATCGCCGTCGTAGTTAGCGGTCTTGTGCTGCATGATGGCGGCCATGCGCTCAAGGCCCATGCCCGTATCGAGGTTACGGTGCGGCAGCTCCGGCATGGAGCCGTCCTCCTGGCGGTCGTACTGGGTAAAGACGAGGTTCCAGAACTCCAGGAAGCGGTCGCAGTCGCAGCCAGGCTTGCAGTCGGGGCTGCCGCAGCCGACCTCCTCGCCCATGTCAAAGTAAATCTCGGAGCACGGACCGCAGGGGCCAGTGGGGCCAGCGGCCCAGAAGTTGTCGTCCTCGCCCAGGCGGGAGATGTGGTCCTCAGCAACACCCAAAGAACGCCACACGTCGTGGGTCTCGTCGTCCTCGGTAAAGACGGTAAAGTATAGGCGGTCGAGCGGCAGCTTGAACTCCTTGGTGATGAGCTCAAAGGCCCAGGCGCAGGCCTGCTGCTTGGAGACGCCGCCAAAGGAGAAGTCGCCGAGCATCTCGAAGAAGGACAGGTGACGGCCATCCTCGCCGATGCAATCGATGTCGTTGGTGCGGACGCACTTCTGGCAGGAGATAGCGCCGATCTCCTTCATGGTCTTCTTGCCCTGGTAGTACTCCTTAAACTGGTTCATGCCAGCGTTGGCAAGCAACAGCGAAGGATCGTCGGGGACGAGGGACGAAGAAGGATAGAGCTTAAGACCGCGCTCCTCAAAGAAGTTGAGGAACTTGGAGCGAATCTCGGCCGTAGTCATTGACGGGTAGTCAGCACTCATAGAGGGAATCTCCTCGGTTTCACATCGAAACAGTTCAAACGTAACGATATTACCATCCCGCCGCGCAAGTGCAAAAAAGAGGGCCGGCACAATGCCGGCCCTTCAGCGAAATTGCATGTTAGCACGTATGAATGTTAACCCGAATTACCCCGCTAGTTGTCGTCATCGTCCATGGAGCCGTCGATGCCGGTATTGGTATCGTCGTCTGAGTTGGAATCATCGTCTTTGGCGAAGGGGTTTTTGAAGAAACCCGTCGCATCGGGCTGCAGGCCCGAGAGCTTGATCCAGGGATTATCGAGCTCGGGCTTGGGCATAGCCTTGGCCTCGGGCGCAGTCTCGTTGCCGATGAGCTCGGACTCGTAAATGAAGGTGTCGTCGCCGAGCGCGTCGTAGGCGGCGACCGGGTTGCCAGCGGCATCGCGGTACGGCGTGCCCTTAAACACGGCTCCGTCATAGGCCACAAGCTGGCGGCCGGTCTCATTCTCGAAGTAGTACACGAAGATACCCTTGAGGGCCGCACAAAGCGGGATAGCAATAATCATGCCGATGGGGCCCATGAGTGCCGAGCCAATAACGAGCGCCGTGAGGCTCATGATGGGATGCACCTGCACCGAGCTCTGCATGACCTTGGGCGAAATGACGTTATCGGTGACGTTTTGCGCGACCATCGTCACGATGAGCGTCCATAACGCCAACATGGGGCTGAACATGAAGCCGAGTACCGTGGCGATTGCTGCGCTCACCCAAGGACCGACGACCGGAACCAAATGCATGATGCCGGTAAAGATAGCCATGAGCGCCGCATACGGATGGCCGATGATCATAAAACCGATAAAGGCAAGGAAACCACCGCAGATGGACGTCACGACCATACCGCGCATGTAGCCGCCGACAGAGCGAGAAAGGATGGCGACCATAAAGCGGTACGAGGTCTCCTTCTCCTGACCGATGATGGTGCAAATCTCGTGGTGCATGCGAGGGTAGTCGCAGGCCATCCAGTACGCAAGCACCAGACCAAGAAAGATCACGAACAACTGCGAGGCCGTATTGGTGATGAGCGGGAACACACCGCGGCCAAGCTCGGCAGCGATCTGAGACACATACTTCGATGCCACGGTGACCAGCGACGAAAGATTATCGTCCAAATACTCCTTGAGCGGCGTGTTGTTAAGCGTCTTGGCATTCGAGATCATCTCGTTGAGGTCGCCACCCGCAACACGAAGCTGCTCGGGCAGGCGGCTCAGGACTTCCATGATCTGACCAAAGAGAATCGGCGACAAGATGCAAACGACACCGACGAGCACGGCAACAACAACAATTAGCGCGATAAGCGAACCGATGCCGCGATTCGCGCCATGATGCTCGAGCCAATTGGTAATCGGGGACATCACAAAGGCAATGATGGAACCAACGGCGAGAAACTCGATAACCGGCGCCAGCATGCCCATAAGGTTAAAGATGACAGCGGCGATGACAATGCAGCCGACAACAGCCCAAATGCGAAGCGTCAGAATGCGGGTGTCGCGCAGCACGCGATCGGTTTGTTGGGGGCGCTCACTCATGAACGAATCATCACTCCGTCGGGGTCGATCTTGTCCTGAATCTTCTTAAGCGTGCGGCGCAGCAGGCGCGAAACCTGCACCTGAGAAATACCCAGCTTCTTGGCGATCTCGATCTGGGTCATGCCCTTTACAAAGCGCAGCTCGATAACCTCGCGCTCGCGCGGCGAGAAATCACGGATGGCTTCCTCGATCACCAAGCGGTCATCGGTAAAGTCGAGCTCATTGTCGTCGTCGGCGTAGCGATCGAGAATCGAGGGGGCATCGTCGGAATCGGACGCACCAGGAGCCTCGATGGGCACCGAGGTATAGGCCGAAGACGATTCCATGGCCTCCAGCACCTCATCGACCGTCACGTCCAAGTACTCAGCGATTTCCTCAACCTTAGGCGAGCGCTGTAGCTCGTTGGTGAGCTTATCGGTAGCCTGGTTGACCTTGGCCGAGAGCTCCTGCAAGCGACGGGGCACGCGCACGCTCCAGCCCTTGTCGCGGAAATGGCGTTTGATCTCGCCCAGGATAGTGGGTGTCGCAAACGTTGTGAACTCGAGCCCGCGCTCAGGGTCAAAGCGGTCGATAGCCTTGAGCAAACCCAGATAGCCGACCTGCATGAGGTCGTCGAGCGGCTCGCCGCGATTCTTAAATTTGTTGGCAAGAAACCTTACCAGGTTCATATGGGACATGACGAGCTGCTCGCGCGCGTCCGGATCACCGGTTTCTTTGTAGCGACGAAACAGCTCGCGGGTTTTCTCCTTGTCCCAAGCGGTCTTACCGCTCCGGGAACGTTCGGTCATATTAGATATCCGCCTTGAGGTCGAGGGAAAGCGTCAGAGGCGCCGCAGTCTTTTCGTAGGAATCGCACACGCTAGCCAAAATGAGCTCGGCATACACGGCAGCCTGATCATCCTCATCGACAGTCGCCTGATCGCCAAAGGTAAAGGTCATGCCAACGTGAGATTCGTCGACATCGAATTTGATCGAGATGCCATCGGAATCAACAGCCGTGCAGCCGAAAATAAATGCTTCCTCGGCAGCCATACGAATGTCCTCGATGCGATCGACGGACATGGAGCAGAGCGCACCAACATTTGCCGCCGTCATGCGCACAAGGCGCGCCAGACGCGGGTCGCCGGCAACGGTCAGCGTAATGGGGCAAGTTGCTTCGCTACTCATCGCAGGACTCCTCGGTGGTCTCGGCGGGCGTGTAGGTGTAATACTGGGCTGCTTTAGCAGCAGGCTTCTGTGCATCATTGTCACCAGCAGCGACATCGTCCGCGGCTTCGCCAATCAGGACACGCTCGGTCGGCTGCTCGGCTTCTTCGGCAGCGGAAAGCTTGCGCTCGGCGTCGGCCGCGGGAGTCTTCACCTTGTTAAAGAGTTTCTGCACGGCACCGGCAGCGGAGTCGGTCACACTCGACACGGCATTGCTGGCCTCGGCCATACTGCCGGTGACCTCGGAAATATCGCGGACGACCGCCTCGACTTCTACGAGGTTGGAGGTAAGGGCATCAACTGCCGTCTTGCTCGACTTAAGCAGCGGCTCCATCTGGGCAAGTGCCGGCGTAAGCTCGTCGACAGCGCCGTCGAGTTTTGCCACCACAGGCTGAGCCTCGGCGATGGTGTTGTTGAGGTCGTTAACGGTCTTATCGAGCGAGTCGACAACGGTGCGGGTCTTGCGCAGGGTAAGCGCGAGCTCAACGATGGCCCACACGCCGGCAACAGCGAGCAGCAGCAGGGCGATTTGAATGGGACTCATACAAGCCTCCCAAAGGAATCGATATACAGACGGTTTCCATGGTACCCCAAAGGGGACCGAACATGCCATGAGCAGCAACGTGGGACAAAATTATCAGCAGCTACTTCGGTGCATTCCCGCTGCGGTCGCGTTCACTTTGCTCTACGCGCCATTCTTCCCAACCGCGGCCGGCAGGCTGCCAAAACGCACCGCGCTCCAGTCCCTCGGGCAAATAGCGCTGATCGACCCAGCCTTCGGGATAATCATGCGGATATTTATACACACCGTATTCGTCGCTGCCCGGGCGATGACGGTCGCGCAGATAACTCGGTACCTCGCGCAGTCCACTTGAATGGATATCGGCCAGCGCCGCATCGATCGAAGCCTCGCACGCGTTGGATTTTGGTGCCAAGCACACATAGAGCGCAGCCTGAGCCAGGTTAATGCGACATTCGGGATAGCCAATGACCTCGGCAGACTTAAACGCGGCATGCGCCACCAAAAGCGCCTGCGGATCGGCGTTGCCAACATCCTCAGAAGCTTGAATCATAATACGGCGTGCAATAAACTTGGGATCCTCCCCTGCATCGATCATGCGCGCGAGCCAATAAATGGTGGCATCGGGGTCGCTGCCGCGCATGGACTTAATGAACGCACTGATAATGTCGTAGTGCATGTCACCGTTTTTGTCATACGAAAACCCACGGCGCGGATTGGCGATCTTCACATCGTCGACCGTGATGGGATACCGCTCCCCCGCCGCCGGAGCCGGCGTCCCCTCGGTATCGGGACGCGTGACGGCAATCTCGCTCGCCAACTCAAGCGTCGTCAAGGCCGAGCGTGCATCACCCGCTGCCAGCGTGCAAATGGTCTTGACCGTATCATCATCGGCCGAGAATTTGCCGTTCAGGCCCTGAGGTGCCTCGAGCGCACGCTCGATAAGCATGGCGATATCCTCGTCCTTTAAATGCTCAAGCTCCACGACTCGACCACGTGAGAGCAGCGCCGAGTTGACCTCGAAGTACGGATTCTCCGTCGTAGCGCCAATCATAATGACGGTACGGTTCTCAACTGCATGCAGCAGGGCATCCTGCTGCGACTTAGAGAAGCGGTGAATCTCATCGATGAATAGAATGGTGCGGCGGTCGTACGTATTCAGGCGCGTCTTGGCCTCGTCGATCACGCGACGCAAGTCCTTCACGGTGCCCGTCACGGCGCTGACCTCGACAAACTCGCTCTTTGTATGGTTGGCGATAATGTGGGCCAGCGTCGTCTTACCCGTACCGGCCGGCCCGTACAGAATCACGCTCGAAAGCACGTCGTGCTCGATCGCGGCACGCAACCATGAGCCCTTACCGACGGCCTTTTGCTGGCCCACATACTCGTCGAGCGAATTGGGGCGCATGCGCACCGCAAGCGGCGCATTCTGAAAGGAACGCTCGCGCGTCGAAGCAGAAAAAAGGTCGTCCATAGCCATCCCGTGCATCAATCAAAATCGTTGTTGCCCAACAGTATACCGAAAGGATACGAACTACCGTTCGTTAATATAGGTACGATGCGGAAACTTTAGACCCGGGAACAGCTTGCTCGTCAGCTCACAGAAATAACCGTCCGTCATGCTCGCGGTGTAATCCACCACGGCTTGATCCTTGTCGTCCTGCCAGTCATAGGTGCGGTCGTAGTAGGAAAGCTGCTGCTCTATGCGCGAAACATGGTGCTTAAAGATGTAAGAGGACTCGTCGCCTTCGTTTATATCCTGCAGGCAACGGTCGTAGAGCTTTTCGAAGGCCTCTCGCAGCTCCGCTTCGGAGTCGCCTTCGATACCGCCCTTGCTATAGATCTTCTCGTAGTTCTCGCGCTTGGCTCGGCGAATTTCCTCAAACAGGTCCTCGCTCATCTCGATACGCGGCTTACCATAGCTGTGCTCAACGATATCGATGGAGGCATGCGTGAGGATCCAACTGTTGTAGGCACCGCCCCGGCCATCATCAAAGGCGTCGGGTGACAGCAGGCCCGCCGCAATGGCGTCTTGGCGATCGCGCCCAACGTAGGCAAGGATATCCGAGATGCGAACCACGCAGCCCTCGAGCGTCATGGGACGCAGATGCTCAATTGCGCTATAGCCCGTGGCGATGCAGTCCTCGACCGCCTGATCGAACTGGTCAAAGGAGCTCATGTCCGAGAGCTCAAACACACGCTGCTCGTACTCGCCGTTATGGCATAACACGCCGTCGAGCGTCTGGAGCGACACGTTGCGGCCATACAGGGCATCGAGCACGCGAACCGACTGCACGTTATGGAAAAAGTAGCGACCCGTGCGCTCGTGGTAGATATCGTTGAGGAATCGCTCGCCCGCATGGCCAAAAGGCGTGTGTCCCAAGTCATGGCCCAGGCCAATCGCCTCGATCAGATCGCAGTTAAGCCCCAGGGCGCGACCGATATCTCGCGCAATGCGCGAGACAAGCTGCACGTGCAAACCGCGGCGCGACAGATCATCATTACTACGGAAGCTAAAGACCTGCGTTTTGCCTGCATAACGCGTGTACGCCGGAAGATGCAGAATCTTTTCGGTATCGCGCATAAATGCCGGACGCATAAGCGTGCCTTTGTCGGCAGCGCGATCAATACGACGAATGACCTGGTCGTCGTTGCAACGATACGGATTGACGGCACCCGAAGCGCGATCGGCGGAAATGCGCTCGACGAGTTCGGGCGACAACGCCGCGGGAATGCGGTCCATGCGCGCCTTAATAACGGCCGTTTCTTGATTAGTTGCCATGGCATGCTCCTTAAGAAGGATGCGCAATCGGTTACAATGTGCAGCCCACGACCTCGATTATGGCAAAAATCGGCACCAAAAACGGGAGCAATGGCAGGGAGCGCCATTTTGCGATGAGGCAAGCGACGGCAAGGGTCAGGAGCGCAACCGCAAACGCGACAACGCCGCCCAGGGGATCGAAGGTGCAAAGTGCGAAGAGCGCCTTGACGTCCCCCATGCCAATGCCGGGAGCGTGGCGAACACGACGCCAGAGTGACTCAGTAAGCACAAGGGCAAGGTAGACAATGACCGCAAGACCGGCATGATCAAGTGCAGTGTTAACGCCCCTGTCGAGCCAAACGCCTGCTAACGCCG
>DBGDZK010000109.1:0-3059 GCA_048373195.1 Collinsella sp.
CCACGAGGTTCTGAACCTCGTGGGCACGCGCACCACCTGCGCTTCCCGCATGCTCGAGAACTACCAGAGCGTCTACACCGCCACCTGCGTCCAGCGCATGCTCGATGCCGGCTGCCTGCCCATCGGCAAGGCCAACATGGACGAGTTTGCCTTTGGTAGCTCTACCGAGAGCTCGGCGTTCCACCGCACCAACAACCCCTGGGATACCGAGCGCGTGCCCGGCGGCTCCTCGGGTGGCTCCGCTGCAGCCGTCGCCGCGGGCGAGGTCGCGCTCTCGCTGGGCTCGGATACCGGCGGCTCCATTCGCCAGCCGGCGTCGCTGTGCGGCGTGGTGGGCTTTAAGCCCACGTATGGCGCCGTGAGCCGTTACGGCGTGGTGGCCTTTGGCTCGTCGCTCGACCAGGTGGGCCCCTTTGGCCGCACGGTCGAGGATGTCGCACTGGCCATGAACGCGCTTACCGGCGCGGGCCACGATCCGTACGACTGCACCAGCCAGGATTGCGCCGTCGACTTTACCGAGCATCTCAACGACAGCATCGAGGGTAAGCGCGTGGGCATCATCCCCGCGTTTATGGAGGCCGAGGGTCTGACGCCCGAGGTCAAGGCCGCCGTCCAGCGCGCCGCCCAGGAGCTGCAGAACCAGGGTGCCGAGCTGGTCGAGGTCGACCTGCCGCACTTGGACGCCGCCATCGCCGCCTACTACGTCATCGGCCCGGCCGAGGCGTTCTCCAACCTGGCCCGCTTCGACGGCATTCGCTATGGCTATCAGGAGGAGGGCTGCGCCAACCTGTCCGACCAGAGCTCGCTCTCGCGCGCCCACGGCTTTGGCGCCGAGGCCAAGCGCCGTCAGATGCTCGGCGCCTACCTGCTGAGCTCGGGCGTGTACGACAAGTACTACTACGCCGCGCAAAAGGCTCGCACGCTCATCACGCGGGACTACGACGCCGCATATGCCAAGGTGGACACCATTCTCATGCCCGCCTCGCCGCGCACGGCCTTTAAGTTTGGCGAGATCAGCGACCCCACGCAGATGTACCTCTCCGACCTGTACACCATCTCGCTCAACATTTGCGGCAACGGTGGCATCTCGGTGCCGCTGGGCTTGGGCGAGGATACTCAGCTGCCCGTTTCTGCCCAGCTGGTTGGTCCGGCGTTTAAGGACCGTCAGTTGCTCACGTTTGCCCGCGCCCTGGAGCGCGGCTTTGCCGATGCCGCCACGGGTGCGCCCGTGCTTTCCGTCGCGCCCGATTTTGCCGGGAAGGGAGGCGAGCTGTAATGAAGGAGCTTTCCGTGGTCCTGCAGGATTGGGAGGCCGTGATCGGCCTGGAGATCCATACCGAGCTCACCGCACTCGATACCAAGATGTTCTGCAACTGCAAACTCAGCCACGATGACGAGCCCAACGCCAACGTGTGCCCGGTGTGCCTGGGACTGCCCGGCGCCCTGCCGGTGCCCAACAAGCGCGCCATCGAGAGCATCGTCAAGGCCGGTCTCGCCACCAACTGCGAGATCCAGCGCCACTCGATGTTCTACCGCAAGCACTACTTCTATCCCGATATGGCCAAGAACTTCCAGACTACGCAGGGTCCGGTTGCCTTTGCCATGTACGGTCACCTGGATCTGGACGTGACCGGTCGCGGTGCCGCCGAGCGCCCCGACTGCGCGTTTGGCGAGGCCGAGGCCCAGAGCTTGGCAAGCGCCTCGGCCAACGCCGAGGGCTTGTCCACGTCCATGACGTCGACCATGCGCGAGGGCAACCAGCACGCCGGCCACCTGGCCAGCTATGACGCGTCCAGCCTGCAGATGCCCGAGCGTCGCGAGGACGGTTCCTACACGGTGCCCATCCGCATCCTGCGCATCCATATGGAGGAGGACGCCGCCAAGATGGTGCACGTGGGCGGCGCCGAAGGCCGCATTACCGCCGCGGCCGAGTCGCTCGTCGACTACAACCGCTGCGGCACGCCGCTCATCGAGCTCGTCACCGAGCCCGACTTGCGCACGCCCGAGGAAGCGCGCCTGTTTATGGAGAAGCTCCGCCGCATCTTTGTGACGCTGGGCATTTCCGACTGCTCCATGGAGAAGGGTTCCATGCGCTGCGACGGCAACGTGTCGCTGCGCCGCCGCGGCGAGACCAAGCTGGGCACCAAGACCGAGCTCAAGAACCTCAACTCGTTTAAGAGCCTGCACGACGGCCTTGCCTACGAGATCTGCCGCCAGGCCGAGGTACTCGAGGAGGGCGGCATCATCTACCAGGAGACCCGCCACTGGGAGCCCAGCCGCAAGCGCACCGTGGTCATGCGTGTGAAGGAGACGGCCGACGACTATCGTCTGTTCCCCGACCCCGACCTGGCGCCGTTCGACCTGGACGACGAGTTTATCGACCGCTGCCGTGGCGAGATCCCCGAGCTTCCCGATGCCAAGCGCGCCCGTTTTGAGGCCGACTTTGGCATTAAGGCCGCCGACGCCGAGCAGATCGCCGGCGACCCCGAGTTTGCCGACTTCTTTGAGGCGGCCGCTGCCGGTATGGCTGGCAAGGAGGCCCAGACGGTCGCGAACTTGCTGGTCAACGAGATGATCGCCTACCTTAAGGGCGCGGGCGTGTCGCTCGCCGAGTCCGGTATCGCGCCGGCTCAGGTGGCAGCTCTTGCCAAGCTGCTGGCGACCGATGCCATTAGCTCCAATCAGGCGCACGAGGTGTTTGAGGCCATGGCCCAGACCGGTGATGACCCCAACAAGATCGTCGACGAGCGCGGTATGCGCCAGGTGAGCGATGCCGGCGCGCTGCAGCCGATCGTGGACGAGGTGCTGGCAAACTGTGCCGAGCAGGCGCAGCAGTACCGCGACGGCAACCAGAAGGTCATCGGCTTTTTGGTGGGCCAGTGCATGAAGGCGAGCCGCGGCAAGGGCAACCCGAAGCTCTTCAACGAGTTGCTGAGAACGTCGCTCTCGTAAGTGGGAACCCGGGAGCTCCGGCAGGGCGGGTGCTTGCTCAAAATTTCGAACAGTCCTGCGCAAGACGAAGGCCACATTAAGTGGCCTTCTTTGCGTGCGGAACTCAT
>DBGDZK010000110.1:0-8385 GCA_048373195.1 Collinsella sp.
TGCCGGTCCAGGGCAGCTCAAGAAGTTTGGGGTGGATGCAGCTGAGGGTGCGCCCTGTGCAGATGAAGGCCATGTTGCCGTTGGCGACAAACTCGCGGATTGCCTGCGAAACCGCCTCGTTGGGATAGGGGGAGAGGTCCCGCTCGTCTTCGGGAAGGTCTTGGGCGAGCCTGGGGTCTTGCCAGGCGAGCGTTCCGTCGATATCGAAAAAGCAGATATCGCCGCGCTTATGGGCTGCGCTGGCGGCAGGGGAGGCCGAGGTGGTGGGCACAAATCCCGGCTCGAGGCCCATGATCTGGTCAAAATGCTCTTTAACGCGGGGAACGGAGATGCCGATGATCACCTGGGCGGTCTTGCCCGTAATGATGAGGCCCTTGGCGCCCACCGCGACAAACGACGCATTATCTGCAACGATGGAAGGGTCTGCGACCTCGACGCGCAGGCGCGTGGCGCAGTTGGTTGCGCCCACGATATTGCCAACGCCACCTAAAAGCTGAATTACCCGCTCAGCGAGGACGTGATCTTGATCGGATTGAATACTGACCTCGCCATTGGGAGATTGCTCTTTGACAAAGCCGCTTCCCGTTAAACGATCGATTGCCGCGCGATTGGAGGCATGATCCTCGCGGCCCGGAGTCTTAAGGTCATAGACCAAGATGAGTGCTCGAAAACTAACAAAAAAGATGAGGCTAAAGGCAAGGCCGATACCGAGCGCCAAAAGATAGGCACCGGCATGCGTGCGCATGAGCGGAATAAAGTTGAAGGCTGCCATCTCCATGAGGCCGCCCGAGAAGATGCCGACGATGCCAAAGAGATTCATGGTTGTGGCAAGGCAAGACGATAAGACGGCGTAGAGAAAAAAGAGCCCGGGGTGGGTGAACATAAAGAGAAACTCGAGTGGCTCGGTAACGCCGCAAACCACCGAGGCGATGATGGCGGGAACAAGGATGACCCTGAGGCCGGCGCGGCGCTCTGGTTTTGCGGTGGAGTAGAACGCGGCTGCGATGGCGGGAAGGCCAAAGAGCTTGACCCAGCCGGTGGCGGTAAAACCGGCCCACGGCGCAAGTTCATTAAGGGGGCGCGTGCTATGGGAGAGGATGGGGAGCAAGCTGCTCCACGTGGCGTAGATGCCGTCGTTAATGACCAGGTTGTCGTAGTAGATCGGCATGTAGAGCAGGTGGTGCAGCCCCATGGGCTCGAGCGCTCGCTCCAAAAACACAAAGATGCCCACGCCAAAGGGGCCGACGCTCGTAAGTGCATGGCGCAGCGTTTCGGTCATTGCGTATACGGAGGGCACGATGGCGGCCGAGATAGCGGCAAGGGCAAACACGGCAAAAAAGCTGATGAGGTAGACCAGCGAGGAGCCCGAGAAGGTGCCGAGCCAATCGGGAACCTTGGCATCGTAGAAGCGGTCATGGATGGCGACGACGGTTGCCGATACCACCAGCGGGCCGATAATGCCGGTGTCGAGCGTCTTGATGCCGTCGATGACGGTGATACCGTTGGCGGGGGTCAAAGATGACGGGTACTTAAGCCCAAGGTTGTCTCCGCTCAGCTTAATGATCTCGCTCAAAAAGAAGCAATAGGCAAAATAGGCCACGAGTGCCTCGAGGCAGCAGCGTGCCGGTTGCTTTTGGGCAAGACCGATAGGCAGCGCTACGGCAAAAAGGAGCGGGAGGCGTTTAAAGACCGTCCATGAGCCGCGCTGGATGATGGCCCAAAAAACGTACCAAGGGGTTCCGTATACGGCTAGATCGCCGACGATGTCCGCAGTCGTTGCGAGAGCGGAGACGCCGACCATGAGGCCCGATATAGAAAACAGCATGGCGGGAGCGAACATTGCCCCGCCAAAGCGTTGGATTTTTTGTAGCATGTTCTGCCTTCCGAATATCGAGGCGCGTTGCGCGTGGGGAAACGTTTAAACAATGGATTCATTGTAGAGGACCAGACGATTGTCGTGCCGGCAGTTTTGAGCGAAACCGATTTGGGCACGACAGAAACCGTCAACGGTTAAATCCTGTCGCTTTACCGATATTCGGTTTAAACAACTTTAAGAAATGCTATCGTGCCTAGCCGGAAATAAATAATGTAGAGGTGAAACAATGCCAAAAGCGATATACGAAGGAATCTACCGAGAAATACGCTCGCGCATCATTAATGGGACCTATGCGTTTCAGGAGATGCTGCCAACCGAAGCCGAGCTGACCGCGGAGTTTGGCTGCACGCGCAATACCGTTCGACGCGCCTTGAGCATGCTGGCCGACCAGATGTTTGTGCAGCCTATACACGGCAAGGGCGTGCGCGTTATTTGGCTCAAGGGCGAAACCGACATGCTGGGCGCACTCGAGGAAGTCGAGTCGTTTGGCGAATTTGCAAAGCGCAACAATGCCGTTGCATCGACGGACGTTAAGTCTTTTGAGCATTTGATTTGCACCGAGCAGCTCTCTCGTCGTCTGGGCTTTAAGGTGGGCGAGGAGTTGATTCGCGTGGTGCGTGTCCGAAGCCTTAACGGCAATGCGCGCCAAGTAGACCATGGTTATTTTTTGGAGTCAATCGCCAAGGGCCTGACGCCCGAGATCGCCGCAAAGTCAATTTACGACTATCTGGAGCACAAACGAGGCGTCAAGGTGATGGCGAGTCGCCGTACAGTGAGCGTCGAGCTTGCCAACGATGAGGACTGCAGCTATCTTGACCTCGGAAAATACAACTGCGTTGCCGTCATGGAGAGCCAGTCGTACACCTCGGACGGCATCTTGTTCGAGGTCACGCATGCCCGCACGCATCCCGAGATCTTCCACTACCGCGTCAACTCCAAGCGATAGCCGGCTAGCTCGCAGCCTGACGAAACCCATGCCCTCAAAGCGAAAGCGCCCGGTCAAACCGACGATGCATCGGCTTGACCGGGCGTTTTCTCTGCATTCGATAACAAATAATTGTTTATACAAAACTTGTCAAGTATCAAGTTGAAATTACCGTTCACCGAAGTTTTTCTACCGCTCTAGTAATACTTGTTCAAACAACTAGTCAAATAGCGTATTGTACAAATCAGCAAAAGGGGCAAAGTCCCCGAGGCAATCTCCGAAGGCGGCGGCAAAGGGTGCCGCCACGGTGTGAAAGGGTGGATTGTAATGAAGAACGAAATGAGCAGAAGGCAGTTCCTGGGCTTTGCTGGTTCCGCGGCTGCAGTTCTTGGTCTGGGCCTCGTGGGTTGCGGTGGTTCTGCCGGCTCCGGCTCCTCTGCTTCTGGTGACGCTGCCGAGGTCTACTTCCTCCAATTCAAGCCCGAGGTCGACAAGGAGTGGAAGGAGATCGCCAAGGCCTATAAGAAGGAGAAGGGCGTCGAGGTCAAGATCGTGACCGCCGCCTCCAACACCTACGAGGAGAAGCTCAAGTCCGAGATGTCCAAGAGCTCCGCTCCGACCCTGTTCCAGGTCAACGGCCCCACCGGTCTTAAGAACTGGAAGGATTACTGCGCCGACCTGTCCGATACCAAGCTCCGCGGTGAGCTCATTGACGACTCCCTGGCTCTGCAGTCCGACGGCAAGGATGTGTGCATCGACTGGGTTCAGGAGAGCTTCGGCATTATTTACAACAAGCAGCTGCTCGAGAAGGCTGGCTACAAGGCCGAGGACATCAACTCCTTCGACAAGCTGAAGGCTTGTGCCGACGACATTCAGGCCCGCAAGGACGAGCTTGGCATTGAGGGTGCCTTCACTTCTGCCGGCATGGATGACTCCTCCAGCTGGCGCTACACCACCCACCTTGCCAACATGCCGCTCTACTACGAGTTCGAGAAGGAGCACAACCAGGAGGACGACGAGATTAAGGGTGAGTTCCTCGACAACTACAAGCAGATCTTCGACCTGTACATCACCGACTCCACCTGCGATCCTTCGCAGCTTGCTTCCAAGACCGGCGACGACGCCACCAACGAGTTCGCAACCGGCAAGGCCGTCTTCTACCAGAACGGCTCTTGGGCCTATTCTGACCTCGTCAAGGCCGGCATGACCGACGATCAGATTGGCATGATGCCCATCTACATCGGTGTTGACGGCGAGGAGAACCAGGGCCTGTGCTCCGGCGGCGAGAACTACTGGTGCGTCAGTTCCCAGGCTTCCGAGGATGCCCAGAAGGCCACCGAGGACTTCATGTATTGGTGCGTCACCGCTGACACCCCGACCAGCATCATCGCCGACAAGATGGGTCTGACCGCTCCGTTCAAGAGCGCCAAGGAGACCACCAACGTCTTCTCGCAGCAGGCCGTTGCCATGGCCAAGGACGGCAAGAAGACCGTCGCTTGGGACTTCGTCTACATTCCCTCCGAGGAGTGGAAGAAGAACCTCAAGCAGGCTCTGATTGCCTACGCTGCCGATAACAGCAAGTGGGACGGCGTCAAGAACGCCTTCGTCGATGGCTGGAAGACCGAGAAGGCCGCTTCCGAGTAAGCAGTTGCTGCCCAAGCTATCTGATTAGCGACAGGGGGCGGGCAGACGTTGGTTTGCCCGCCCCCTGCATATTGAAAGGACCCTTTTATGGGCAAAGCACTCAAGCGCTGGTGGCCGCTCTTTATGCTGCCCACGTGCCTGGCGTTTATGATCGGGTTCGTGATCCCTTTTATCCAGGGCTTCTATCTCTCGTTCTGCCAGTTTATTATCATTAGTAACGCGCACTTTGTCGGTATCGAGAACTACGTGCGTGCGCTGTCCGATCCGCAGTTCTCCACGTCGTTCTTCTTTACCGTGGCGTTTGCCTTCCTGTCGACGGTGCTCATCAACGTGATCGCCCTGGCCATTGCGCAGGCGCTCACCCGCAAGGCGCTCAAAGGCACCAACATCTTCCGTACGATCTTCTTCATGCCTAACCTGATCGGCGGCATCGTGCTGGGCTACATCTGGCAGATTCTGATCAACTGCCTGCTCTCCAACGTGGGCGCCCAGCTCATCGCCCTCAACTCTGCTGCTGGCTTCTGGGGCCTTATCATCCTGACTCTGTGGCAGCAGGTCGGCTACATGATGATCATCTACATCGCTGGTCTGCAGTCCATTCCGTCCGACTACATCGAGGCTGCCAAGGTCGACGGTGCCACGGCATGGCAGACGTTTTGGAAGGTTAAGATCCCTAACCTGATGCCGACCATCACCATCTGCCTGTTCCTGTCCATCACCAACGGCTTTAAGCTGTTCGACCAGAACCTCGCCCTTACCGGCGGCGCCCCCGCGCATTCCACCGAGATGCTCGCCCTGAACATCTACAACACGTTCTATTCGCGTGCCGGTATCGCATGGCAGGGCATTGGTCAGGCCAAGGCGGTTATCTTCTGCATCCTGGTCGTGGCCATCTCCATGATCCAGCTTAAGGCCACGAGGTCCAAGGAGGTGCAGCAGTAATGAAACGCGATAAGGTTATCAACCGCGCGCTCTCGATTTTCTTTACGATCCTGTCGCTCGCGTGGATCTACCCCGTGTTCATGATTGCGCTCAATTCCTTTAAAAAGGCAACTGCAATCAGCACCACCACGGCATTCGATCTGCTCACGCCCGAGACGTTCAACGGCCTCGCAAACTACATGCACGCCCTTAACGAGCAGGGCTTTGCCTCGGCATTTATGTACTCGCTCATCATCACGGTCACGTCGGTCGTGCTGATCTTGGTGTGCTGCTCCATGTGCGCTTGGTACGTGGTTCGTGTTAACAGCAAGATCTCGAACTTCTTCTATTACCTGTTCGTCTTCTCGATGGTCGTGCCCTTCCAGATGCTCATGTTCACGCTGTCCAATTTGGCGGACCGCATCGGCTTCAACACGCCGTTCAACATCTGCTTTATCTACCTCGGCTTTGGCGCGGGCCTGGCGGTCTTTATGTTCGCCGGCTTTGTAAAGAACATTCCGCTCGAGATCGAAGAGGCGGCCATGATCGACGGCTGCAACCCGGTCCAGGTGTTCTTTAAGATCGTCCTTCCCATCATGAAGCCCACCTATCTTTCGGTCGGCATCCTCGAGACCATGTGGGTCTGGAACGACTATCTGCTGCCCTACCTTACGCTCGACTCCACCAAGTACAAGACCATTCCTATCTTGATCCAGTACTTCCGCGGCGGCTACGGCCACGTCGAGCTCGGCCCCATGATGGCCTGCATCATGATGGTCGTTATCCCCATCGTTATCATGTACATCCTCTGTCAGAAGTACATCATCGACGGCGTGGTGGCAGGTGCCGTCAAGGGCTGATGCCGTAACTGTTTTGCAAGTTTCTGCGGCGCCCCTCAGCGCGGCGCCGCATATCGAAAGGTAAAGACATGGCCGAGATCGTTCTCAAACATGTTCAGAAGGTGTATCCCAACACCGAGTCCAAAAAGAAGGGCTTCTTTGGCAAAAAGAAGAAGACCGAGGAGAAGAAGCACAACCTCAAGGTTACCGAGGACGGTGTGCTCGCTGTAGAGGACTTCAACCTCACCGTTCACGACCAGGAGTTCGTCGTCCTCGTTGGCCCCTCTGGCTGCGGTAAGTCCACGACGATGCGCATGGTCGCCGGCCTGGAGGACATCACCTCGGGCGATGTGCTCATCGACGGCAAGCGCGTCAACGACGTGGCGCCCAAGGACCGCGACATCGCCATGGTGTTCCAGAGCTATGCTCTGTACCCCAATATGACGGTGTACGAGAACATGGCGTTTACGCTTGAGCTCAAGAAGGTCCCCAAGGACGAGATCGACCGCAAAGTTCGCTCTGCTGCCGAGATTCTGGGCATTACCGAGTACCTCGACCGTAAGCCCAAGGCGCTTTCGGGCGGCCAGCGCCAGCGTGTCGCTATCGGCCGCGCCATCGTGCGTGATCCTAAGGTCTTCCTGATGGACGAGCCACTGTCCAACCTGGACGCCAAGCTTCGTAACCAGATGCGTGCCGAGCTCATTAAGCTGCGCCACGAGATCAAGGGCACGTTCATTTATGTTACTCACGACCAGACCGAGGCTATGACCCTCGGTGACCGTATCGTGGTCATGAAGGACGGCGTCGTCCAGCAGATCGCCACCCCGCAGGAGGTCTTCAACCATCCCGCGAACATCTTCGTCGCCGGCTTTATCGGCGTGCCGCAGATGAACTTCTTCGATGCCCAGCTGGTGCGCTCGGGCAACGGCTTTACCGTCAAGACCGAGGATATGAACGTGGCGCTCGCCCCCGAGACTTGCGCTCAGCTTGCCCTCAACTGGGACGGCGGCGACGTGAAGGAGATTACGGCCGGCGTGCGTCCCGAGCAGATCCTGCTTGCCGACAAGGGCGAGGAGGGCGCGCTCCAGGGTACCGTCGAGGTGACCGAGCTCATGGGCTCGACCGAGCATGTCCACGTGACCGCTCCCGACGGCCAGTTTGTCCTGATCATTCCCGTCGTCGACCTCGAGGCCAAGGGCGCGCTCAAGGCGGGCGACCCCATCTGGTTCAAGTTTGAGAAGAACGCGACCCACCTCTTCGATAAGGTCTCTGGCAAGAACCTTATCTAGGCCCGGTGCAACCAGGCCCTTCCTTTGGGCGACTGCGGTATTGCCATCCTTTTGCCGCGGTCACATATAAGGCTCCCCTCCCGTCCACTGGGCGAGAGGGGAGCCTTTCTTTGTGTTGGGACTGTCTGACCGGTCGTTTGTCTCGATCTGTAACGGATAGGGCCGATTTCGGACGTTAGATGTTACAGATCGAGACGGTTCCGCTGAGCTAACCATTTCATCTAAATCTGTAACACCAAAGGCGAATTTCACCTGCTAGATGTTACAGATTGAGATAAACCCAAGGGGAGGGGCCGGTATGTCTCAATCTGTAACAGCTGGGACCGTTTCTACCGAGTAGCTGTTACAGATCGAGATTCTTCGGTCGAGTCGGGTCACAGGGTAGCGTGCGGGCACAAAAAGCGGAGCCGCGTTGCCACGACTCCGCTTTCAAGAGGATGGGTAAAGGAAACGAAATTAGCTCAGGTGCCAAATCTCGTCGTTGTACTGGGAGATGGTGCGGTCGGACGAGAAGGTGCCGGCGTTGGCGATATTGATGAGCGCCTTGCGCATCCAAGCGTCCTGGTCCTCGTAGTCGGCCAGCACGTGCTCCTTGGTCTGGATGTACTCCTCAATGTCGAGCAGGGCCATAAACCAGTCCTTGCCCTTAATGTCGTCGTGCAGGCGCTGCAGGCGCTCGGCGTTGCCGGTTGCCATAAAGGCCGGGTTGGTGATGAAGTCCACCAGCAGTTTTATTCCGGGCTTGCGGTAGAGCGCACCGGCGTCATAGGTGCCGTCGGCGTAGAGCTGCTCGACCTGTTTGGACGAGGCACCAAAGGTATAGATGTTCTCGTCGCCCACGAGCTCGGCAATCTCCACGTTGGCACCGTCGAGCGTGCACAGGGTTAGGGC
>DBGDZK010000111.1:0-3936 GCA_048373195.1 Collinsella sp.
ATACCTCAGCGCCATGGGCAGCAAGCGAACCGGAATTAATATGGAAGCTAACAAAGGCCTGTGCACCTTGACTCACGCATCGTTGGACACGATAAAGGTAATCATTTCCGGAGTAGCCACCGCTTTGCTCGCGCGCAAGAACGACTTTAAAACCATACGCCTCAAGCTTATTCTTGCAAGCAGTAACAATCTTCCAAGTTAGATCTGCCTCACTCTTTCCATTTCCCTGCGCGCCGGGATCAGTGCCGCCATGGCCAGCATCAAGGGCAATTACCCGAACGTTTTTTCGAGCCGAGCGTGCAGCATAGGCAGAAATGCCGTCCGGTGAATCGGCACATTCCAACGCCTGCTTGATGGATTGGGCCTCAACAGCATTGCCTTCACCGTCTGCATAGTAAACGGAAGTGCCCTCGGAATTGGCAGAGCTCTCAACAACCGCAAAAGAATAATCCCTATCAGAGAGATCAATCTTATGTTCAGCATCATCGCCCTGCAGAACATAGGTTATTGAAGTAAGAAAGTATGTATTGAGATCTAGCTTCGAACCGAATGTAAATGCAGCAGAATTATCAGCCTGCGCGGAAGCGTCAACAGCTCCCTGAACTCCGTTGGCACTCACATAGTTTAACGTTGCGGAGGCGATGGTATCGCTGTCATTAGGAGTTGCAAACGCGACGACTTGGTCAGCCCCACTGATAAGGTTCGGGTAGGCAAGATATATATATTGAAAAGAAGAATCAGTCGATTCGGCTTGCGGTTCAACCAAAGAAGCGTCCACGCCGAAATCCTCATCAGCCGCCTCGTCAACATCCACCGGCAATGACTGCTCGACAGTCATCTCTCCGTCGGCAGAGCCCTCGTCACGTGAAGCCACACCACCGTCTGCGGACACCGAATCTGATGTAATATCCACTGATTGCACGCTATTCGCAGCATAAGCAGCGGCTACAGGACTCATCACGGGTGAAATCGTCAAGAGAGCAGCTAAAGAAAACGCTGTTGAGGCACGCAATGCCTTTTTCATATCGTATCCCCCATCACAAATAATAATACTAAGGTTAAATTATCTTACAATCTCTTCCGAATCGGAAGTCCAGTTATACAAGGGAATTGTTATAAAAGTATATGGTAACCTGCTCCTATTAAAAGAAGGCAGGCGTACTCAATGGGCTTTTTCGTTCTTCCATTGACGCAGCGTTAAACTATAAAATTTAAATCAATAAGCAGCGCCCCAAACGGCGCAAGCACCAGTGACACGAAAATTTCCTGAAGCAGGCAATTCGTCGTAATTCGTTTAAGCACGCGGCCGCGAAATACAGCAAACTTAGCTCTAAAGCGAGAAGTACTCACTGTCAGAGGACAAATTTGGCCCCAGCCAAGGGTCGCCATCAAGGAAGAACCCTGGCCAGTGCTGCATGAACAGTACTTGTTCGCGCTTCCAGCGACACATCTTTTCCTCGTTGGCCTCTTCCCTGCCGGTAGTGTCGAGAAAGTTGGTGTAGCGCCCGAACCGAAGCGAGTCTGCCCGGCGTCCGGGAACCTGGAATACGGTGATATCCTATGCCGTCTCGACCCTGTCCGCAAGCTCGAGGCCGGACTCTATCATCTTCCTGGCCTCCGCCTCAAGCTGGGCCCAGTCTACCCGCCCTTCGATTCCGCGCCTGCGCCCCTCGTCGTAGAGCTCGTTCATCCTCGCCTCCGAGAAGTACCCGGACTCCTGCCATATCTCGTCCTGCTCGCACATGACCGCGCCGGCGAGCCGCACGAGCGAGCCCGTGGACGGGAATGCCTGGACCACGCGCGACCTGCGCTTTATCTCCCTGTTCGTCCTCTCCTGCACGTTGTCGGCGCGCAACCGCTTCCAGTGGGTCGGAGGGAAGTCGAGGTAGGCCGGGGCGTCGGGCCCGGCCTCCTCAAGCACCGCCGCGGCCCTCGGGCGGCATTCCTCGAGCATGTCGCACGCCGCGTGGTACATGGCCGCCACCGTGGCGGCGTCGCGGGCGCGGAACACCCGCGAGACGATCCTGCCCACGCGGCGCCCGAGCTGCCAGGAGCCGGCCTCGCGCATGCAGTCGCGCATGAGGTGGACGGCGCAGCGCTGCCACGCGGCGCCCTGGAAGACCTCGCCGAGGGCGCGGACGAGGCCCGGGTGGGCGTCCGAGACGGCGAGCTCCACCCCGGAGGCGCCGCGGCCGCGGACCGTCCGCAGGAAGGCGAGCCACGAGTCGTACGACTCGGTATCCACCACGTCGACGCCCAGGACGCGCCCCCGGCCGCCCGCGTCGCAGCCGATGGCGGTGACAACGGCGGTGGACGCCACGCGGCCCCCGCGGCGGCACTCGACGTAGGTGGCGTCGAGCCAGGCGTGGGGCACCGGGGAGCCGTCGAGCGGCCTTCCGCAGAGCTCCTCGATGTCGGCGTCCAGGCTCGAGGCGATGGCGCTCACCTGGTCCTTGGAGAGCCTGGACACGCCCATCTTCTCGGCGACGCGCTGCACCTTGCGGGTGCTCGCGCCGGTGGCGTGCATCTCCGCCACGGCGGCCACGAGGGCGCGGTCCACGCGCCGGTGGCGCTCGAACACGTCCTCGGGGAAGAAGCTGCCCGGGCGCAGCTTGGGGATACGAAGCGCCAGCGTGCCCACGCAGGTGGCGAGCGCCCTCTCGCGGTAGCCGTTGCGGCTGTTCGCCCCGCCGCCGCACAGCTGGTCGGCCTCCGCGTCCATCACGGCGTTCACGACCTGCTCGGCGAGGCGCCTGAGCAGCTCCTGCATGTCGATGGCGCCGTCGTCGAACCGGGGCATGGCGAGCATGTCCGGCGTCGGGTCTGATAAGATTTCCATAGCGGCCTTCGTCCTTTCCTAGAACCTGTTGTTGTGGTGATTTCAGATTCTAGGACGAAGGCCGTTCTTCGTTAAACGGGCGCTAGGGCGCCGCCCTTACACCAACATTTTCGGCGCGATCTCCCTGCCGCGCGAGGTGAACTCGTAGTGGCACAGCTCGGCATAGGGCATTTGCCCTCCTCCAGCAAAACACTGTCACTAACTTAGCCCACCAACCTCGCCATTTGTTAAGCAACAAGTGCGAGCGGTAGGTATTGATCTACAACCATTGGGGATTGAAAAAAATGCAGTAGCCGAAAACGTAATATCTTCCGATTGGCGCGGCATAAAAATAGAGGGCGTCCCATAAAGAGAAGCCCCCTTGCAAAACGGCCGAACCGCTTTTCGAAGTGGGAAATATTTTGCACCAGATGCCTAGGAATCGCAAGAAGGCATATCTTCAGCGTCACACAAATACCATGCGCCGATCACTTTCAACAAAAACGAGAAGGAGGAAGTTATGACCTCCGCACCTTTATAGTAGCTGATGTTGCGATTTGCCCTAGAAATAAACTTGGAAAGCGATTGTGCTTTGTGCTTAATAACGCCTTTAGACGACACCTCTTTGTGCAGATATAGCGTTGTGACAATCTGGCGTATTCGCTCATTGCTCATCCTTGCCTTACGCTGATAAGAGCCAACCCCATCTATTTTGCTCAATGCCTTCATAACACCGTTATTTGCCCTTCGGGCATTCTCACCCGAAGCAAGACCATTAAGAATGCAACTATTGTGAGCACACGCGTTGCGGAGATCTTTTGCCGCGCGAAGCAAATAAAACCTATCGCGAAGCTCATCATCGTCAAACCGTTTAGCGCAAAACAAAATGAATGAATTAAAGGCGCCAAAGGTAATAACTTCCAGAAAGGCCCAGACAGGCATATTAAAACCACTGTATTTTGCAAGAATGCCTGCAGAATAGGCACTCGACTCACAACGTGAAATCTCTTTTTTAACCCAGTTGGTCACATTCCCCTTGCTATCAAATGTATCCTGCTCGCTCAAATAGTCTTGAACGATTTCGTAACCGTCCTCGGCATGCTGCTCTATCCTGCCCA
>DBGDZK010000112.1:0-10868 GCA_048373195.1 Collinsella sp.
CGCGGTCATTTGGGTTGCGGAGAGCGCGCCGTCGGCTGCGGTTGCGGCAGCGGCGTCAGGCCAGACCCAGTCGGTGAAGGCCGGGTGATCGTAGCCCTCGTCGCAAGCGAACTCAAAGGCCTCGGTGCGGAAAGCTTCCCACTCGTTGATCTGCTCGGCAAACTTGTCAGCATCGACCATGCGCAGCACGTCGGCAGCCAGGGCCCAGCGGTCCATGTTGTTCAGGCGCAGCATGTCGAACGGCGTGGTCGTGGAGCCCTTCTCCTCATAGCCGTGGACGCGGAAGGCGTCGTGGCCGGGGCGGTTCCAGATCAGGCGGCGAATCGTGCCGGCATAGGCGTGGAAGGCAAAGAGGACGGGCTTCTCACCGCAGCCGAACAGCTCGGCCCAGCGCTCGTCGCTGATGGCCTGGTCGTTCTCGCAGACGTTCTGGATCTTGAGCAGGTCGACCACGTTGACGAACCACACCTTGATGCCCAGCTCGCGCAGCATGTCTGTCGCGGCCAAGGCCTCGAGCGTCGGCACGTCGCCGCAGGTGGCGACCACGACATCGGCCTCGGCGAGCGAGTCGGCGGTCGATGCCCACTCCCAGGTCGCGACGCCCTCGGCGAGCTCCGCCTTGGCCTCATCGACCGTCTGGAAGGTCGGGGCGGGCTGCTTGCCGCAGAAGATGGCGTTGACGCAGTCGGTGGACTGGTAGACGCGCTCGGCCACGGCAAGGGCCATGTTGGCATCTGCCGGATAGTAGGCGTTCACGATATGCGTATCGTTGGCCTTGTTGAGCAGCAGGTCGATAAAGCCGGGGTCCTGGTGAGAGAAGCCGTTGTGGTCCTGGCGCCAGACATGGCTCGACAGCAAAATGTTAAGGCCGCTGATAGGTGCACGCCACGGAATCTCGCGCTTGGTGGCCTCGAGCCACTTGCAGTGCTGGTTGACCATGGAATCGACCACGTGGACGAAGCTCTCGTAGGAGCTCCAAACACCGGAGCGGCCGGTGAGCACGTAGGCCTCGAGGAAGCCCTCGCACTGATGCTCGGACAGCTGCTCCACGACCTTACCGGAGCCTGCCAGCAGCTCGTCGTTGGCCTCGTCCTCGTAGAAGCCGGCGTCCCACTGCTTCTTGGTCACCTTGTAGGCAGCCTGCAGGCGGTTGGACGCGGTCTCGTCGGGACCAAAGATGCGGAAATCATCCATGTTCTTGGCCAGAACGTCGGCAGTGTACTCACCAAAGACGCGGGCTGCCTCGGTGGAGCCCCAGCCATGACCCTTAGTTGCGACGGGGACCTCGTGGGCATGAATATCGGGCAGCTCGAGCTCGCGACGCACCTTGCCGCCGTTCGCGTTGGGGTTGGCGCCGATGCGCAGCTCGCCGGTCGGCATAAAGGCCGTCACCTCGGGGCGCACCTGGCCCTCGGGCGTAAAGAGCTCCTCGGGCTTGTAGGAACGCAGCCACTCGCGCAGCACGCGGAAGTGCTCGTGGGTGTCCTTGGCACTCGCCAGCGGCACCTGATGCGCGCGCCAGGAGTCCTCGGTCTTCCTGCCGTCGATGTGCTTGGGGCAAGTCCAGCCCTTGGGCGTACGGAACACAATCATGGGGTAGGCCGGGCGAACCACGGTCTCGCCTGAGGCGGCCTGGGCCTGCGCGGTGGCCTTGATGTCACAGATCTCGTCAAAGACCTGCTCAAACAGGGCAGCGAAACGCGCATGAATGCTTGCGTGGCTCTCGTCGTCAAAGCCGGCGACAAAGAAGTGCGGCTTATAGCCCATGCCCTCAAAGAACTTGGTGAGCTCTTCGTCGGACACGCGGGCGAGGATGGTGGGGTTGGCGATCTTGTAGCCGTTGAGGTGCAGGATCGGCAGGACGATGCCGTCGGTTGCCGGGTTCACGAGCTTGTTGGATTGCCAAGAGGTCGCGAGCGGGCCGGTCTCGGACTCGCCGTCGCCCACCACGGCCACGGCCAACAGGCTCGGGTTGTCCATGACGGCACCGTAAGCGTGGCTGAGCGTGTAGCCGAGCTCGCCGCCCTCGTGGATGGAACCGGGCGTCTCGGGCGCAAAGTGGCTCGGGATGCCGCCGGGATAAGAGAACTGGCGGAAGAACTTCTGCAGGCCGGCCTCGTCATTGGTGATGTCGGGGCGAATCTCGCGGTAGGTGCCGTCGAGCAGCGACTGAGCAGTACCGGCGGGGCCGCCGTGACCAGGGCCCATCAAGAAGATAGCATTCTGGTTGTGGTCGGTGATCAGACGATTGACGTGACCGAACAGGAAGTTGATGCCGGGCGTGGTACCCCAGTGGCCAACCAGGCGGTGCTTAACGTCCGGACGACCAAAGTCGCGCACCTCACCGGTTTTCTCATCAACAAAGTCGGGGCGCATTAGCGGGTTAGAGCGAAGGTAGATCTGACCGACGGACAGATAGTTCGATGCGCGCCAATACAGGTCGACGCCCTCGAGCTCGGAAGCCGGCACCTCGTGGCCCAGCTTTTGCCACGGCGTCCCCAGTGTTTTAGCCATTGTTTATGTCCCTTCGCTGTGTGGTCACCCTCCGATACGGCAACCTTTCGTTGGGACTAGTATATTTGCTAAAACGTTTTATCATGATGAAAAAACGTTTTACCACCCTTATCAATCGCATCGATCAACAAAACGCGACATTCACCTGCGGCATTGCCCGTCACAGGTGCTCCGTATTCGATCTCTGCAAATTGATAAACGTGTTTAGTTGTGTTTAGTAAGCTCGAGCACGCTGCCCTTAACGATAAGCTCCGGCTCCAGAACGACCTCTTCGGCACGCCTGCCGCCCCTACCGGCAAGACGCTTGGACATGCAGCCAAAAGCATGCTCCGCAAGGACACCAGGGTCCTGCTCAATCGCGGTCAGCGCCGGCTCAAAGAGCACATCGGCTGCTGAGTTGTCATAGCTCACCACCGAGATATCGCCCGGGATGTTCTTCCCCATCTCGTGCAAGCGTTTGAGCAAGCCCAGCGCGATGTTATCCGAACTTGCAAACACGGCGGTGGCATCGGTCGCGAGCACCGCCTCCGATGCTTCGTATGCACTCGGAATGTAATACTCGCTCTCAAACTCCAGGCGCGCGTCGATGGGAAGGCCTACCTCGCGCAGCGCGCGCTCGTAGCCGGCAAGGCGCTTACGGCCCGTATTGGAACGACGCGCGTTAACGAGACAGGCAATGCGACGATGTCCCTGCTCAACCAGATAGCGCGTAGCCATATAGCCGCCCATCTCGTGATCGAACATCACCTTGTCGCACTCGAGCCCTTCAATGGCGCGGTCGACCATTACGGCCGGGATGGGCAGATGGCTGACCTCTTCGCGCAGGGCACGGTCATCGGAAAACTCGTCGCCCACGACCAGGAACACACCATCGACGCCGCGTGTCACCAGCTGGCGCAGCAGTTCCAGATCGTCCTCGGCACTTCCGCCCGAGCTGGTAATAAAGAGCGCATAGCCGTCCTCGCGGCAGCGCTTTTCCAGGCTGCCGGCGAGCGAGGCAAAAAAGCGGCTCTCGATGTTAGGGACGATAAGGCCCAGGGTGCGTGACTCGCGCATGACCAGGCTGCGCGCAATCTGATTGGGGACATAGTGGTTGCGCGCCGCGACCTCCTTGATGAGTTTGCGGTTTTCTTCCGAGATGCGACAGGGCCGATTGTTGAGAACAAGCGAGACCGACGAGGGGGAAAGCCCCACCTCCTGGGCGATCTGCTTGAGGGTGACTTTGTTGGCCATCTCGCTCCTTCCGGGTTTGCGCGCAATCTCTTGAAAGTATAGCGACCGCCCATCTACCTCGATGATAAACGCTTTACCAATCCGGTAGACGGCTGTTTTATCGCCGCGATTGGTGCAAAGTAACCTGCCCCCTTTGCACCATGTGGTGCATTGGGGCCAGGTTACTTTGCACCAAATCCATCCAGGTAGGGTATATTGCATTCGATTGATGAAAACGATCACCATAAGGCGGATATTCGTATGCACGAGAACGACTTTTTTAACGAGGACCTGCTCTGCGCGCTCGCCGGTGTTGCCGGCGAGGACAACGTGCTCATGAGCGAGCCCATGCGCGAGCACACCACGATTAAGATCGGCGGCCCGGCCGACGTCTTTGTCACGCCCGATACCGAGCAGGGACTCGTCGCCACGCTTGACACCTGCTACCGCTGCGATCTGCCGCTCACCATCGTGGGCAACGGCTCCGACTTACTCGTCGGTGACAAGGGCATCCGCGGTGTCGTCGTGGCACTGGGCAAAGGCCTCTCTAACATCACCGTCGACGGCACGCACGTCACGGCAGCAGCCGGCGCCCTGCTCTCGGATGTGGCCGCCGCGGCTGCCGAGGCCGGTCTCACTGGCATGGAGCCCATCTCGGGCATTCCCGGTTCGGTCGGCGGCGCCTGTTACATGAACGCCGGCGCCTACGGCGCCTGCATGGCCGATGTTCTGGAGTCCGTGCGCGTCTATAAGCCCGCCCGCGTACTCGACGACGGTACCCGCGGCAGCGGCAATATCATCGAGTTCGATGTCGATGAGCTCAACCTGGGCTATCGCAAGAGCCGCATTGCCGACGACGGCTTTATCGTGCTCTCGGCCACCTTCAACCTCGCCCCGGGCAACGCCGCGATGATCAAGGCCGACATGGATGACTACCGCCAGCGCCGCGAGGACAAGCAGCCGCTCGACATGCCGAGCGCCGGCTCCACCTTCAAGCGCCCCGAGGGCTACTTTGCCGGCAAGCTCATCATGGACGCCGGCCTGCGAGGACACGCCATCGGCGGCGCACAGGTGAGCGAAAAGCACTGCGGCTTCATCGTCAACGCCGACCACGCCACCGCCGCCGATGTCGACGAACTCATCCGCCACATCCAAACAACCGTCAAAGACCAATTCGACGTAGACCTAGAACCCGAAGTCCACCGAGTCGGCGAATTCCTCTAACAAAGAAGGCCCCGAAAGGGGCCTTCACCATATTTATTCAGATAACCCAGTCCGGTGTGTCGCGCTCAGGACCCGAGAGGGCCGGGACAGTCCGAGAGGCATAAGGTTGATCGCGAGTTCCGCACGAGCCGGAGAGCACTTAATGTGCTCTCCGTGCGAGCAGGACTGCCCGAGCAGGCAACCTTATGCCTCTCGGACTGTCCCGGACCAAGCCGCAGCTACGACAGCGCAATACCGCCAAGCCAGCCCCAACGCACGCCAGAGCCAGTACCATAAAAGCTAATGAACGAATCAAGCGACTTAGACGTAATGGCACCCTCGTTGCTCATAACGATACCGCCGCCAACGTAGATACCCACATGACCGTAGATAAGGCCCGGAGCACCCGTGCCGCTGTGCGAGGAATCGGCCACGATCATGCCCACCTGCAGCGCCGAGCGGTCGGAGCTATAGCACCAGGCGTTGAACATGTCACACGCGTTGCCGCCAAAATAGCCCACGCCGGCATTGCGGAAGACGTTGGTAACCCAGGCAGCGCACCAGCCCTGGCCGGGAGAAGGCGTCGAGTAGCACGCATTGACGACGGCCTGCTGCTTGCCCGAACCGCCCGTCTGTTGCGGGGTGCCGCCGGCATACGAGCCGCCACCCGAGCTCGAGCCACCCGAAGAAGAGCCCGTGTTCGCAGAGGCCGCGGCTGCCGCAGCCGCCTTCCTTGCGGCCTCCTCGGCCTGGGCGGCAGCGAGGATCTCGGAATCGCGCTGAGCCATGAGCTCCTTGACGTCGTCGGAAAGACCGTTCAGCACGGTCTGGACTTCTTGCTGCTTGGCCTGCATATCCTGCATCTGAGCCGTCTGCTGGTCCTTGAGTTTCTCCAGGTCGGCCTTTTGTGATTCGAGCTCGGTCTTCTGTGCGTCGAGCTCAGCCTGAATCGTCTGGATATCCTCGATGGCATCGCGGTCGCTCTTGTTGATCTTCTCAACGTAATGCGCGTTGGCGACGAGTTCCTCAAACGAGCCAGAGGCCAGCAGCAGCGACAGGATGTTCGTGCCGCCGGACTTGTAGCTGGCGGCCACGCGATCGGAAAGGTCGTTGCGCTTCTTCTTGAGCTCGGCCTTCTTTTCATCGATCTGGGCCTGCGTGTCGTCAATCTTGCCCTGGACATTCTCGATGTCGTTGAGGGTCTGGGCATTCTTGTTGGCCAGCGCCGCATACTCATTTGCGATGCTGTCGAGCTGGGCCTGAACCTCGTCGAGCTGGGCCTGGGCGGCATTCAATTTATCGGTGGTTTCTTTGGAAGCCTCCGCCGCATGGGCGCGAGTGGGCAGGCCAAAAAGAACTGCCGCAGAAGCGGCGCCGAACAGGGCCTTAAGGGCAGTGCGGCGCGAGAGCTCCTGGGAAAGGATGGAATCGCTGTTTGGTGACATATGTACTCCGTTACATGCTTATTTATATGTCGCTCAACTCATACATATTAGCGTACATATGGCGCGTCCCAACGATTTCCACGAACGGCAGGAAACTACAAGGTCGGCGGCTCGTAAGCAATTGTCAAATTTGAGGTAACAATTGAGCAAGCTCTTATATGAGTACGTTAACATAATCCTCTGCTTTTCCTACAGTGCACCATTTGGGCGTCCCCGCCTGCGCTATACTCCCCTCTAGAAGTGTTCCTGATTCGATAGGAGACTACATGTCCAAAGCACTCGACCCCAAAGACACCTGCGTCCTCGTTACCGGTGGCGCCGGCTTTATCGGCTCGCACACCGTCGTTCAGCTGCTCGAGGGTGGCTACCAGGTCGTCATCGTCGATGATCTCTCCAACTCCAGCGCCGTCGCCGTCGACCGCGTCAAGACCATCGTGGGCGACGAGGCCGCCAAGAACCTCACCTTCTACGAGGCCAACGTGCTCGACCGCGATGCGATGAACAAGATCTTCGATACCCATCAGATCGACCGCGTCATCCACTTTGCCGGCTTTAAGGCCGTCGGCGAGTCGGTGAGCAAGCCCGTCGAGTACTACCACAACAACATCGAGAACACCCTGGTGCTCATCGACGTCATGCGCAACCATGGCTGCAAGTCCATCATCTTCTCGAGCTCCTCGACCGTCTACGGCGACCCGGACAACCCGCCCGTCACCGAGGAAGACCCCAAGAAGCCCGCAACCAACCCCTATGGCTGGACCAAGTGGATGATCGAGCAGATCCTTATGGACGTCCACACCGCCGACCCCGAGTGGGACGTCGTGCTGCTCCGTTACTTCAACCCCATCGGCGCTCATCCGTCGGGCCTGATCGGCGAGGACCCCAAGGGCATCCCCAACAACCTGGTGCCCTATGTCGCCCAGGTCGCCGTGGGCAAGCTCGAGGCCGTTCAGGTCTTTGGCAACGACTACCCCACCCCCGACGGCACCGGCGTGCGCGACTACATCCACGTGTGCGATCTGGCCTCTGGTCACGTTGCCGCCCTTAACTGGATGAACGGCAAGACCGGCGTCGAGATCTTCAACCTGGGCACCGGCACCGGCACCTCGGTACTCGAGGTCGTCACCGCCTTCTCCAAGGCTTGTGGCAAGGAGCTGCCCTACGTGATCCGCGAGCGCCGCGCCGGCGACATCGCTGCCAACTGGTGCGATGCCTCCAAGGCCGAGCGCATGATGGGCTGGAAGGCCCAGTACGACATCGCGGACATGTGCCGCGATAGCTGGAACTGGCAGAGCCACAACCCCAACGGCTTCGCCGACGCCGAGTAGCAAAAACCTACATACCGTTCTTGCCCCGATCTCACGTTGTGAGGTCGGGGCTTTTTCATGGCATGTAGCCATTCGCCGAAAATCGACCAACTTTTTTATCTTGCCTGTACATGTTTAAACAACATGTTTTACAATAGGCGTATCGAATCAGAACATCGGAGGCGGACTGCATACCCATCGGCAGGCCGACCCCACAACAAGAAGGTTGGTGAGCGCATTCATGGAGCGTGCAAGCGGCGTCCTCATGCCCGTCTCATCTCTGCCCGGACCATACGGAATCGGCGGCTTTGGCTGGAATGCCTACGACTTCGTCGATTTTCTCGCCTCGTGCAAACAACATTACTGGCAGATTCTGCCCCTTACGACGACCAGCTATGGCGATTCGCCCTATCAGTCGTTCTCGGCCCGCGCAGGCAACCCCAACTTTATCGACTTTGCCGAGCTTATCGAGTCAGGGTATCTGGAGCAGCGCGATATCGATGGCGTGTATCTGGGATCCGACCCCAGCAATGTCGACTACGGTGCTATCTTTGGCGGCCGCCGTCAGATTCTCGACCGCGCCGCCGAGCGCTTTGCTGCCGCCAAGCCGGCCGATTTCGATGACTTTATCCAGGCCAACGAGGACTGGCTCATCCCCTACTGTGAGTTCATGACCGTCAAAGAGGAGTGCGGTCTCAAGGCGTTTTGGGAGTGGCCCGCGGAGCTCCGCACCCGCGGCGAGGCTTCCGCCAAGGTCTGCGCCGACCATCCGGCGCGTATGCTCTACCACCAGATGACGCAGTACTTCTTCGATCGCCAGTGGAGCCGCCTCAAGGCCTATGCCAACGAGCGCGACATTCTCATCATCGGCGACCTGCCCATCTATGTCTCGCGTGACTCCGTCGAGATGTGGGCGACACCTGAGCTCTTTAAGATCGACGCCGCCGGCAATCCGGTGAGCGTCGCCGGCACGCCGCCCGACCAGTTCTCGGCCACCGGCCAGTACTGGGGCAACCCCATCTACGACTGGGACGCCATGGAGTCCGACGGCTTCTCCTGGTGGGAGGGCCGCATTCGCGCCGCCCTCGACATGTACGACGTCATCCGCCTGGATCACTTCCGCGGCTTCGAGGCCTATTGGGAGGTGCCGTTCTCCTCACCCGATTCGTCCTACGGTTCGTGGACGCAGGGTCCCGGCCTCAAGTTCTTCAAGACGCTCGAGGAAAAGCTCGGCACGCTGCCCATCATCGCCGAGGACCTGGGCTTCCTCACCCCCGGCGTCATCGACATGCGCGACAACTCGGGCTTCCCCGGCATGAAGATCCTGCAGTTTGCCTTTGAGGGCACCAACTCGTACTACCTGCCGCATAACTACATCGCCAACACCGTCGCCTATGTGGGCACCCACGACAACGAGACGGCGCGCGGTTGGTTTGAGGGAACGGCCACCCCGCGTCAGCGTGAGCAGGCAGCCCTGTACACCCATCAGCAGGCCGGCGAACCCATGGCAGATGCACTCAATCGCACCATCGCCGCCAGCGTGAGCGACACGTGCATCTACACCATGCAGGATCTGCTCAACTTGGGCAACGAGGCGCGCATCAACACCCCTGCCACGCTGGGCGGCAACTGGACCTGGCGCATGCTCGACGGCGCCATCACCCGCGAGCTCGAGCACAAACTCACCGACTGGACCGAGACCTACTTCCGCATCCCGTCGGAAGCCGAAATCGAGCTTCCTCAATAGGAGCTACCGCGCCCGACCCCTCCCCACCGTGCGGACGCGCTTGCTTTTCCCGCGCGAGGCCACCCCAATCCCCTCGCGCGGGCTTCTTATGAATTGCAGACATGAAACAACCCATCACAGGAGAAAACATGCCCCAAATTAACCTCATGGAACTCGCCGAGCAGTCTTTTGGCACCTCGCTCGAGCAGCTCGACGACCGTCGCATTTACAAGCTACTGGTCAAACTCGTGCAGGAGCGCTCCGCCGCCCGCCCGCTCAACAACGGCAAGAAAAAGCTCTATTACATTTCCGCCGAATTTTTGATCGGCAAGCTGCTCATCAACAACATGATCGACCTCGGCATCTACGACGAGGTTAAGGACCAGCTCACCGCCGCAGGCCACGACCTCAACAAAATCGAGGAATTCGAGGTCGAGCCGTCACTCGGCAACGGCGGCCTGGGCCGCTTGGCCGCATGCTTCCTGGATTCCATCGCCACGCTGGGCTTGACCGGCGATGGCGTGGGCCTCAACTATCACTACGGTCTGTTCCGTCAGCGCTTTGTCGACAACCAGCAGAAGGCCGTCCCCGACGAGTGGCTCGGTGAGCAGGACATCCTAGTCGACGATGACCACTCCTACACCGTCGAGTTCGGCGATTTTGCCGTTACCTCCAAGCTCGTCAACATCGATGTGCCCGGTTACGGCCAGTCCACCAAGAACCGCCTGCGCCTGTTCGACCTGGCGAGCGTCGACGACGGCCTGGTCCCCGGCAGCTCCATCGACTTCGACAAGACCGAGATCGCCAAGAACCTCACCTTGTTCCTCTACCCCGACGATTCCGACGAGCAGGGCCGCCTACTTCGCATCTACCAGGAATACTTCATGGTAAGCAACGCCGCCCAGCTCCTGATCGACGAGGCCATCGAGCGCGGCAGCAACCTGCACGATCTGTCCGACTACGCCGTTGTCCAGATCAACGACACGCACCCCACCATGGTCATCCCCGAGCTCATTCGCCTGCTCACCACCGAGCACGACATCGAGTTTGACGAGGCCGTGACCATCGTACGCTCCATGGTCGCCTACACTAACCACACGATTCTTGCCGAGGCGCTCGAGAAGTGGCCGCTCGCCAGCCTGCAGAAGGTCTCCCCTGCCATCGCCGACATTATCGTCAAGCTCGATGAGATCGCGAAAGCCGAGCACGATGACCCGCGCGTCGCCATCATCGACGAGCACGACACCGTCCACATGGCTCACATGGACATCCACTTTGGCTTCTCCATCAACGGCGTAGCCGCCCTCCACACCAAGATCCTGGAGGACACCGAGCTTCATCCGTTCTACGAGATCTATCCCAAGAAGTTCTCCAACAAGACCAACGGCATCACCTTCCGCCGCTGGATCCATGGAGCCAACCCCGCGCTCGCCAGCCTGCTCGACGATGTAATCGGCACCG
>DBGDZK010000113.1:0-15345 GCA_048373195.1 Collinsella sp.
CTCGAGTGAATCACGGTTAAGGAACTAGGCAAATTAACCCCGTAACTTCGGGAAAAGGGGTCCCATCGCGAGGTGGGCGCAGCGAAGAGGTCCAGGCGACTGTTTATCAAAAACACAGGGCTCTGCAAATTCGAAAGAAGATTCTTGAAGTTGAGGACCAGGTCTTCGGCGTTCATGCTGCCCCCATCATCGCGGTCTACGGGGTCAAAGATATGGCACCGTGGGGACACATGTATGTCAATCCTGGTCTAACAGAGCCAAAACTATTCCCTGCTCCTTGGAAACGACGGCGCAGCCATGATGGCTCGAATGTACGATGTCGCGTCGGGTTTGGCGTATGAGCGCATGCGCCGCCGGGCGCGCCTTGCCATGAGCGTTGGCGGCGAAAATCGTGTGGGGCGAATCGGTCCAGGCGCTATCCGCCGATACCACGGTATGGGAGATCCTGCGCTGGAGGCGACGCTCACCGATGCCGGGCTATCCGAGAAGTTTTGCTTTGCGACCATGATGGACCTCGCCTACGAGGTGCCCATTTGCATGGAAGAGGTCATGGACGAATACGCCGACCTGCCCGGCATGGCGGACCTGCGCGAGCATATGCTCGGCCCCGTCCGCGAAAACTGCCAGCGCACCCTCGACCTCATCAGGGCAGAAATGGACTAGGTGGTCGTAATTTCGCAATTATCAAACAAAAGAGGGGGGCACCCGTCGCAAACGCTCGAATGCCCCCTCTCGTAATGTCATTTGCAATCCGCTAGCACGTGACTCGGACTGCTACTAGCGCAACCTTTACGCAGCAAGGCGCTTGAGGACGTCGATGAGCAGCTCGTAGAAGCGCTCGGCAGAAGCGAGCTCCATGCTTTCGTCCGGGGTGTGGACATCGGAGAGCGTCGGGCCCACGGCGATGGCGTCCAGGCCGTGCAGGGCCTCGGCAAACAGGCCGCACTCAAGGCCGGCGTGAATGGACTCGATGCGCAGCTCGGAGCCAAAGAGCTCACGATAGCTCTCGACGAAGACGTCGCGGACCGGCGAATGCTCGGCGTAGCTCCAGCCGGGATACTCGAACTCAAACTTGGCGTCGAAGCCCAGGACATCGGCAAGCGTCTGCAGGCGGTCCTTGAACTCGTTCTGCAGCGAGGTGATCGAGGAGCGCGGGGACAGCATGATCTTGACCTCGTCGTCAGAAGTGGCAACCACACCGATGTTGGAGGAAACCTCGACAGAACCGTCGGTGGCGACGTTGCGGCGAATCACGCCGTTAGGGGCAAGACGCAGGGCGCGGATGAGGGCAAGCGCGGACTTCTGGTCCATGGCCTCGACCTCGGCGTCGTCGGCAATCTCGACAGTGCAGGTAAAGCCGGGGTCGAAGACCTCGAGCTCGGCAGTGACGTCGGCGATGATGCCCTTTGCGATCTGGGCCGCCGCCTCGGCGGCAGCATGGTCGGCGTAGACCAGAACAGCCTTGCACTCACGGTTGATGGCGTTGTCCTTGGTGCCGCCGTTAAAGCTGACGATGGCGGGCTCGCCGGCGACCATCAGGCGGTCGATGATGCGGGCCATGATGAGGTTGCCGTTGCCGCGCTCCAGATTGATATCGCTGCCGGAGTGGCCGCCCAGCAGGCCGGAGATGTCGAGCGTGAGGGTGCTACCGGTCTTGTGCTCGCGCGCGATCGGGCAGGTGTAGGTAACGACGACACCGCCGGCACAGCTGACGGTGGCAACGCCCTCTTCCTCGGAGTCGAGGTTAATCATGGTGCGGGCGCTAATCTGGGACTTGTCGAGCGTCTCGGCGCCGACCAGGCCAGTCTCCTCGTCGGTGGTGAACACGCACTCGAGGGCCGGATGGGTAATCGAATCGTCGTTGAGCACGGTAAGCATAAGCGCGACGGCGATACCATTGTCGGCGCCCAGAGTTGTGCCGTTAGCGGTGAGGACACCGTCCTTGACGACCAAGTCGATACCGTCGGTCGTAAAGTCGTGCTCGACGGAACCCAGCTTGTCACACACCATGTCGATGTGACCCTGCAGCATTACGGTCGGGGCATTCTCGGCGCCGGCAGATGCGGGCTTGCGAATGATGACGTTGTAGACCTCGTCCTGATACACATCGAGACCGCGCTCCTTGGCAAACGCAACCAGGAAATCGCTGATGCCCTTCTCGTTGCCAGACCCACGGGGGATCGCGCTGACCTCCTCAAAGAAATGGAACAGCTGAGCGGGCTCGTAGCCGGTAATCTTGTAGTCCATGGTGCCTCCTTGGCGCAACTGGTTAGACAGTAAGACATGCGACTTGTATATTCCCAGACTTTGCGTGCATAAACCAGTCGAAAACGCCGAGCGCCCCCGCATCATCGGCTAACGGTGGACCGTATAGCGTAACGGTCACAACTTCCGCAGCTCTACAAATCGAGGCGCCCTTTTCGGAGCGCCTCGATTGCGCGTATCAAATTGTCGCCACGCCCTACAGCGCGCCGGAACCGGCTTGCATCATGCCGCCGGGGCCCGAGCTCACGCCACTGCTCACAGGCGCGACGTTGCCGGTGTGCGGAGCCGCCGGGGCGGTATCGCCACCGAGCGTGCCCGCCGGACGCGGTGCCGGGATCTCGCCCGTGCCGTGGCTAAAGACAAACTTGCCATCGGCCACGTCGCACAGGACGGTATCGCCCTCGCCCCACTCACCGGCCAGAAGCTCCTCGGACAGCGGGTCCTCGATGAGCTTTTGAATAGCACGGCGCAGCGGACGCGCACCGTTGGTGAGGTCGGTGCCCTCGGCCACGATCTTGTCATAGGCCGCATCGGTGAGCTTGATGTTCATGCCGTTTGCGATCAGGCGCTGGCGCAGGTCGTCCACCAGCAGGTGCGCAATCTTGGTCAGGTTCTCGCCCGAGAGCTTCTGGAACACCACAATATCGTCGATACGGTTGAGCAGCTCAGGGCGGAACAGGCGCTTGAGCTCGCCCATCGCACGGCCCTTAATCTCGCTCGAGGTAAGGCCTTGCTCGCCGGTGGTGCCAAAGCCAACGCTCGCATCCTGCGCGATCTCGCGGGCGCCCACGTTGGACGTCATGATGATCACGGTATTGCGGAAGTCGACCGTCTTGCCCTGGCTATCAGTCAGGCGGCCCTCCTCCAGCACCTGCAACAAGATGTTGAAGATGTCGGGGTGCGCCTTCTCGATCTCGTCGAACAGCACGACCGAGTACGGGTGACGACGAACGGCCTTGGTAAGCTGACCGCCCTCGTCGTGACCGACGTAGCCCGGAGGGCTACCGATGAGCTTGGAGACCTCGAACTCACTGCCAAACTCCGACATATCGAAGCTGATGAGCGCGTCCTTGCTGCCAAAGAGATACTCGGCGAGCGTCTTGGCGAGCTCGGTTTTGCCCGTGCCGGTGGGGCCCAGGAAGATAAAGCTGCCGCCGGGGCGACGCGGGTCCTTGAGCGGCGAGCGGCTGCGGCGCACGGCCTTGGCAACGGCCTCGACGGCCTCGTCCTGACCGATGATGCGCGTCTTGAGCACGCTTTCGGCCTGCAGCAAGCGGCGGCTCTCGCTCTCGGTGAGCGAGGACACCGGCACGCCCGAGGTCACGGACACGATGTCGGCAATCTGGGAGACATCGATGGTGAGCGGGCTGGCGTCGAGCTCGGCCGTCCAGGCAGCCTTGGCCTCGGCGAGCTCAATCTCGGCAGCCTTTTGCTGCTCGGTGATCTCGGCGGCCTTGTTCATGTCGTCGCTCTCGGTGGCCTCCTGCGCGGCGGCCTTAAGCTCCTCCACGCGATGCTCGGCCTCGCGCACCGGCTCGGGCGCGCGGTTGGCGGCGATGCGGGCGCGGGCGCCGGCCTCGTCAATGAGGTCGATGGCCTTATCGGGCAGGAAGCGATCCTGGATGTAGCGGTCGGAGAGGTTCGCGGCGGCCTCGATAGCACCCTGCGTATAGCGCACATGGTGGTGCTCCTCGTAGCGCGGCTTGAGCGCGGTCAGGATCTTGACCGTGTCCTCGACGCTCGGCTCCTCGACATCGATGGTCTGGAAGCGACGCTCGAAGGCCGGGTCCTTGGTGAGGTACTTGCGGAACTCCTCGGCCGTGGTGGCACCGATGATCTGGAAAGCACCGCGTGCGAGAACGGGCTTGAGCATGGAGCTCGCGTCGATGGAGCCCTCGGCAGAGCCGGCACCGATGATGGTGTGCATCTCGTCAATAAACAGGATGACGTCGTCAGCTTCGGTGGCCTCCTGGATCACGTTCTTGAGACGCTCCTCAAACTCACCGCGATACTTGGCGCCCGCAACGAGGCCCGGCAGGTCGAGCGTCCAGATGTTCTGGTTCATAAGGTGCTCGGGCACGTTGCCAGCTGCAATCTGCTGAGCCAGACCCTCGACGATGGCCGTCTTGCCCACGCCGGGGTCGCCCAAGATAAGCGGATTGTTCTTGGTGCGACGCGAAAGGATCTCCATCATACGCTGGACTTCCTTTTCGCGACCAATTACAGGGTCGAGCTCGCCGTCGCGCGCCTTCTGCGTAAGGTTGGTGGCGAACTGCTTGAGCGTGTCGGTGCCGCTCCCCTTTTGCTGCGACGCGTCCGAGCCGCTAAAGAACGGCAGGCCCGCACCGGGACGCCCGGCACCGGCGCCGGCGAGCGGACGCTTCTTGTCCTGGTCCTTGGCGGTGAGTTTCTCGATAGCCTTTTTGATGGAGGCGGACGACACACCCAGGCGCATGAGGATGTCCATGGCCATGCCGTTACCCTCTTCGACGATGCCAATCAGCAAGTGCTCGGTCGACACGTAGGTCTGGTTGTTCTCACGTGCCACGCGGAAGGAGCGCTCCATCACGCTAATGACGAGCGGCGTAAAGGCAAGCTTGGCAGCCTCGGTCTCCTCGCTGGGCTCGGGAACCGTGGTCTGGACCTCCTTGAGGGTGTCCATGATGTCGTCGTAGGAGATATCAAGCGAGCGCAGCGCCTCGGCAGCGATGCCCTCGTCCTCCTTGGCGAGTGCGAGCAGCAGGTGCTCGGTGCCCACCTTATTTGAGTGCAGATCGAGCGCCTCCTGTTTGGCCATCGACATGACCTTGCGCGCTCGATCGGTAAATCTATCTAACATGCTCGTTTCCTTACATGAGTTCATCGAAATCAAAACGCCCGCCCGTCGGCGGCGCTTTTGTCTCTTTACCCACAGGTTGTCTATGTTAACAGCTGGAGGAATATCTATAAACCCGGCTCACATGAATGCAGGTTATGACCGCATCGCGGGACTCACCGCGCGATGCGCGACAGGCGCCCCGCAAGAGAAACCCTAGGCGTCTTTCACCACGTCGGGACTCGTCGCACGCGATGCGCGATAGGCATCGGCCTCCTTGGAGACGCGTTCGAGCAGCTCGGATGTATCGACGCCCTCGACTTGCGCGACCGTTTCCACCGTCTGCATGGCGACCGCCCTCAGGTACGCGCACGCGCTGTCCCCCGGCTGCTCGAGGTCTATCTCCTCGCCGCCCTCCCGGGCAAAGCCGACCGCCACCACAAAGCCCATGATGCCCGAGACCAGAAAGCCCACCGCAAAGCTCGAATCTGCCTTGAGCTCTTCTCCGTCGGGGTGGACGATCTCTCTCACGCGGTCGATGATGATCGTATGGATGCCCTGCACGACCTGCTCGGCGGCACCCGCCCTCATGGTGATGACGATGCGCCGCAGCAGGCAGCGGACGTCGCGCCGGTCGAACGCCGAAAGGTCGCCCTCGCTCGAAAAATGCCAGAGGGCATCGGTGATGAGCTCGTTATCCTGCAGCAGCTGGGCTATGGCGATGGCGACGAGTTCATCGAAATCGTGAAAATAGTAGTAAAACGTTCCGCGATTGCACTGGGCGGCGCGGGTCACCTCGCCAACCGACAGCTCGAAGATGCTGTTGTTCTCGATGAGCTCCCAAAACGCCTCGATGATACGGGTGCGTGCATCGGGCGCATCGGCGTCCTTACGCGGTCTCGCCATGCGCCTCACCGCACCCCTGCGCCTTGGCGTTCATGATGAGCATCTGAAGACGGTTCTCCACGTTGGCGAAGCTCACGTCGGGATCGTAGTCGAGCGGCAGGAACTGCGCCGTGGGATACTGCTCCTTGAGCGCATGGATGAGCCCGCGCCCCACGACATGGTTGGGCAGACACCCGAACGGCTGCAGGATCACGAAGTTGCGGCAGCCGCGCTTGGCGTGCTCGAGAATCTCCGCCGGAATCAGCACGCCCTCGCCCGCATCGAACGTATGGTGCAGGATCTTATCGCTCGCGCGCACGAGCTCGGGCATGCGCGTCGGCGGCTCGTAGAGCGGGCTCGCCGCGCCCAGGCGGTCGCAACGGTCGTGCGCGAGCTCGAACAGGTTGTCCGCCGTGGCGTACCAGGCCTTTTCGGGCAGCGACAGGTCGACGTGGAACTCGCGCGACTGCGCATGCTTGTAGAAATAGGTCTTGCGGATCACGTCGGTCATGCGCGCCTCGATGACCTCGAGCCCGTTGTCCTCGAGGTAGCGCTCGATCTCGTGGTTGGCGCCGAGATGGAAATTGAGCAGGTACTCGCCCACGATGAGAACGGTCGGATGCGGGTTCGAGCGGTCGTACGGAACGGCGTCCATGATCGCAAGCGCGCGTTTGAAGCCCGTCGCCTGGCCTCTCAGCCCGGAGCGCTCCATGCCCTCGATAACCTCATCGAGCGCGCGGTCGAACGCAGCGTCCGCCGCGCCCTTCTCGAGCTCGTAGGGACGGATGCGCCTAAGCATGGCCTCGAGGGCATCGATCATGGGAAGACCGTAGGCGATCTGGATGCTCGGGCCAAGGCCGAGCTTGAAGCCCGGATGCGCATTGTGGGCATCGACGTCGTCGTTGGTGAGCACCGGGACATAGTCGTATCCCGCGTCGTCGAGCGCGCGGCGCAGCAGGGGCATGTAGTGCGTCAGGCGGCAGTCGCCGATATACTTGCCAGTCACCACGGCGACGTCGTGCGGGTCGTACTTACCGCTCTTGAGTGCCGCGAGCGCCTCGCCGATCACGATTTGTGCGGGGAAGCAGATGTCGTTGTGCACATAGCGTTTACCCAGGCGGATGGCATCCTCGCGCCCGATATCAAGGGCCTCGGCGCGCACGCCCTGATTGCGCATCGCCGCGGTCATGAGCCTGCAGAACGCATGGGAGGTGTTGGGGACCAGCGCGATCTTGTCGTGCCGGTCGCGCTTGGTGTACTTGACCTTATACGGGTCGTCGAGCGGATGGACCGCGTGCACCCGGGCGCCCTCGGCACGCTCCTCCGCGCGACGACGGTTGACCGACTCGATAAACGAACGCACGCGAATACCCATGGGACCGGCGACGTCGCTCTCATCGAGCTTGATCATCATCGGAACCTTGGAGCCCATCTCGCCCATCATGCGCGCGATCTCGTCGGTGAGATACGCATCGTGGCCGCAGCCGAAGCTGCCCATCTGCACGAGCTCGAGCTCGGGCGTCGATGCGACGATGACCGCGCACGACAGCATGCGCGCATGGTAGTTGTTCACGATGTCGATGCGACTGTTGGAAAGATCGACGTTGCAGACCCCCGGCACCGCATCGGGCGTCAACACGGGGATGCCGCGCTCAGAGAAGAGCTTGGGCAGCCCGTGGTTGACCAGCGGGTCGTTGTGGTACGGGCGCGAAGCGATCACCACCGCGTAGCCGCCGTCCTCGCGCACGTTCTCGAGCACCTGCCTGCCGCGCAGCTGCAGCTGGTTCTCAAACGTCTCCTGCGCGCGGTCCGCCTGCTCGGTCGCCTTGGCAACCAGGTCGGCATCGATATCGAAGGTCTCCTTGCACCACGCCTTGAGCTGGCGGTTTCGGTCGCCCTCGTCGTACCAGTGGAACAGCGGCGTATCGAACGGAACGCCGAAACGCTCCTCCGGGTTATCGGAATTGCGCATCACGTAGGGGTATCCCTTTACGACGGCGCACATCCACTCGCTGGTAGAGGCGGTGTTTTCGGTGGGCACCGTCGTGATGATGGGCATGAAGATGCGGTCGACGCCGGCGTCGACGAGATTGCGGATGTGCCCGTGGACGAGCTTGGCCGGGAAGCACACGGTGTCGGATGTGACGTGCGCCAGACCGCGCTCGTACATCGCCTTGGTGCTGCGTCCCGAGACGCGCACCTTAAAGCCGAGCGTGCTGAAGAACGTCGACCAGAACGGCATGGTGTCCCAGAACTCGAGCACACGGGGAATGCCGATCGTGACATCGCGCCCCCCGCTGACGGGAACCGTGGGGTACGACTCGAACAGCAGCTTCTCGCGGTCGACAAAGAGATTGGGGGCAGCCGCGGTCCGGTCGCGCCCCGTGCCGGGTGCCTGTGCCTCGCAAGCACCCTGCGGACGCAGCTCCTCCGCCGCGGGAACCTCGCGCACGAGCTCATCCCATGAGATGGCGCCGCCGCGCGGGCAGCGATTGCCCGTGACGTAAAGCGAGCCGTCGCCAAATGCCACGACCGCGCGCTGGCAGCGGTTGTTGCACCGACGGCAGGTAACGCCGCCGAACTCGCGATGCTCGAAGCGCTCCACGGCATCGAGCCCGATAAACGACGTGCCGGCGTCGCCCTTGCGGCATTCCTCGCGCGCGAGCAGGGCGATACCGATAGCGCCCATCAGCCCCGGGTGGGGCGCACGCGTGACGGGTTTGCCCAGATACTGCTCGAATGCGCGCAGCACCGCGTCGTTTCGGAACGTGCCGCCCTGGACGACGACTTTGTCGCCCAGACGGTTGAGATTTGAAACGCGAATGACCTTGGTGAACACGTTCTCGATAATCGAACGGCAGAGACCGGCCATGATGTCGCCCGGACCCTTACCGCGCCGCTGCTCGGAAACGACGCTGCTGTTCATGAACACCGTGCAGCGGCTGCCGAGAACGGCGGGGGCTTTGGACGAAAATGCCTCGGTCGCGATATCCTCAACGGCTATTCCGAGGTTTTTGGCAAAACCCTCGAGGAACGAGCCGCAGCCCGCAGAGCACGCCTCGTTGACGACGATATCGGTCAGCACGCCGTGGTTGAGCCAGATGGCCTTCATATCCTGTCCGCCGATGTCGAGCACGAAGGTCGCATCGGGAACGCATGCGCACGCGGCGCGGGCGTGCGCGACCGTCTCGACCGTATGGTAGTCGGCGTGGAACGCGCGCGCGAAAAGCTCCTCGCCGTATCCCGTGGTGCCCACGGCATCGATCGCAAGCGTGACTCCCGCTGTCTCCCAGCGGTTCTTCAAGCTGACAAGACCCTGTTGGGCGACGTCGAGCGGTCTGCCGTTATTAGACGCGTAGAACGAATCGACAAGCTCACCCGCCTCATCGACCAGGGCGAACTTGGTCGTCGTGCTCCCCGAATCGATACCGAGCGCCACACGCACCGTCTCTCCGGGCGCATACGCATCCGGACCCTTTGCCGGCGTCTCTTTGCCATGGCGTGCCGTAAAATCCGCCTGCTCGGCAGGTGTGGCAAAAAAGGGCTGGGCAAGACGTCCCTCCCCGCTTGCGGGCGCGACCGTCTCGAGCTTATCCAGCCGGACAAAAGCGTCGGGAAGGTCGATCGGTTGGGACGATGCGAACATGTCGGTCAGCGACAGGGCGGCACCGCGCGCGACCATGATCTGCGGATCGCGCGGGACGATAACCTGATCGTCCGATAGATTCAGTTGCTCCCGGAACACGCGGACCAGTGTGGGGTTGTAGGCGAGCGTACCGCCCTCGAAGATTACCGGCGGCTCGATGTCGATACCCTGGGCCAGACCGCCGATCGTTTGGCGGGCGACCGCGTGAAGCGCCGAAAGCGCCAGGTCGGTGGTAGGAATGCCCTCGTTGAGCAGCGGCTGGATATCGGTCTTTGCGTACACGCCGCAGCGGCCCGAGACCTCGTGGACGGTCGTTCCCCGGCTTGCGAGCTGCTCGAACTCGCCCGATTCGGTGCCGACCCCCATGAGCTTTGCCATCTCGTCGATAAATGCACCGGTACCGCCTGCGCACGAGCCGTTCATGCGCATGTCGGCAACCTCGATGTCTCCCTTATCGTTGGTGCGGAAGAAGATCATCTTGGCGTCTTGGCCGCCCAGCTCGATGGCGCAGCGCGTCTGCGGATAGAACCTGCTGATCGCGAGCGCGTTGGCGACCACCTCCTGAACGTACGAGGCGCCCAGCGCGGTCGCGATATCGCGCGCACCCGAGCCGGTCACCGCAACGCGCAGTGACTCATGGGGAAAGCGCTCGGCGAGCTCGCCGAGCATGGCGCGCACGCTCGCTGTCTGACACGCCCCGTGGCGGCGATATCCCCACCACGCCTCGGTCATATCCTCGTGCATCGCGTAAACTTTGGTCGTCGTCGACCCTACGTCCAGTCCTACTAGCAACGCCATAATGCTCCGTCTCTCGCATTTTTCCCGCTAGAGATATACCACTCTACGTAATACAACAGACTGTTGTATTTAAACTCCGTATAAAAAGCGGCTGCCGAAACGCTTCAGCAGCCGCCGAATGCACCAACAGATTGTTCTGCGCGCTAGCACGTCGGGCAACGGAGCAGCACGGGCCCTCCGGTCATGCGCACCGCTCACGCCCGCGATGTCACCGAGAGAGCTATCCACGCTTAGGGCTCCAACCAAGCAAGTCGCCCGCGCTCAGCAGATCCCTAAGCGAGCTACTCGCACTCAGGAGCCATAGCCTGCTCCAAGAGCTCGGCATGCTCCTCCTCGAAAACCGTCCCCACAGGGAAGGCGCGACGGAAGACGAAGCGGGAAATCGGACCGGCTACCAAAAGGTTCCACGGCAGCGCCATCACAAAATTATGCGGGATGTTGATCATCCAGATCGCGGGCACGGAATACAGGTTCGCAAGGATGCCGCCGGGCATGTGCGTCAGACCCTCACAGGCACCGTACAGCGACATGATGATGACCATGGGAACGACCATGCAGGAGCTGACGGCGAGCGTCATGGCAAGTGGCGAGCTCTTGCCCGGCGTGACCAAGTACTTAAAGGCGAAACCCTTGGCGAGCGGGCTGGCGACGAACCAGTCGCAGCACATGGCAAAAATGTAGGCAACGGGGAAGCCGAGCCACGCAGTGGCAACGACCTCGCCGTTGATGGCCCCGTGCTGCAGGGCAACGTTGTAGATGCTCATCCAGAGCACCATGCAAAAGCACATGATAAAGGTGAACAGCAGGCTCTCTCGTTTGTTGATAGGCATAAAGGGCAGATTCCTCTCTGTGTTGTACCGCGGCGCCACGCAACAAAAACGGGCGGGCAAGATGGAGCTGTTGGAACTTCATCTCGCCCGCCCGTGGTACGCGCGTCTGCGACTACTTATGTGGTGGAACCAGCCTAGCACGAAACGCATGCGCTTCGTAAGCGTTGAGTTTATGAAGATGCAGGGCACCGATAATCCCCCGACCCCATAAGTTGCGGTGGAATACGGACTGTTTTGACCCTTTAAGCAGCAATTCAGTCCCTATTTCACCGCAACTCATTTGGTGCAAAGTAACCTGTCCCCCTTGTACCAATTAGCTGGTGTGGCGCCAGCGAGGGTCGGTGAGCGTACGCGCCACACCCAGTCCAACGGGCAGAAACGCTACGATGAGCACTGCGCGCACAAACCAGCCGAGCATATTGACCGTGTCGAAGGTGCACATGTAATACATCGAGCGATACAGATACAAGCCCGGCACCATAATGACAATCGAAGGCACCGTGAGGGCGATGCGCGGGTAGGTGAGCTTGACTTCAGCCAAGCTTGCGAGCAGCCCCGATACCAGCGCGCCGATAAACGCTGCTGCCTCGGGAGGCATTCCCGTGCTGAGGCCCAGGAAGGGAATTATCGTCGGCGCATCGACAAGGGTCAGACGCAGGGTATTGGACACGGCGCCGATCAGCCCAGCTGCCGCGGCCATCTTTACCGGGCTGTTGAACATCACCGAGAAGCCGAATACGCCAACGACGCTCATCACCACGCGCAGGAGCGTAAGAGCAAGCGGCGAAAGGCCGAGCGGCGCAAAGTCGTCCGGCGCCAGGCCAACACACTCGGCAACCATCCAACCTACGAGGGTCGCCATCACAATAATCGATACGGCATATGACAGACGTTCGATACCGCTTCGCATGTCGAGCTTAGCGATGTCGAGGCCTGCCGTAATGAGCGGAAAGCCGGGAATCACAAAGAGCATGGCGCCGATATAGCCTTCTTGGTGCGACATTGCCCCCGGTATGACCTGGCCAAGGCCGAGCAATGCCAGCAGATACGAAACGCAAGCGAGCGCAACGCCGGTCGTCAGCGCGCTGAACTGACCAAGGCCTTGCTTGAGAATATGGGAGCGGGCAAAGTTGCCGACACCCGCGCCCACGAACGCGCAGGCCATCTCGATAGGGCCGCCGCCGAGCAAAAAAACGAAGGCGCCACAGGCGCAGGCCGCCGCAAGGCCCTGTTGCCAAGGCACGTAATCAGGTTTTGAGCTCTCAACGGTCTTGAGCATCTCGTGATACTCGTGCACCGTGAAGCGACGACCATAAGTCTCGATTTCCTTGAGGAAACTCTCCATCATCCAAATGCGATGGGTATTGACGCCCGTTGTGGGTAAGCTGACGACCTCGTTAAAGCAGTGGCCATCTTCGATGCAGGTGCACTCAAACGATAGGAGACTCAAGTCGACGTGGATGGTGACACCGAGTACGGCGGCGACTCGATTCATGGTATCGCGTACACGCCAGGCACCCGTTCCGCTCGCGAGCATAAGCATACCGGTGCGGCAGATGATGGATGATTTATCGGTGAGCGGCGCATCGACGGCAAGTTCATCGCCTGCCGTCACGATCTGGTGCCAGTCAGTTTTCATATGGAGCGCGCCGGCACGAACGCCGTGGTGCATGGGGGCTCTCGAAAGCAGCGAGTTAAGGCGCGAAGACTGTGGGGACTCCGTTGATTCGTCCTCAACCTCATCAGTCTCTTCATCGACCAGATCAAAGGAATCAAGCGGCGCTGGCTCGCGACGGTCGATCAGCTCCTCGTCCTCATCATCAAAGTAATTGAACTGATCGAGCATGTCCTCTTCGATAGCACGCTCGCTCGCATCGTCCATCCCGGTGCTCCCTTCCTATCGACTAACCCCCATCCTAGGCAGCAACGGCTAAAGGAAACATAAAAGAGACGGCTGTCATGCATGGAAGGCGCAAACCCCCAATGCGTCGGTAGACCCCCAACGACTAGGACTGTCCCCAAGTGCCGGCACAAAAGGAACGTCCCTAAGTGCCGGCACAAGAGGAACGTCCCTAAGTGCCAGCCAGAGCAACGCCGCAGGTAGAGGACGGACAGCGAGCGACGTCCAGGGCGAACAAGTTGGCATGAAAAAGGCAAGGCATAGACCTTCTGGTCATGCCTTGCCTTTTGAATGACAAATTGTCGCCCTGGACGTCGCGCAGCGTCGAGCCGTTACGCGGTTCGTAGAACCGCGTAACTAGTTAGTACATCTTTGCGCCGGCGGGGATGGAGGCGTCGAGCTGGATCAGGTTGAGGCGCTCCTCACCATCCTCCTCGTGGATGGCACTGATGAGCATGCCGCAGCTGGGGATGCCCATCATCTTGCGCGGAGGCAGGTTGGTGATGGCGAGCAAGGTCTTGCCGACCAGGTCCTCGGGCTCGTAATAAGCGTGAATACCGGAGAGGATGGTGCGGTCGGTACCGGTACCGTCGTCGAGCGTAAAGTTCAGCAGCTTCTTGGACTTCTTGACGGCCTCGCATGCCTTGACCTTCACAGCGCGGAAATCGCTCTTGGAGAAGGTATCAAAGTCGACGAACTCCTCAAACAGCGGCTCAACGGCGATCTTGGAGTAATCGAGCGTGGGCTTAAGCGACTTAACGAATGGGCTCGCGGCGTTGCCGGCCTCTGCAGCCTTGGCGGCAGCGGCACCGGACTGGAAACCCTTCTCGGGCTTCATGTGCGGGAACAGCAGGACGTCGCGGATAGAAGCCTGGTTAGTAAGCAGCATGACCACGCGGTCGATACCAATGCCAATGCCGCCCGCGGGAGGCATACCGTACTCGAGGGCGCGCACGTAGTCCTCGTCATACTCCATAGCCTCATCGTCGCCGCCGGCCTTCTCGGCCATCTGGGCAGCAAAGCGCTCAGCCTGGTCGACCGGGTCGTTGAGCTCGGAGAATGCGTTGGCGTACTCGTGGCCGGCGATGACCAGCTCAAAGCGGTGAGTCAAACGCGGGTCGTCCTCAAAACGCTTAGCGAGCGGGCTGACCTCGATGGGGTAATCGCACACGAAGGTCGGGTTGACGATGGTGTCCTCGCCCAGCTCATCGTAAATCTCGGCGATGATCTTGCCGGCAGTCCACTCGGGCTTGATCTCCAGGCCCTTCTCGCGCGCGGCGGCAGCAAGCTCCTCGACCGGCGTGTCGATGGTGACCTGCTTGCCGAGCACGTCGGAGACGATGTCGGTCATGGGACGGCTGGCCCACTCACCAGAAAGGTCGATGGTCTGGCCCTGGTACTCGATGACCTCGGGGTTGCCGATGGCCTTGTTAGCCGCCTTAATGACACCCTGGGCGAGCGCCTTCATGCCCTCGAGGTCTGAGAAGGCACGGTAGGCCTCCATCGTGGTGAACTCGGGGTTGTGGGTAAGGTCCATGCCCTCGTTACGGAAGATGCGGCCGATCTCGAACACGCGCTCAAAACCACCGACGATGCAGCGCTTGAGGTGCAGCTCGGTGGCAATACGCAGGTAGCACTCCTGATCGAGCGCGTTGAAGTGGGTAATGAACGGCTTGGCGGTAGCGCCGCCCTGGATGGTCTGCAGGATGGGGGTCTCGACCTCCATGTAACCGTCGGACTCCATAAAGCGACGGAAGGTAGAGAGAATCTGCGAACGCTTGCGGAAGGTCTCGCGAACGTCGTCGTTGGCGATCAGGTCGACATAGCGCTGGCGATAGCGGGTCTCCTTGTCGGAGAGACCGTGGAACTTCTCGGGCAGCGGGCGAACGGCCTTGGAGAGCAGCGTCGCGCTCTTGGGGGCAACGGAAAGCTGGCCACGCTTGGTGCGCACGACTACGCCGGTTACGCCCAGGATATCGCCCAGGTCGAGTGCCTTGAGCGTGTTCCAGGCGGCCTCGTCCATATCGTTGATGCGGCAGAACAGCTGGATCTCGCCGGTCGCGTCGCGCACGACGATGAACATAATCTTGCCCTGACCGCGCTTGGCAACCACACGGCCGCCGATCTTCACGACGTCCTCGGTGTCCTCGCCATCGGCAAGCTCGGCGTACTTAGTCTCGATGTCGACGACGTAGTCCTCAATCTC
>DBGDZK010000114.1:0-7268 GCA_048373195.1 Collinsella sp.
CTCAACATGATCGCCGGCGTATATCCGCTCGATTCGGGCGTTATCGAGCTCGACGGCAACGATATCTCGCGTCTGAGCGAGTCGCAGCGTGCCAAGTACCTGGGCCGCGTGTTCCAGGACCCCATGCGCGGCACCGCAGCCGACATGCAGATTGCCGAGAACCTGGCCCTCGCCAAGCGTCGCGGCCAGCGTCGCGGCCTTTCGTGGGGCGTCACCAAGGCCGAGAAAGATGAGTACGTTGAGCTGCTCAAGCGCCTGGACCTTGGTCTGGACACGCGTCTCAACGCCAAGGTCGGCCTGCTCTCGGGCGGACAGCGCCAGGCACTCACCCTGTTGATGGCCACGCTCACCAGGCCGCGCCTGCTGCTGCTCGACGAGCACACCGCGGCCCTCGACCCCAAGACGGCCTCTAAGGTGCTCAACCTGACCGAGGAGATCGTCGACGAGAACCACCTGACCACGCTCATGGTCACGCACAACATGAACGACGCCATCCGTCTGGGCAACCGTCTGATCATGATGCACGAAGGCCACGTGATCTACGACGTGGCGGGCGATGAGAAGAAGTCGCTCACCGTAGCCGACCTGCTGCAGAAATTCGAGGAGGTCTCGGGCGGCGAGCTCGCCAACGACCGCATGCTGCTAAGCTAAACCTACCAAAAAGGGACAGGTTTATTTTGGCAGGTTTTATCTGCGCAAACGTCAAAACCGCCGCTAAGGGACAGGCGCCCTTGCGGCGGTTTTCGCATATTATGTCGATAATCCGATATTCAACCAGACATTCTGGCTAAGGACTAAGGAAACTGCCATGAAAAGACTCCCCCGCCTTGCGTTAGCCACCGCGTTGTTTGCCGGCGCGCTCGCAGGCATCCCAAGCCTCGCTTTCGCGGGGAACCTGCCCGCCGCTATTGACGGCTCCGTGGCCGTCATGCACACCAACGACATCCACGGCAGCTACAAGTACAGCTACAACGCAAGCAAGGGCACCGGCACTGTGGGCTTTGATGGGCTGGCGGTTCTCTATAGCGCCCAAAACAGCGCCCCCGATCTTTTGCTCGATGCGGGCGACACCTTCCACGGGCAGTCCTTCGCCACCATGAGCGAGGGCAAGAGCATCGCCGAGCTCATGGACACCTTCTATGTAGACGGCTACGACGCGACCACGCCGGGCAACCACGACTGGAGCTACGGCGCGAACAAACTCCGCACCATGACCGGCTACAGCACCACCGGCACGCCCTTCGCCATGCTCTGCGCGAACGCGAAGTCTACGAGCGGCGTATGGAGCTCGAGCATCACGAAGACGCTCGATCGCACCTGGGAGGATAGCGAGGATCACTCCACATTCGACTACAAAATCAAGGTCGGCGTCGTGGGTGCCATGGATGAGTCGCTGGGATCCTCGCTGCGCGCGGACCTGGTCGCGGGTACGTCGTTCTCGAGTGCCGCGAACGCCATCAATGCCGAGGCAGAGCAGCTGCGCAAGGAGGGCTGCGATGTTGTTGTGTGTATCGCGCACACGCTCGACGCCAAGACCTTTGCCACGCGACTCCGTGGCGTCGATGCCCTTATCGCAGGCCACGAGCACATCAACCTTAACGAGAAGGTGACGGGAGCCGACGGCAAGACAATCCACGTTGTCGAGGCGGGCAGTGCCTTTGCCGAGGTGGGACTGCTTTCCATTCCGTACAAATACGACACGAATGGCACCGAGACGACCGACGACGACACGGTCACGGTCCCTGCAGACGACAGCAACGAGAAGCTCTACACCGCCAAGAACGTCAACGACCTTTTGGCAGACCCCGACAAGGGCTCCGACTACCAAAGCCGCCTTGAAGCCGTCCGCAACAAGATCAAGCCGCTCGACGAGGACTTTGAAAACGAATCGAACAAGGTGCTCGGCACATCCACCACCAACTATTTCTACGGCGAGGACGCCGCAGGCACGCATGGTTGGGAAATGGTGCGCACCACCGATTTCCGTCCCAGCAAGGAGGGCGACACCACCAAGGCCCAGACCATCGGCCACGTGATTTGCAGCTCCTATCTTGACCTGACGGGCGCAGACCTCGCTATCGAAAACGCTGGCGGCATCCGCGGCGGCATCGCGGCGGGCAATGTGACCGCCGGCAACGTCATCGCCATCTCGCCCTACGGCAACACCGTGGAGACCTGGACCATGACCGGCGCGGACTTCCTCGCAGCGCTCGAGCACTCGCTACAAATCAGCGACGAGTGCAATCACAGCTACGAGCTTCAGCAAGCCTACGTGGCAGCCGGCCATACCGAGCAGGAGGCGCAAGACAAGTACAAGTGGCGCGATGACTCTGGCAGCGTTCTCTCCTTTGGCGGCATCAACGTGACGATTGATTGGACGCAGCCCGAAGGCAAGCGCATTGTGAGTGCCACACTCACCAAAGACGGCAGCACGCTCGACCCCGCCAAGACCTATACCGTCGCCACCAACAACTACATCATTACCAACACGACCGATTTCCCACCTTTGCACACGCCACCAAGTACACCGAGTGGGGCACGTGCGAGGCGGCGCTGAGGGCACTGATCGGGCAGGACAGCTGGGAGAGCAAGATGGCCTCGCTCGCGGGCACCATCAGCTTTGGCTCCGCTGCCGTGGACCCCACGCCCACACCGGCCCCGACGCCTAAGCCCTCGCCTAAGACGGACACGGCGACCACGAAGGTCATCACCAAGAAGACGACCGGTAAGCTCGCCGCAACGGGAGACCGCACGCTGGCAGTAGTTGGCGCGTGCCTTATCGGCGGCATCATCGTCATCATGCTCGGCATTATCTGGAAGCGTCGACGCTAAGCTACACCGCCGGGCCTTGCAGCCCCACCGCGTAAACTTTATATCGAGCACAGAAGCCCGTCCGAATTTGATCGGACGGGCTTCTTGGTGGGTATCATGGTTGGACGATCATTAGGAGGTTTCCCTACATGGAATTGTTTGAGCCGATTCTTCATTTCTTTGAGCAACGGTGGGTCCACAACATCATCTGGGCCGTCATCTTGGCGATAGGCACCGCCGTCGCCGCCAAGGTCGTATCCAAGACCCTGAACCATCTGCTTAACCGAGACGATAACCCGCTACCGGCATCGAGTATCTTCATCAACATCGCGCGCGCCGTCATCTGGATGATCGGCGGCAGCTTTATCCTCGACAACTGTTTTGGCATTAATGCAAACGCCCTCGTCGCCGCTCTTGGCGTCGGCGGCATCGCCATCTCCCTGGGTTTCCAGGACACGCTCTCAAACCTTATCGGCGGCATGCAAGTGACCTTTATGGGCATCATCAAGCCCGGCGACAATATCGAGGTCGGCGGTGTGTCGGGCGTGGTCCAAGACATCACTTGGCGCCATACAACGATTGAGGATGCCTGTGGACAGACCATCATTGTGCCCAACTCCAACATCTCCAAGAACACGCTCGTGCATTTGATGCCCTTTGGACGCGTGGCCGTGCCCGTTGCCGTAAAGGACACGTCTAAGTGGGCTTCCCTTGACGTGCTGGCAGACGAGCTCACGAGCGCAACCAAAACGGCCGTCTCGCCCATCTCGGGCTTTGACAAAGAGCCCTACGTGCTCTTTAGCGAAATCGGCGACTTTGGCATCAAAGGAAAGATCATCTTTATCGTCAGCGACGACAGCACCACTTTCACCGCTGCCGACGCCTGCATCCGCGCCATCGCCCCCATCATCGCCTAAACCACCGCAAAGGGGTCAGGCATCTTTGTAGTGGTTTTCATTCGTGGTACCATGGTTCATATAGTTGTTTAAACGACTAAGGGAGCAACATTATGGAAGAGGCCTATCGTCAAGCACGCAAGCGCGGCGAGCAAGGACGTCGACGCGCCATTAGCCAAAGCGAGCATCCATACCTTACGGACCTCGATAGCTTGGTTGCTCAGCTCCCCTTAGGTCAGCGAGAGAATGTCGGCCTGCGGGATATTCCGCTCGAAATGGTCGTCGGCACGGTCACCAAGGGCCGTCAGTCCGCCTTTTCGTGTAACTTTATGCCCCTGCTTCCGTTTAGCACCGAGTTCGCCCGCAAGTGGTCCAACCTCTACGACATCCAGGTGACCGAGGGCTATCGCGACCCCGTCATCGTCACCGAGTTCATGCATCGGTTCTATGTCCAAGAAGGCAACAAACGCGTCAGTGTCCTCAAATTCCTAGACGCCCCGACGGTTTCGGCCAAGGTCACCCGTCTCTACCCCGGCACATGGGATTCCGTCGAAAGCCGCCTGTACGGCGAGTTCTGCGCGTTTTGGCGCGTCTGCCCCCTATACGAGATCGAGTTCTCGCGTGAGGGAAGCTACGAAACGCTCGCGAAGATGCTCGGTCAGAACCTTATCGAAAAATGGCCGCAGAAAAAGGTCGACTACCTGCGCCACACTTTCCTGCTCTTTAAGCGTGCCTACCTTCGCGCAGGCGGCGATCACCTGGACATTACGCCCGCCGACGCCATGCTCGTCTACCTCAATGTGTACAACCAGGACCGCCTGCTGGATACGCCAACGGATATCGTCGTAAACCGCCTGTGCAAGATCTGGCGCGAGCTGGTCATTGCCGGCAAAAATGACGAGGACAAGGTCGATCTTGTCGAAGCACCGAGCGTCGACGAGGAGGAGACGCCCGCCAAGTCCACCTCTGGCGTGCTCAACTTCTTTATGGGCAAGACCGTCTACTCGACGGCCAACCCCCTGCGCATCGCCTTTATCCATGAGTTCCCCTGTGCGACGTCGAGCTGGGACAGCCTGCACGACCAAGGGCGTCAGTATCTCGATGAGCACTTTGGCGGTATCGTGCGCACCGAGGCGTTCGAGGACTGTCACGATCCGGATGTGTTCTACGCCGCCGTGGAAACGGCTGTCAAACATGGAGACAACGTCATCTTCTCGACCTCGCACCGCCTGATGGAATACACGCTCAGAGCTGCCGTTGAGTATCCCCAGGTTCGGTTCCTTAACTGCTCTATCGGCCTTCCCCATCAAAGCGTCCGTTCGTACTTTGGCAAGATGTACGAGGCCAAGTTTCTGCTGGGCGCCCTTGCGGCCAGCATGGCGGACAACCACCGCATCGGTTACCACGCGTCGGTCTTCGCCTCGGGCGCACTCAGCGAGATCAACGCCTTTGCGATTGGCGCCTCGCTGCTCGACCCGCGCGCGCAGGTCATCCTCACCTGGGGCGATGTTCCCGCCGGTGGTCTTGCCGAAGCCATGTACCGCGAAGGCGTAAGCGTCATGACCGGCGCTGACATGTCAAAGTCGCTCGAAGACCCAACGGCCTACGGGCTTCACCGCTTGGTCGACGGCAAAGTCACCGGCATCGCCATGCCCGTATGGAACTGGGGCCGTTACTACGAGCTCATCGTTCGCAGCCTTCTTCACGGCACGTGGGACGAGACCAGCGACGACAACCAAGTGCGCGCTGTCAACTACTGGTATGGCATGAGCTCCGGCGTTATCGACATCCGTTACGCTCCGGGCCTACCCTACCAAACGCGCAAACTCGTGCAGTTGCTCCGCAACGGCATTGTTGAGGGATCCATCAACCCCTTTGGCGGCGAGCTCCACAGCCAGAACGGCGTGGTACAGATCGAAGGCTTCCCTCCGCTGCCGAGCACGCAGATTGTCGAGATGAATTGGCTGGCGGACAACGTGGTAGGCACCATTCCGCAGCTCGACGATGAGCCGAAAGTCCCTGCCCTATGAAAATCCTTGCCATAGCCGATACCGAAGAACGATGCCTTTGGGAGTGCTTTCGCAAGGAACGCTTTGAGGGAGTCGACCTGATTTTGTCCGCCGGCGATCTGGACCCGGACTATCTTGAGTTTTTGGTTACGGTCATCAACAAACCGCTCATCTACGTGCGCGGCAATCACGATGACCGCTACGCACGTCATGCACCGGGTGGATGTATCTGCGTAGAGGACAGCGTGTACACGTACCGAGGGATTCGCATTGCGGGCCTTGGCGGGTCCATGCGTTATCGCGACGGCGCCAACATGTACACCGAACGCGAGATGTCCAAGCGCATGCGTAAGCTGTCGCGTAAGGTTAGGATGGTCGGCGGGTGCGACATTCTGCTTACCCATGCACCCGCCGCCGGTATGGGTGATCTGGACGATCTGCCGCATCGAGGATTCGAGTGTTTTAACACAGCACTCGAATCCTGGAATCCCGACTACATGGTGCACGGGCATGTGCACCAAAGCTACGGTTGCGATTTTCAGCGCGAGCGTCAGCATGTGTGTGGAACGACGATCATCAACGCTTGCGGCTATACGCAGTTTGAGCTCGACCAGACGCACTACCCCATCCGCGGCTGGCAAGCAGCTTGGCTCAACTCACAAACCATGCGCCGCGAGCTCAAACGCCACGAAGCCATCGAGTCTTCAACAGCCAGAACACCCTGGTAACCACCATAAAGGGGACACTGTCCCCTTTATGGTGCTTTTGACGCGATAGCAAGAAACCCGGTCCTGCACAAGGCAGAACCGGGTTTCTTTAGCAATGCTTGCTGTACTCAGGCAGTAACTAGCAGTTACTCAGCCAGGAAGTCACGCTGGACAGCGGGATCGACCTTGACGCCAGGGCCCATGGTGGAAGACACGGAGATGGACTTGACGTACTTGCCCTTAGCAGAAGAGGGCTTGACGCGCAGAATCTCGGTGTACAGGGCAGCGTAGTTCTCGACGAGCTGCTGCTCAGAGAAGGACTTCTTGCCCAGGGGCACGTGGCAGATGCCGTAGCGGTCGGCGCGGTACTCAACGCGGCCAGCCTTGAGCTCGGAGACCATCTTGGCGACGTCCATGGTCACGGTGCCGAGCTTGGGGTTCGGCATGAGGCCACGGGGACCAAGGATCTTACCGATGCGGCCAACCTTGGCCATCATGTTCGGCGTAGCGATAGCGGCGTCGAAGTTGATCTCGCCCTTCTGAATCTGGGCGACGAGCTCGTCGGAACCGATGATGTCGGCGCCGGCAGCCTCAGCCTCACGGGCCTTCTCGCCCTCGGCGAAGACGGCAACACGAACGGTCTTGCCGGTGCCGTGGGGCAGGGAGATGGAACCACGGATGTTCTGGTCAGCCTTACGAGTATCGATGCCCAGACGGAAGTGAGCCTCGACGGTCTCGTCGAACTTTGCAGTGTCGAGCTCCTTGATGAGCTTGGCAGCCTGAAGGGGGGTGTAGAGCGTGGCGCGGTCGATCTTCTCGGCAGCGGCGTTATAGCTCTTACCATG
>DBGDZK010000115.1:0-15071 GCA_048373195.1 Collinsella sp.
TGAGCTTGCCGATCTCGGAAGGCACGTGCAGACCTTTCGTCATGGCCTCCTACCTTTCTTTCGGGCCTTTCGGCCGAATGTATCAGCGCCCCTCCGTATGGGACGCTGCTTGCTGACAGCTCTAGTTATATCCAAAAACCACCTGCAATTCCACCTCGCCCCCGAACGGTCAGCAAAGTGCGATGAACGGTATATCGCATATGATTCCCCCATGATGCACTTCGGTTCTCTAAAGCAGGTTTTCAAAGGTAAATGTTCTTTTTTCTAAGGAATTAAGCTAGATTGCACAAATATTTTCATGTTTAGGAATTGCATAGCTAAAACGGTTTTCTGCATATATATGTCGTTTGTCCATGATTCAATTTGGATTCGATTATATTCAGCTCGCAATCATTCTTATTCATACATCCTCACCAGTTGAGTATGGATATAGATTGTTTCCAAACGAGTTGGACAGTTAGTTGCATGCCTTGGCAGCGTAAGAAGTAGGTAAAGATACCGTTCACGCGATACGTCCGTGCCAGCGGTCGACTAAATTGAGACAATAGTGAAAAGTGTTAGGCTACCGTCCTCTGTGGGGACTGAACGGACAGATGCATATGCCGAGCAAAATCGAAAAGAAGCAAGCCGCCGCAAAGCTGCGCAAACCGCCGCGCGACTTCTCGTACACGCAAAACCGAGAGCTTAGCTGGCTGCGCTTTGACAACCGCGTGCTTGACGAAGCCTTCGATGAGACCGTTCCGCTGTTCGAGCGTCTAAAGTTCGTGTCGATTTTCGAGTCTAACCTCGACGAGTTTCTCATGGTGCGCGTGGGCGGCCTGTCCGATCTGGCAGAGCTCAAAAAACAACCTGTCGACAACAAGAGCAATATGACCGCCTCCGAACAGGTCGATGCTGTCATGGCCGAAATGCCCGGGCTCCTTACCCGTTGGGAGTCCATCTTTAAGAGCATCGAGGGCAAGCTCGACACCTTGGGCGTTCACCGCGCCCGCATCGATTCGCTTACGCCCGAGGAGCGCACCTTTGTAACCCGCTACTTCCAGGCCTACGTGTCGCCGGTCATCTCGCCGCTGGTCATCGATCCGCGCCACCCCTTCCCCAACTTGCGCAATGGCGCGCTCTATCTGGCCTGTGGTCTGGACGGCGCCACCGACGAGGAGAGCCTGCTGGGCCTTATCGAGATTCCCGCCTCGATGAACCGCGTGGTCGAGATCCCCTCGCCCACCGGCACCTACTCCTACATCTTGCTCGAGGACGTCATCCTCGCCTGCCTGGACAGCTGCTTTGGCTCCTATAAGCCGCTGGATCGTGCGCTGATCCGCGTCACCCGCAACGCCGACATCGATCCGGACGGCGAGGGCGTCGAAGAGGAAGAGGACTACCGCCAGCACATGAAGCGCATCCTCAAGAAGCGCCTGCGTCTGCAGCCGGTAGTGCTCGCGGTCTCGGGGTCGCTCGAGAAGGCAACGCTCAAGACCATCCGCAAGGCGCTCGAGCTTTCGCGCCGCTCTGTCTTTACCTGCGATATCCCGCTCGACCTGGGCTACGTCTTTGGCATTGAGGGCAAGATTCCCGAGCACCTGCGCAACGAGCTGCTCTTTACGCCGTTTAGGCCGCAGCCCAATCCCACCATCGACATGACCCGCTCCATCCGCGAGCAGGTGCTGCAGCACGACAAGCTGCTCTTTTATCCCTATGAGGCCATGAACCCGTTCTTGGACCTGGTGCACGAGGCCGCCTACGACCCCGAGTGCATCTCGTTGCGCATCACGCTCTACCGCGTGGCCAAGCAGAGCCGTCTGTGCGAGTCGTTGATTGATGCCGCTGAGAACGGCAAAGAGGTCACGGTGCTCATGGAGCTCCGCGCGCGCTTTGACGAGCAGAACAACATCGAGTGGGCCGAGCGCTTGGAAGAGGCCGGCTGCACCGTCATCTACGGCTCCGAGGGCTTTAAGTGCCACTCCAAGATCTGCCAGCTCACCTATCGCGAGGGCATGGCGCTAACGCGCCTGACGCTGCTGGGCACCGGCAACTTTAACGAGAAGACGGCCAAACTCTACAGCGACTTTATGCTCATGACCGCCCACCCCGGCATCGGCGAGGACGCCAACCTGTTCTTCCGCAACCTGTCGCTGGGCAACCTGCGCGGCGACTACCGCTTCCTGGGTGTGGCGCCCGTAGGCCTCAAGCCGCTCATCATGCGCGGGCTTGACCGCGAGATCCAGCGCGCCCTTGCCGGCGAGCCCGCCCGCGTGTTCTTTAAGCTCAACTCACTGACCGACCGCGAGGTTATCGACAAGATCGCCGAGGCATCGTGTGCCGGCGTGCGCGTAGACATGATCATCCGCGGCATCTCGTGCCTCAAGCCCGGTGTTCCGGGCAAGACCGAAAACGTGCATGTCCGCTCCATCGTCGGACGCTTTTTGGAGCACGCGCGCGTCTATGCTTTCGGCGTGGACTCGGACATGATTTACCTGAGCTCAGCCGATATGATGACGCGCAACACCGAGCACCGCGTGGAGATCGCCTTCCCCGTGCTCGACCCCACCTGCCGCGCCCTAGTGCACGAGTACATGGGCATGCAGCTGCGGGACAACGTGAAGGCCCGCAGCCTCACGAGCGACGGCACCTGGGTCCCCGTGGAGCGCGCAGAGGGTGAGAAACCCTTCAACTCGCAGGAAGCCCTGCTGGAGCGTGCCTACCGCAACGCCGAGGCCGCGCCCGAGCCCGTCATTGAGGCAAAGCCCGCCCCTGCTCCTAAGCCGCAGCCGGCCACACCCGAGGTTCAGAAGGTCCAGGCGACCGTCATTGAGCCCGAGCCCGCACCTGCACCTCAGCCCGAGCCGCAGGCAGCTAAGCCCGCACCCGAGACGAGCGCCCGTCGCGATAAGCCCGCCGGCAAGACCAAGGCCATCGAGCGCCATCGCCCCGGTCGTATGCGCATGGGCCTGGGCCTGATCGGCCTGGGTCTTAAGACGCTCATTACCGGCAAGACGAAATAGTCGTTTGTAGAAGCAGTTTGTAGAAGCGCCCCGCATTTGAGGAAAGCCTCGGATGCGGGGCGCTTTTCCCTGCTACCATGGTGCGAGCAACAACACGAATGACAGGCAGGGATATGAAGCTCACTATAGAATCGATGACCTACGGCGCCGACGGGCTGGCGCACGCCGACAACGGCAAGGCCGTCTTTGTGCAGGGCGCCGTGGCAGGCGACACCGTCGAGGCCGAGGTCGTACAGGACGGCAAGTCGTTCATGCGCGCCCGCACGACCGAGATTCTGGAGCCGAGCCCCGATCGCATTCAGCCCCCCTGCCCCTTCGTTGGCATCTGCGGCGGTTGTTCGTGGGGCAATCTCTCACGCACGGCACAGCTCGCCGCCAAGGAGCAAAACCTGCGCTCCACGCTCGAGCGCATCGGCAAGTTCAGCCCCGATCAAGTCGATGAACTGGTGCAACCCATCCGCCACACCAAGGATGATTGGGGCTACCGCAATAAAATCGAGCTCGAACCGACCGTCGTCAACGGTCGCGTGCGCCTTGGCATGCACGGTGTCGACCCCAGCAAAATCGTGACCGTCGATATGTGTCCGCTGTTCGATAAGCGCTTCCCGAAGGCACTCAAATCGGTCGTCGGCGCACTCAACTATCTAAGCGGCAGCCATGACTTGGGGCTCGAACGCGTGGGCATTCGCGCATCGCGCCGCACCAAGGCACTCGAGGTCGCACTCTGGACGCCGACAGGCTCTTTTCCGCGCTCGCAGGTCTCCCGCGTGCTGGCGGACGCCGCTCATCCCACGAGCATCGTGCGCGTCATGAGCAAGGGCGAAAAGAAGGCCCGCCGTGTCTCTAAGGTGGAGATGCTCGCCGGTGAGGGCTCGTGGACCGAGAACATCGCTGACGGCCAGATGCGCCTGTCCGCCCCATCGTTTTTCCAAGTCAACACCAAGGGCGCCGAGATTTTGATCGAGCTCGTTATGGAGGCGCTCGATCCGCAGGAAGACGAGCTTGCCGTGGACCTGTACTGCGGTGCCGGCACCTTTACCCTGCCGCTCGCCCGCCGCTGCGACTTTGTCGCTGCCGTCGAGGCCTACGGCCCCGCCGTGCGCGATCTACGCCGTAACCTGGAGATCAACAAGCTTGATAACGTCGACGTCATTGGCGGAGACGCGGTGCGCGAGTTCCCCGACCAGGATGCCGACGTCTTGGTGGTCGACCCGCCGCGCGCAGGCCTCGCCCCCGAAGCGATCGACCTTATCGCCAGCACGAGTGCCCACGATGTCGCCTACGTGAGCTGCGACCCGGCCACCCTGGCGCGCGATCTCAAACGCTTTGTCGAAGAAGGCACCTTCTCCCCCGTAAAGATCACGCCAGTCGACCTGTTCCCACAAACCTTCCACTGCGAGACCGTCGTCCACCTTAGGCGCAACTAGCCACTTAATCATTGCTCAGAAAAATCATTGGGAAATCGAGCGTGGCAAGCGGAGGTCTTCGGGGTATAAGACGGCTAATTGTATGCCGCCTATGAAAGGAACCCTCATGCCCAGCGTTGCCGTTCTCGCCGCCGATGGCTTTGAAACTATTGAATGCTTGACCATGGTCGATGTCATGCGTCGCGGCGGCGTGCGTGCCACGCTCGTCTCGATTATGCCCACGCGTGAGGTCGTAAGCTCGCTGCAGATCCCCGTGACCTGCGATGCGCTCTTTGATGAGATCAACTTTGACGAGTACGACTGCGTCGTGCTGCCCGGCGGCCTGCCCGGTGCCACCAACCTGCGCGCCGATCAGCGTGTCTGCGACGTGGTCTGCGAGTTCGCCGCGACCAAGCACGTCGCCGCCATCTGCGCCGCCCCGTTTATCCTGGGCGAGCTCGACCTACTCGAGGGGCGCCACGCCACGTGCTTCCCTGGCTTTGAGAAAAGCTTCCCCGAAGGCGCCTATACTGGCGAGAAGGTCACGCAAGACGGCAACATCATCACTGCCAGCGGCATGGCACAGTCACTCCCCTTTGCATTGGAGCTGCTGCGCACGCTCGCTGGCGACAAGGCCGTCGAGAAGGTCGCCGAGGGCATCCAACTATGATTTTGGCTTCGCAATCGCCGCGCCGCATAGAGCTGATGCGCGAGGCAGGCTACAACATTCGCGTGATTCCCGCGGATATCGACGAAACGCCCTTTGATGGCGAGGCTCCGCTCACGCTTGTCGAGCGCTTGGCACGCGCCAAGGCGGCTGCCGTTGCTGCCGAGTATGCCGAGCCCAAAGAACTGACGGTCGCGGCCGACACCATCGTCACCTTCGACGGCAAGATTTTGGGCAAGCCGGCAACCGAGGGCGAGGCGCGCACCATGCTCCGTGAGCTTTCGGGCCGCACGCACCAGGTCGCAACCGGCGTCTGCATCGTTAAGGCAGGCGATACGGCCGCCCCGCATGCCGCCGAGAGCCTGTCGTTTGTCGATGTGACCGACGTGACATTCTACGAGCTCACCGACGAGCAGATCGAGCACTACGTTGCCTCGGGTGAGCCCATGGATAAGGCAGGCGCCTACGGCATCCAGGGCACAGGCGGCCGCATGCTCGTGCACGATATTTCGGGCGACTTCTATAACGTAGTGGGCCTACCCATCGCCCGCGTCGCGCGCGCGATTCAAAAACTCTCGTAATTGCATCTGGCGCTGGGTATTCCCCAGCGCCTACAATTTTGGCGTACCGTACGGATCCCGACCGGGCACAAGGCGCGGCGGAAAACCGATAGGAGTTAAACATGGATACACTGCTCGAGGCCATTGACGTCTGCGATGTCGATGGCTTTTGCTATGGCAACTATACGGACGAGGAGGCCGGCACCGGTTGCACCGTAATCGTGGCACCCGAGGGCGCCACCGGCGGCGTTGACGTACGCGGTGGCGCTCCCGCTTCGCGCGAGACCGACCTGCTACGACCCGAGAACACCGTCGACAAGGTCCACGCCGTCTGCCTTTCGGGCGGATCGGCCTTTGGCCTCGAAGCTGCAAGCGGCGTCGCTCGCGAGCTTGAGAGCCGCGGCATCGGCCTTCCCGTCGGCCCCACGCAGGTGCCTATCGTGTGCTCCAGCTGTATCTTCGACCTTGCCTTTGGCGACCCCACCGTGCGCCCCGACATTGAGGCCGGCATCGCCGCCGTGCGCGAAGCACTCGACCACACCCCCACCAAGCTCGAACAGGGCAACGTAGGCGCCGGCACGGGCGCCACCGTGGGTAAGCTCATGGGGCCTGCCACCTGCATGAAGGCCGGTCTTGGAGCTGCCGCCGTGGCACTCGGTCCCGTCAAGGTGGGCGCCGTGGTCTCGGTCAACGCCTGCGGCAACGTTGTCGACCCCTTCACCGGCGAGTGGGTCGCCGGCATGCGCGCCGCAGCCGATAGCGACCAGATCGTCGACATGGAACTCGCAGCCTTTGCCGCCGCCGGATCCATGCAGATGCCGCTCGACCGCACCAACACCACCATCAGCTGTATCGTCACCAACGTGGAGCTCACCAAGGCCCAGGCCACCAAAGTCTCTCAGATGGCCGCAGACGCCTACGCGCACGCCATCCGCCCCACACACACCACCAACGACGGCGACACCATCTACGCCCTCGCCAGCGGCAAGTTGGGCGCCCAGGCTAGTGCCGCCGTTCCCCTAGACCTGCTGGGCATGCTCGCCGTAAGGGCCCTACAGACCGCCATCGTAAACGGAGCCAAAACCGCCAAAACCTCCCACGGCATCCCCGGCGCCGCGAAGTAAACTAGCTCGTCCGGTTGCCCGGTGGGTCTTGGTTATGTTTGCTGCTCTACAGTCCTGGCTCGCACGAAGAGCACATTAGGTGCTCTTCGGCTCGTGCGGAACTCGCGACAAACATAACCAAGACCCACCGGGCAACCTACTCAACTAAATCCCTTTCAGCCCAGGCCCCTGTGTACCGCGCGTCTAAGATCTTCAAATTCTGGCAGCCTGACAATCGATTCTTATAGCAGAGGCCCCTTGGCCTTTAGTTTGATACAAGTTCCGCACGAGCCGGAAAGCACTTAATGTGCTTTCCGTGCGAGCAGGCCTGTTCGCAGTAGCAAACTAAAGGCCAAGGGGCCCAGTCAACCTATCAGCAGCGATTGTTCAGCAGCTAGTTGAATTTGAAGATCTTTGAGGCAAGACGGTATAGGCCGAGTGTGGTTTTGTCACCGGCACGACCGCGCAGATTGGTGAAGAACCCGACCACGCCGTAGCGGGCACGACGATACATGCGCTCGTCATAGGCCTTCAAATCATTCCACAGCGTCTTTAGGCGCTCGTCGGCGCAATCTTCCTCGGAAAGCTTGGTAAGCACCGAGCAGATCGCCATCATCATGGTGAAGTAGCCCATCATGTACGAACGCAGGCGCGACGACCCAACATCGCTGTACAAGTGGTACGACTCCATCATGATACGCGTAACACGGAACTGCTGGTCCAGACGCTTGACCATCGTTGCCTCGTTGACGCTCTGGCCCTCGCGACCGATAAAGTAGCGGTAGAGGTCGATGTCGGCGTAGTACATGGTCTTGCAACGCGGCAGCGGCACGTAGGCGTAGATGTTGTCCACATAGAACGTGTGCGGCGGCATGGGAAGGTTGGACTCGCGCAGCACATCCGTGCGATAGCACAGGCTGTGCATGAGTAGGTTCTGGTCCAGGCGGAAATGACCGATCTGATCCCAGGAAAAGATCTTCTTGCGCGGCAGGGCAAATTTGTAGCCAATAGCGGTATGCGTGCCCTCGTAAACCTTCTCGTACACGTAGTTCGAGATAAACAGGTCAACGCGCTGATCGCGCTCTTCAAAGCCACGCAGAATCGACAGCATGGTCGAAAGAGCCGCAGCGTCGAGCCAGTCATCCGAGTCGACAACCTTGTAGTAGGTGCCCTGTGCTTCGCGCAGACCCGAAAGGACGGCAATACCGTGGCCACCGTTCTCCTGGTGTACCGCGCGAATGATACTGGGATAACGTGCCTCCCACTCATCGGCCTTATCGGCCGTCTCGTCCTTGGAGCCGTCGTCCACCACGATAATCTCGATATCGGTGGCGTAATTGCTCCCCTCCAAGATGGAGGTGATGCAATGGTCCATGTCCTTGGCGGCGTTATACGAGGGAATACCGAATGTTATGACTTTATGCATGGCAGGCGATAATCTCATCCGAAAGATCGAGGGCGGAATTGGTCACGGCGTCCATATCGTAGTAACGATACTCGGCCAGACGACCCACCGGGTGGAAGTTCGTCAGGTTCTGGACGCGCTCAAGATAGCGCTCATAGAGCTCACGGTTCTCGGGCTCAAGAATGGCGTAGTACGGCGTCTCGCCCGAGCCGGGCGTATAGGCCTTGGAGTACTCCTTCATGATGGTGGTCTTGCCGGGCAGGATCTGACCGGTCATGTTCTTGAACTCGGTGATGCGCGTGTAGTCCTCGCTCGTGGTGTAGTTGACGGTGCCCACGGGCTGGAACTGGTCCATATCGAGCGTCTCGAACTTCATGTCGAGCGTGCGGTACGGTAGCGCGCCCAGATCGAGGTTGAACAGCTCGTCGAGTGGACCGGTGTAGACGATCTCGCCACCATAGACCTTGCCGTCGATCTTGACGGTGGTCTCGTCGATCTCAAAGAGATCGCGGGCGTCCACGTCGCAGAACACGTCGATCAGGTCGTGGTCGAGCATGTGCTCAAAGAGCGCCGTGTAGCCCTCCTGCGGCATGCCCTGGAAGGGAGCTTGCGGGAAGTAGCGGTCATCATCGCCCACAAAGACGGGAACGCGGCCGGTGATCGAGGGGTCGATCTGATCGGGCGTCTGGCCCCACTGCTTCATGGTGTAATGCAAAAAGACGTTCTCGTAGACGTAATCGGCGACCTCGGCCAAGTCGGGGTCGTTCTTCTTACGCAGCTCCATAATGGGCACCTTGACATCCTTGCCAAAGGTCTCCACGAGCTTCTGATACAGCTCCTCGCCGCGCTCGTCACCAAAGGCGAGCTTGAGACTCGCATGGTTGAAGGGCACGGGCATAAGGGTACCGTTGATGTTGGCGAGCACCTTGTGCTGATAATCCGTCCACTTGGTAAAGCGCGACAGGAAATTGTGAACGCGCTCGTTAAAGGTGTGATAGATATGCGGACCGTACTCGTGGATCAGGATTCCGGCCTCGTCAGTGCAGTCATAGGCATTGCCCGCAATGTGGCTACGGCGCTCCAAAACGGCAACACGATAGCCGATGGTCTCGGCAAGACGGCGGGCGCAAACGGCACCGGCATATCCAGCACCGACGACAATCATGTCGTACGCGCCGGCGTTAAAGCCTTCAGGCAGGCCTGAGGTAATCTGCATCGATACTCCTTGTCAAAAGCCACGGGCTCGTTAGCTGGGCTTTTCTCGAACATTCTTCGAGACATATTTATCAGAGCGATTATAGCGCTAATGCGTCCTATAATGAGCTTGCCACACAAGGAAAGCTCAAGCACCGCGGCGAACATAATTGAAAGGTAAACCCGCTAGCAGCGGGTTTATTCGTGAACAGCCGGGCGCCTGGAGCTTAGCGAAACGCTTGTAAGGAGTAACATGAGCGATTTCCTAAACCGTATGAAGTCTGCCGCCAAGGCCGACCTTAAGACGATCGTCCTGCCCGAGGGCGAGGATCCGCGCACTATCGTCGCGGCCACCAAAATCATCGAGGAGGGCCTGGCAAAGATCGTCATCCTGGGCAACCCCGACGAGATCAACGTTCCCGGCGCTACCGTCATCGACCCGCGCAATGCCGAGAAGCACGAGGAGTACGCGCAGAAGTTTGCCGAGCTCCGCGCCAAGAAGGGCGTTACCATCGAGCAGGCTCGCGCCCAGGTGATGGACGCCACCTACTTTGGCACCATGATGGTCAAGATGGGCGATGCCGACGGCCTGGTCTCCGGCGCCTGCCACTCCACTGCCGACACTCTGCGCCCTGCGCTTCAGATCCTCAAGACCGCCCCGGGCACCAAGCTGGCCTCGGCCTTCTTCGTGATGTGCACCGATACCCCGCAGTTCGGCACCGACGGCACGCTGATCTTCGCCGACTGCGGCCTCAACATCAACCCGTCCTCCGACGAGCTCTCCGAGATCGCCATCGCCTCGGCTCACTCCTGGTCCACCTTCATGGGCAACGTTGAGCCGCACGTGGCCATGCTCTCCTACTCCACCATGGGCTCCGCCGGCGGCGAGGTCGCCAAGAAGGTCCAAGAGGCCGTGAAGTTCTGCAAGGAGAAGGCTCCCGAGCTCGCCATCGACGGCGACCTGCAGCTCGATGCCGCTATCGTCCCCACTGTCGCCCAGCTCAAGGCTCCCGGCTCCTCCGTCGCCGGTAAGGCTAACGTGCTGGTGTTCCCCGACCTCGAGGCCGGCAACATCGGCTACAAGCTGGTCCAGCGCTTCGCCGGTGCTGACGCCTACGGCCCCATCCTGCAGGGCATCGCCAAGCCGGTTAACGACCTTTCGCGCGGCTGCTCTGCCGACGACATCGTGGGTGTCGTGGCCATCACCGCCGTCCAGGCTCAGATGGCTGAGTAGCGTACATATCCCCTCGGGACAGGAATTTCCGCCCGCTAGCAAAAGGCCTCCGGAGCTGTTGCTCTGGAGGCCTTTCGTTTACTTGCAAATGCGAGCGTTAGTTGTTCTTGGTCAGGCGCTCGACGTCGTGGGCGATCATGTATTCCTCGTCGGTGGGGATGACCATGACCGTGACGGCGGAACCGGCGGCACTGATGACCTGCGGGCCGTTGCCCACGGCCTCGCGGTTCTTGTTGTTGTCGATGCGTACGCCCAGCCACTCAAAGCAGTCGCAGAAGGCCTTACGGATCGACCAGTCGTTCTCGCCGATGCCGGCGGTAAAGGTAATGGTGTCCACGCCCGCCATGGAAGCGATCATGGAACCGGCCTGCTGCATGGCCTTGTAGGCGAACATATCGAAGGCGAGCAGGCAGCGCTCGTCGCCCTCGGAGGCGCGCGTGCGGATGTCGCGGGCGTCGTTGGAGATGCCCGAGATGGCAAGCAGACCAGACTGCTTGTTCATCATGTCATCGACTTCCTGATAGCTGTAGCCGCCCTCGCGCTGCAGGTAGCACACGGTAGCCGGGTCGATGGAGCCGCAACGGGTACCCATCATCAGGCCGTCGAGCGGCGTGAGGCCCATCGTGGTATCGCGGCACACGCCGTCCTCGATGGCGGCGAGCGAAGCGCCGTTGCCCAGATGGCACGAAAGCAGACGGTGGCAGCGCGAGCCCAGGATCTCCTTGGCCATCATCCACTCGTAGCGGTGGCTCGTACCGTGTGCGCCGTACTTGCGCACGTGGTACTTGTCGCACACGTCCTTGGGCAGCGCGTAGGTGTAGGCGACCTCGGGCATGGTCATGTGGAACGAGGTGTCGAAGACCGCCACGTTGGGCAGCTCCGGATACTTCTCACGGCAATACTCAATCGCTGCGGCCTCGCCGTAGTTGTGCAGCGGAGCAAGCGGTGCCACCTCAAGAATCTTGGCCATAACCTCGTCGTCGACAACCGCGGAATCATCGAAGTGCCAGCCGCCCTGAACGATACGATGCCCAATGCCATCAATCGTAAAGTCGGTCTTCTCGAGCTCCTCGAGCACGCGAGCGATAGCAGAGCGATGATCGGGGAAAGGGACCTCCTCGGTCTGCTTAGCGCCACCGTTCTCGGAGTGGCCAAAGATGCCCATGTCCGATCCGATACGCTCGCAGTTGCCCTTGGCGAAAACCTCGCGGGTATCGGTATCCAAAAGCTGATATTTGAGGCTTGAGCTGCCGGCGTTGACAACAAGTACGTTCATGAGACTCCTTTGCAGTGCAATACGGTCGACGCAGACCCCTTAAGGCGGCCGCATGTTAATAAGAAGTTATCATAACTTAATAAATAGCTATCAGGCATATCGCCCAACGAGCACAAAAGAAGGGCCGAACGGCACTCGGTCGTCCAGCCCCTCCCCTCTTGCAATTACTTGCCGTTGACGATGCGCTCGACGTCGGAAGCGATCATGAACTCCTCGTCCGTGGGAATGACGAAAATCTTGACCTTGGAATCCTTGGCAGACAGGCACCAAGCGCCGTCACCACGCAGGGCGTTGCGCGCATGATCCATCTTGACGCCCATAAAGGCCAGACGGTCGGCAACGCCGGCGCGAACAGCCGGAGCGTGCTCGCCGATGCCGGCGGTAAAGACCAGGGTGTCCATGCCGCACATGGAAGTGGCCATCTCGGCAGCCTTGGCGGCAATCTTGTAGACGAACATATCGAAGGCGAGCTGAGCCTCGGGGTCACCGGCAGCGGCGAGCTCCTCGACGTTGCGGCAGTCGTTGGTCTTGCCGCCGGTCACAGCCAAAAGGCCGGACTTCTTGTTCATCATCTCATCGACCTCGTCGAAGGTGTACCCGCCTTCGCGCTGCAGGTAGCACACGGTAGCCGGGTCGATGGAGCCGCAGCGGGTGCCCATCATGACGCCGTCGAGCGGGGTGAGGCCCATGGTGGTGTCCATGCACTTGCCGTCCTCGATGGCGCACAGGGAAGCGCCGGAGCCGATATGGCACACGACGACCTTGCGAGCCTCGCCGTTGGTCATCTCGGCGACCTTCTTGGAGATGTAACGGTAGCTGGTGCCGTGGGCGCCGTACTTACGGATGTGCAGTTTGTCGCAGACGTCCTTGGGCAGGGCGTAAGTCTTGGCGACCTCGGGCATGTTGAAGTGGAAAGCGGTGTCGTAGACCGTGACGTTGGGCAGGTCGGGATACTGCTCCAGGCAGTACTCGATAACGTTGGCCTCGGGGTTGTTGTGCAGCGGCGCCAGCGGAGCGACCTCGCGGATCTTGGCGAGGACGTCCTCGTCGACGAGGGAGGAATCGCCGAAGTACCAGCCACCCTGAACGATACGGTGACCAATGCCCTCGATCTTGACGCCGTTGGCCTCGAGGTCCTTCAGAACGACCTCGATGGCGACCTTGTGGTCGGGGAACTCGATGTTCTCGGTCACCTTCTTGGAACCGTTGGCAGCGTGGGTGAAGGTACCGCCGGTAAAGCAGACGCGCTCGCAGGAGCCCTTTGCGGACACCTTGTGGGACTTGGTATCGATGACCTGATACTTAAGGGTCGAAGATCCTGCGTTGACGACCAGAACGTTCATGTGTCTCCCTACTAACAGGCGGTGTGGCGCCGCCAGGTTACATACGCTTCAATAATAAACCCAAACGCCCTCGCGCTCGGGTTTATTGCGTTGATATATAAGTTATCGGTGCCTAAATACGCATGGCCTTTGACTTGTAAGACGAAATAGCGCGGGGATATACACCAAAGAAGAAATCCCGAGCGCGACAAGCAATATGACTCGAATGTCCGCGATGCTGCTCAACGCAGCATTGAACAGATAGAAAAGGATGGCACCCACCGCCACCATCTGGCTTTGAACCGAAATCAGTGAACAGCGCATCGAAGAATCGGCAGCATTTTGAAAAATTGAGTATTTAATTGGAGCAAATAACGAGTAGGCGACCGTCTGCAACACATAGAACACGGGCAGCAAATAGACCGGAGTAAAGGGAATCAAAAATAGAGCAGTCAGGGAAAGGCGCACGATGCCGCAAATACGCGCAAAACGGCCCTTGTCGACATGAGCAATCACACTGGGCACAATAAGCCCCATGGAGGCCGAGGCAAGGAGCTGGACCGCAATGATCACACCCGAAGCGACGGCATTCATTCCGCGACCCGCAAGCAACAGTGAGAAAAAGTCTTCCAGGGCGACAAAAGCAAATGCCTGAGAACAGTCCATGATGAACGCTGAACGAAGAATGCCATTACACGCAATAGCAGCACCGATCATCTTCGGGCTAATTCCACGCTCAGGTGTCCCCGCAGTGCTCCCTCTTTGCATCTCAGGAATGCAGACAACGACAACCAACGTCAACACCATTGCGATGGTATCTGCCGAAAGACCAATAAGATATGCACCGACAGACGAAATGAAACCGCCCACGCAAGCGGAGATGGCATAAGAGGCATAGAAAACAAATCGCTCAACGACATTAAGTCTTACGAGCTGGTCCTGAGAGACGCTGTCAATGTAAATCGCTTCGATGGATCCGCTCACACATGCAACGGCAAAACCTTTAAGAGCAAACGCACCGATTAAAAGCAGAGGAGAACGGACGAGAAGCAGGGCGGCGTAGTATCCAAGCATTCCCACGACGCCAACGAGGCCGCTTGTCTTTCGTCCAAACCTATCAGCAATATAGCCAGTGGGAACTTCAAGGATGAACTTGCTCACTTGATATGCAATCATCATGCTAGAAATCGCCACCATCGAGAATCCGACGAATTCAAGGTAAACCGTCAGAAAATACAAGATGGTGCTGAAGTTCGACAGAAAAACGAACGTCATATAAAGCAAAACCGTACGGTTTTTCATACTCCGCCCTCCAAGAGTCAGCAATCTAAAATCGGAATCTTGGAAAAGCATGAGGGCAGAGCCGTCAGTCATGTGTTACAAGGCGTCAACATTCACTTGACGCCACGAGGCCAAATGGCCTCACGAAGCAAGGTGACGCAATAGGTGAAGAAATACCGTCTGGTGTCGATCGGTCCAGGCATTTTGTCGATAGCAAAAGTAGATGGGCAAGGCTACGTCATGCGAGCCTTCAATGGAACACTCGCTCACTTCCAGTCCATCTGATGCGAGAGAAGAGCCAGAAAAGCTCAATATCAATCCCCCGGCTTGAAGAAACTCAGTCTGCGCCCTGTTTCCGTATTCGACATCGCGAAAGCGGAAATTAACCAGCTGGGCTTCGGGGCATTGATTGATTGCATTGAGACAGGGTGACAAATTAATGGGAACAGCGAGCCTGCCGCCCAGTAACTCACGAATGGTCATAGCGTCAACAGATTGATGACCAGCTGGGCATGAAAGAACCTTGAGCTCCTTTTCACCCAAGTATTTCGAAGAAAGGACACTATCCCTTGGTTCCTCAAATGAGATGGCCGCATCCGAAATGCCAAGCACAAGTGATTC
>DBGDZK010000116.1:0-33066 GCA_048373195.1 Collinsella sp.
CCTGCATCAGCCCGTTCAACGCTTGGATCCTGCTCCAGGGCACCGAGACTCTGTCGCTGCGCGTTGACCGTCATGTCGAGAACACCAAGAAGGTCGTTGAGTTCCTGGCTGGTGATAGCCATGTCGCCAAGGTGAACCACCCGAGCCTGTCTGGGCACCCCGATCACGAGCTCTATCAGAAGTACTTCCCCAACGGCGGTGCCTCGATCTTTACCTTTGAGATTAAGGGTGGCCAGGAGGCAGCTTGGAAGTTCATCGACCATCTGCAGGTCTTCTCGCTGCTCGCCAACGTGGCCGACGTCAAGTCGCTCGTCGTGCACCCGGCTACCACTACGCACTCCCAGCTCTCTGCCGAGGAGCTCGCCGAGCAGAACATCACGCCCTCCACGATCCGTCTTTCCATCGGTACCGAGAACGCCGAGGATATCATTTGGGATCTGAAGCAGGCCTTCGCCGCGCTGGACGAGTAAGGCGACTTGTGCAAGGACCCCTTGCGACTCGATAGGTATAACTGCATAAAATGCCTGCTCAAGGCGCCTGTGCGAACAATGGTTGCACAGGCGCCTTTTTTGCATAGAGCGGGTGCAAAAACAGGGTTTTTGACACGCTTTATGCATTCGAGTTGTGGAAAACTCCTGTTGAGGGGATGTGAGTTTTACGCAATTGACGTGCGCCTTTTGAGTAAAACCGCAGGTCGCGATTTGCTCGGGGTACTATGCAGCGCAATCGAATCAAACGCAGCAAAAACGCACTACGGAGGTTTCCAGCTACATGAGGATCGATTCACGAAAACCGAAAGCCGCCGCCCTTTCCGCCGCTCTGACCGTGGCACTTTTGGCGGGCGCCGGTGCAACTGATGCCCACGCCGCAACATTGTCCGATACGGTTGGATCTACGCCGTCCGAGACGACGCTGGTACAGCCCGTTGACTATCGCGGCGATGGTTATGGTTCCATGCAGGAGTGGAACGCCTCGATGGAGGCCAAGCGCGATTCCCTGGAGATGCGCGCTCAGATCATTATGAATATGTATGGCGACTATGCTACCGATGACGAGCGCGCTGTGTTGCAGGGTTGCATCGACGGTGCGGGCAGCCTGTTGACGATGGGGGAGGTCGACGCCAAGTCGACCGAGCTCGATGAGCTGCGCACCGCGCTTGAGGATGCCAAGCGCGAAGCGCTCGAGGCGGCCGCCGCCGAGGCGGAGACTGCCGAGGCCACCCAGGCTTCGTACTACAACGCCGGTTTTACTCCGTCCTACGCGTCTGCCGCGTCCTACGCGAACGGATCGGGCCTGACGCGCTCTGCGGGTGTCAATAACTACAACGGGCGCCGCGAGACCTATTACAGCAGCAATGTGCTTTATCACTATCGCACGGGCGAATGGACTCAGGATTCTGAGGGCTTTTGGCGCGATTCCGACGGCTATTACGTTGTTGCCGCGGGCGATATGGCCCAGGGCTCGACCTTTACGGGCTCCAAGGGTGATTGCAAGGTCTATGACTCCGGCTGCGCTGCCGGAACCACCGACTACTACACCGGTTGGTAATTTTTCTGCATCACGGATATTTGGCGGACGGGCGTCTTTACCGAGCTTTAGGGCAACGTAAGGACGTCCGTTCTATGTATGCGTTTGAGTTAACAGAGCCCTTACCGTGGCGGTACGCTGGGCGAATGGATGCGGAGCACACTGGTTCTTGAGAAATAAGGTCTTTCTCTTGGAGGAAGTGGTCTTGTGAATGCTCGAGATATTACCGTTGCCGCCGTCGCGTTGATGCTTGGCTGCCTTGGTCCCACGGCCGCGCTCGTCGCGGGCATGCAGGGGACATGCGGGGCTGCTCCTATCGTGGTCGGCGTGCTGATCGCGGCCACGCTGCTGGGAAGCGCCGGTGTTGTCCTTTGTCGCGACGATGAGGACGAGGTTCCGGAGTCGCAACGCTAGCTGTTGTGAGATTGACCGCCGGTCATAGACGAAGATGAAAGCCGCCGTAAGGGGAGTGCTCCTTGCGGCGGCTTTGCTGCTAAGGCTGTTGAATGCGGCGCGTTGGCGTTACCAGCTTGCCTCGATATCGCGAATGCGCTGATAGAGCCATTCGTTCTGCGGAACCTGGATATCGTGCTTGGCCGCGAGGCGGCGGACGGTGCCCGCGAACTCCTCGACCTCTGTTTTGCGCTGCGCGATGCGGTCCTGAGCCATTGAGGGCATACCGGCGGGGTCGATTCCCTCGATGAGGTGCACCATTTGCGTCAGGTCTGCTTCGGTCAGCTCAACGCCCTCGGCGTTGGCAACCGCAAGCGTCTCGCGCATGGCGGAGACAAAACAGCGGCGCTGCTCGGAGCCCGGCTCCGTGGCGCTTCCGTAGGTCCCGCCGTAGGCCATGCAGGTCTGGTTGATGCCGTCGTTGAGCATGAGTTTGGCCCACATGCGGTGCGCAATATCGCGCTCGACGGTATGGGCGATGCCGCAGCGCGTGTAGAGCCCGTCGATAGCGGCGACGGTCGCGGGGTCCGTGCCGGCCGCCGCGCCAAAGCGGATCTCGCCCGCATTGGTAAAGGTGAGCGCGCCGTTGAGGAACACGGCGTCCATGCCCTGGCAGATACCAAGAACGGTATGCTCCCAGCCAAAGCGTTCGGCAATCTTTTGCTCGCTCGTAATGCCGTTGCATAGCGAGGCGATGAGCGTGTTGGGTCCCACGACGCGCTCCATAGTCTTGAGTGCTTGGTCGAGACCGGTGGTCTTGACTGTCAGGATGACCAGATCGGCGGGCGTCGCCTCGCTGGCGCGGACGGACGTGAGATCGCAGGGCTTGCCGTTGACAGTGAGCGCATCGCCCGCGTGACGCTCAAAACGGGTGTCATCCATGATGTATTCGACGGCGTCGTTGCCGAGCGCCCGGGCGATCATGCTGCCGTAGAGCAGGCCGACGCCGCCCTTGCCGATAAAGGCGACCTTGTTGATCTGCATGTGAATCATCTCCCCATGTAAAAGGCGCCCGCGTAAGGGGCGCCTGATGGATTGTATGCTGCCAGGGTGATTGGTGGGTGCGCGGGGCGGCTGTTATAAAAAAGAAACGTTTGCCTGGACGCTACGCTGCAGGGCAGACCGCAAAGACATGCGCGTGGTCATGCCCGGCTCCTTTCATCGGGCTTTTTGCTGATGTTAAAGCGGTGCCGTGACAGCTCGATTTCTGCTGCGTTACGATACGTTCTCGATTGCGATTCCACGATGTTTCGGCTGCGTGACCATTGTGTTTCGCCTTGCCGGGGCGCTGATGGCGAAGGGAGGGGCCGTGCAATATCGCGTTGACCCCAAAAGCGGCAACCGTATCTCGGCGTTGGGTCTGGGCTGCATGAGGTTTCCCGGTGCGCCGGGACGTCCGGATGCGAAGACAGCCGATGCCATCATTTCCCGTGCGGTGGAGCAGGGGATTAATTATCTGGACACCGCGTATCTCTATCCCGGTAACGAGGCGTGCGTGGGCGCCTCGCTTGAGCGCTTGGGGCTGCGTGACCGGGTGTTGCTGGCGACCAAGTTGCCGCATGCTTCGTGCAAGTGCGCGGAGGATTTCGACCGGTTCTTCGATGAGCAACTGCGGCGCCTGCGGACCGACCATATCGACTATTACCTCATGCATAACATTACCTCGCCCGCCCAGTGGGAACGTGTGGTGGCATTGGGCATTGAGGACTGGATCGCGTGTCAAAAGGCGGTGGGGCGCATTCGCCAGATTGGTTTTTCGTACCACGGCAGCGCGGTGGATTTCCTGACGATGCTTGACGCATATGACTGGGATTTTTGCCAGATACAGTACAACTATGCCGGCGAGCGTTACCAAGCGGGAACGGCAGGACTCATGGCGGCTGCGGAGCGCGGGCTCGCGGTGTTTGTGATGGAGCCGCTGCTGGGCGGGCGTTTAGCGGGCAAGCTGCCGCCACGGGCCCGCGCTGTGCTCGATAGTGCCCGTGACCCGCATTTGCGCACTCCTGCCGCCTGGGGTCTTTCGTGGGTGTGGAATCATCCTCAGGTGACGATGCTGCTTTCGGGTATGACCGATATCGCGCAGGTGGATGAGAATTCGTCACTGGCAGACCTCGCGTTGCCGAATTCGATGACTGCCAACCAGCTCGACACGATTGCGCGCGTGTTGATGGAGTTTGAGAAATCGAACCGTGTGCCCTGCACGGGATGCGGCTACTGCATGCCATGCCCCAAGGGTATCAACATTCCCGGCTGCTTTGCCGCCTACAACGCGAGCTATGCGCACAGCTGGTTTACGGGGCTGTCGCAATACTTTACGGCGAGTGCGGTGCGCACGAGCGAGCCCAAGCTCGTGAGCAATTGCGTCAAGTGCGGCAAATGCGCGCGCCACTGCCCACAGCACATCGATATTCCCGAGCGTCTCGACGATGTGCGCCGACGTTTCCAGCCTGGTCCCGTGACGGCGGTGCTTAAGGCCTTCGGCAAAACGCGCTCCTCATGACCCTTTTATAACTTGCGGTGGAATAGTTCCTGTTTGCGGCAGAATAGGGGCCAAACAGGAACTATTTCACCGCAACTGAAGGGGGCTGTCGTGGGTCATCGGGATTCATGTGATGATTTGCGTGAGGTTTGTTGGGGCGTTTTGGGCGCTGGACACATTTCGCATCGATTTGCATCGTCGCTCAAGGAGGTGGACGGGGCACGGCTTGTGGCTGCCGCCGGCCGCACTCCTTCGCATGTTGAGGAGTTTTGCAGGGCGTTTTCGATTGATGCCGCGCACAGTTATGCCACGGCTGACGATAGCGGCGATGTGGCTTATGATGCGCTGATTGCCGACCCCGATGTCGACGCAATCTACTTGGCTCTTCCACATGGCATGCATGCGCATTGGGTCTGTCGGGCACTGCGCGCGGGAAAGGCCGTGCTGTGCGAAAAGCCGGCCGTTTTGAGTGAGGAAGAGGCTCTCTCGATTGCCTCCACCTCTCGTGAGCGCGGCGTGCTGTTTATGGAGGCGATGAAGAATCGGTTTTGCCCGATGCGCACTCGCGTGAAGGACTTGCTTGCGTCGGGTGAGCTTGGCCGTATTGTCTCGATTGAAAGCGTGCAAAAGCTCGATTACGGCGAGCCTCCTTCGGGCTATCTGCTTGATTCGTTGCAGGGCGGCTGTCTATATGACATGGGCTGCTATGCGGTCGGTTGGTTTGAGGATTTGCTCGCGGGCGCGTGCGAGGTTTCATCCCGTGAAGTTCGCTGGCGTGACGTATCAGGCGGCCGCGTCGATTGGGCCGACGAGATCCGTATGAGCGTCGGCGGTATACCCATTCATATGGTGTGCGACGGCAAAGCAACATATGAAAGCCGCTTAACGATTGTCTGTGAGCGAGGCTCGTTGGAAATCGAGCGTCTCCATCGCCCCGAGCTCGCCCATGTGAAGTATTCCGACGGTCGAACGCTCGAAATAAATGCCCCGTTTGAGATCGATGATTTCTACGGCGAAATCCAGCATGCGACCCAGCTCATCCGGGCGGGGAAACTCGAGAGTCCCGTCATGCCCCTTGCCGCCACGCAGCGCTGCGCGCGCATTATCGATGCGATTCGCTTGAAACTTTAGTGCGTGGGGGCATGGCGCCAGCGCCCGGAATGCCTTGGAGGCCTTTGCCCCTGATGCCCCTTTTATAACTTGCGGTGGAATACGGTCTGTTTGCGCCAAAATAGGGCACCAATAGACCGTATTTCACCGCAACTGATGAGGAGGGAGCTGGAGATGCTGACGATCGGGTGTCATCTTTCGACGACGAAGGGCTATCGGGCAATGGGGGAGACGGCGTTGTCCATTGGCGCCAATACCTTTGCGTTCTTTACGCGCAACCCGCGCGGTGGCAAGGCAAAAGAACTTGACATGGATGACGCGGCGGCTCTGCGCGAGCTTATGTCGCAAAACGACTTTGGACCGCTGGTGGCGCATGCCCCGTATACCTACAACCCCTGTTCTGCCAAAGAGCGGGCGCGCGAGTTCGCCTTGGAGGCTATGGCAGAGGACCTGCGGCGCATGGAGGCGCTGCCCGGCAACTACTACAACTTCCATCCCGGTGCGCATGTGGGGCAGGGCTCCGACGCCGGCATTCAGATGATTGTCGACGCCCTGTGTCAGGTGATGTTTGAGGGCCAGCAGACGACGGTGCTGCTCGAGACCATGTCGGGCAAGGGCACCGAGGTGGGCCGCAGCTTTGAGGAACTGGCGCTCATCATTGAGGGTGTTGCCGGCAAACGCCCCGAGCTGTCGGCCAAGCTGGGCGTTTGCCTAGACACCTGCCATGTGAGCGATGCCGGCTACGACATCATCCATGATCTGGACGGCGTACTCGACGAGTTCGACCGCGTGGTGGGTATCGATCGCTTGCATGCCGTACACATCAACGATTCGAAGAACTCTTGTGGCGCCCATAAAGATCGTCACGAGTGCATCGGCAAGGGATACCTTGGCAGTGAGGAATTTGGTGGAGGTATGCAGGTTATGCAGAATATTGTATCGAATGGCCACTTGCGTTCGCTGCCGTTTATTTTGGAGACTCCGAACGAACTTGCAGGTTATGCAGCTGAAATTAGACTATTAAGGTCATTGCAGCAGTAATGACTGTCACAAAGTAGAGTATTCCATTCACGTTATGGGTTTGTTTCAATCAGTTTTCTCATTGCAGATTCGTAATTCCGGGTGCATAATAGCCAACAGTTTTTGCAGACCTCTGAATCAAACGAGGTCACCGGAAGGAGACTGATTATGAAGCTGAAGAAGCTTGGCGCATTTGCCGCCACGGGTGCTATGGCGCTCGCCCTTGCTCTGACGGGCTGCGGTTCGTCCAACGCCACCTCTGGTTCTGATGCCGGTTCCAGCAGCTCTGACGACGCTAAGGTCGAGAAGGTCGACGGCTCCAAGGAGTACGCGCTCGTCAAGGACGGCACGCTGACCGTCGGCACCTCTGCCGAGTACGCGCCGTTTGAGTACAAGGATGACAACGGCGACTACCAGGGCTTTGACCTTGAGCTCATCAAGGCTATCGGTGACAAGCTGGGCCTGGATGTCGAGTACGTCAACAATGACTTTGACACGCTGGTTCCGGGTGTCGCTTCGGGCGCCAAGTACGACGTCTCCATCGCGGCTATCACCGACACGCCCGAGCGTGAGAAGGAAGTCATTTTCTCCGATTCCTACTACATGGACGATCAGGCTATCGTGACCAAGGTCGATAACACCGACATCACGGCCGACAACTACAGCGAGAAGCTCAACAACGCCGACGCTACCATCATCGTTCAGTCTGGCTCGACCGCCGAGGCCTTTGCCCAGGAAAACTTCCCCAAGGCCAAGATCGTTCCCTACAAGGACGCCACCGAGTGCTTCAGCGCCCTGCAGTCCGATAAGGGCGACGCCGTAGTCACCAACCGCTCCGTTGCCAGCCAGCTGACCGCCGAGCAGTTCAACACCTGCCAGACCATCAAGCAGATCAGCACCGGCGAGGAGTACGCCATTGCCATCAACCAGGGCAACACCAAGCTCAAGGACGACATCAACCAGGCCATCAAGGACCTGACCGATGACGGTACCGTTGACGCCCTCATGGCTAAGTACAACATCAAGTAAAATAACTACTCGATTGCACGCGGGCCCTTTCCGTTTTGGCGGAGAGGGCCTTTGCGTTTCTTGAATGGGCGTCATCCCGCCCCGTTATGTCGGCAACTTAAACGTTAGGAGCCACCTTGTCTCGATTGAACCAAGGAGCTATGGGCCAGAGCTATCCACTGCCCTCGATGCTCCAAAAGCTAGCCTGCGCTTTGGCTGTGGCACTCGCCCTGGTGTGCGCGGGGGCCTGCGTGCCCACGACCGCCCAGGCGCTTGAGACCGCAAAGATCACCGCCCGACCCAATACCGGTTCGGGTAGCGACGTGGTCGGTGGCACCGAGACCCGCATCACCTGGGAGGTCCAGGCCGATGCCGACGAGGAGCTGGGCGGCCTTTCACTGACGCTTGCCGACGGCACGACCTTTGGCGCCGATGATACGCGCCTGACGATGCTCTCGGGCGATGACCTTATGGACCGTACGCCCATGAAGCCCACGTGCAAGGTCGATGGTCAGACGCTCAAGATTGATTTTGGCGAGACGGCGCCTGCCGGCGGCTATTTCCGCGTCGAGGTCTACGGCGTGACCTTCCCCGTCGAGGGCGGCGATGAGGCCTTTAGCGGCACCTATACGCTCGCTGACGGGTCGACCAAGAAGATCTCCAAGATTCCGTCGGTGGAGATCAAGGGCGTGACGGCCTTCGATAACTTCCTGACCGACCTTAAGGAGCAGCCGTGGGTCGAGGCGTGGAACTCCAATATGTTCCTGCGCCTGTTCCTGAACCCGGTCATTTTGGTCCAGAGCCTGCCGATCGTCTTCAAGGGCTTCCTCATGTCGCTTTCGATCGTGCTTGTGGCGTTTCCGCTGGCAATTCCCTTCGGTTTTGCCCTGTCGCTCATGCGCATCTCTAAGTCGCGCATCCTGCGTTGCTTTGCCGGCATCTATGTGAATATCATTCGCGGTACGCCGGCTTTCCTGCAGATCTATATCGCGTTCTTCGGTCTGCCGTTGGCCGGAGTCAAGGTTGATGACTACGTGCTCGGCGTCATCGTCATGGCCATGAACTCGTCTGCGTACCTGTGCGAGATTTTCCGTGCCGGTATTCAGTCGATCCCCAAGGGCCAGAACGAGGCTGCTCGCTCGCTGGGCATGAATGCCTTCCAGACACTGCTCTACGTTATGATTCCGCAGACGTTCCGCAATGTTTTGCCTACGCTGACCAGCGAGTTTATCTTGCTTTACAAGGATACGTCGCTGCTTGCGGCCGTGGGCGTGGTCGAGATCGTCATGAACGCCCGTACCATCGTGGCCACGACGGGCTCCATTACACCGTACGTGGTTGCCGCCCTGTTCTATCTGGTCATCACCCTGCCGCTCGCTCGCTTGGTGAGCGGTCTTGAGGCGAGGCTTTTGGGCACGGCCGAGACCAAGAAGAAGCGTCCCGCCAAGAGCGCCGGACAGGTTGTCGCGACGCCTGCCGATCACATCGCCGGTCTGTAAGGAGGTCCTATCATGAGCGAAACCAATAACTCGAACGAGGTCGTCGTCAGCATCAAGAACCTCCAGAAGGCTTTTGGCGACAACGTGGTCCTGCGCGATATCGATCTGGATGTGCATAAGGGCGAGGTCGTTGTGGTCTTGGGCCCCTCGGGCTCGGGCAAGTCGACGATGCTTCGCTGCATCAATCGTCTGGAGCATCCCACGAGCGGCTCGATTATCGTCGAGGGTGTGGACGTGTGCGCCAAGGGCGTCGACCTTAACAAGGTGCGCACGCATCTGGGTATGGTGTTCCAGCAGTTCAATTTGTTCCCGCACCTCTCAGTCAAAAAGAACGTCATGCTCGCGCAGCAGAAGGTGCTCAAGCGCAGCAAGGAAGAGGCCGAGAAGATCGCCGTCGAGGAGCTGACCAAGGTCGGTCTTGCCGAGCGTATCGACTTTATGCCGAGTCAGCTTTCGGGCGGCCAGCAGCAGCGCGTTGCCATCGCCCGCGCCCTGTCGATGAACCCGCACGTCATGCTCTTTGACGAGGCTACCTCGGCGCTCGACCCTGAGCTCGTGCGCGACGTCTTGGGCGTCATGCGCGACCTGGCGCGCGACGGTATGACCATGATCGTCGTGACGCACGAGATGGGCTTTGCTCGCGATGTCGCCGACCGCGTCGTCTTTATGGACGGCGGCGTCATTGTGGAAGAGGGTACGCCGAGCGAGGTCTTCGACCACCCCAAGAGCGAGCGCACCAAGGCGTTCTTGGGCAATATCTCGTAGCCGGTTGATGTAACTGCCGTTATAAAAGAGCGGGGGCTGGACTTGAATCCAGCCCCCGCTCTTTTGTAGGGATAAGGATGTGCTTTGATGCAGACTCTTTTGGAGGTCCTGGGTTCGTTACGCGAGCTCGGCTCCGAGGGCCTTGCAAGCGGTCTCGCCCTCATCGTCGGGCGCATCGTAGCAAATGACGGAATCGACGACATTGACGCCCGCCTCGTCGGCATCGGCCTTCCAGTTGTCCATCCACTCGCCCTCGGCCCACGAATAAGAGCCAAAGAGGACGACCTTCTTGTCGCCGAGGGTCTCCTTGACCTCATCCCACATGGGCTGGAACTCATCGTATTCAAGCTCCTCGGAACCCATGGCGGGGCAGCCGAAGGCGAAGGCATCATATTCGGCGACCTTGTCGGCAGAGAAGTCGGCGCAGGAGATGACCTCTGCCTCGGCGCCGGCACCGGTTGCGCCCTCGGCAACGAAGTTTGCCATGGCCTCGGTGTTGCCTGTACCGCTCCAGTAGACGACTGCGATCTTGCTCATATGTCTTCCTTTCGGTTGTGCGGCGTGCGGCCGCGTTTTGTATGCTCTATCGGGTTGCCTGGACAAGTTGTCCCAGAGTGCAGCCCTGTTGATAGATGTAGGTAAGGTATTGTGTGCATGCGCGATAGGAATCGAAGGTCGTGAGCGCCTGCTCAACGTTTGTGTATACCTTCCATGCGCCAAAGACCTTATAGTTTTCGCCGTGCTGGACGATAAACTGATGGACATCTTCGTAGGGATAGCCCAAAAAATAGCCAATTTCGTGGGGGAACTCGCACATGCACCCCGTATCGCAGTGCCTATTTCGCGCGAGCGCGCAGACGCTGCCGTCATAGGCACTCTCTGCGGCATTGCTGCTTGCCAGCGTGATGCGCGCGGCGAGATGCACCAGGGACGCGGGCAGGTTGTGGACATCGTAACCTTCGGCGGCAAGCGCCGTCGTGGCGCGGGGGTCGGAGAGGTATCGCATGAGGTCTGCAGGGCGGTACACATAGATGAGCGCTCCGCAGGGGCGCCAGACCAAAACGCTCATATGGATCCCGAGTGGCTGGAGCTCGCAGTTGCATTGGGCTATGACGGCGAGCAGGCGAGAGCGTCGCTCTTCGATATGGGCGGCGCTGGGTTTTCCGTTTTGGTTGGCGTAAACGCCGGGATAGGTAAAGAGCGAAGCCGGCTTGATACCTGCGAGCGTAGGGGAGCAGTTGCGCACGACAGCCGTTTGGTATGTTGGGATGTCAATGGTTCGAGTCACGATGCCCCTTTCGGGTCCTCAGTTGTTAGCCAAGGAAAACTTATACACGAAAGTAAGCCACGGTCAACAAAAAAGTTTGAAGAGGGAAACTAATTGACCGAACGGACATGATTTTGGGTTAAGATGGGGACACCCCATGGGGGTATCTAGATAGAGCTACTTGAAAGGGGAACGCATGAGTGACTTGCTCAACCCTGCGAATCTCATCGTGCTTGCCGTGATTGTCGTTGGCATGTTCTTTGGCCTGCGTCGCATTGTCGCTTCGACACACGGAAAGAGCTGCTGCAGCGATGGTGCGAGCGGTAAGAAGGCCAAGAAGGTAGTGGTTGCGGATACCGATCCGTCCCACTACCCCTATAGCGATGAGTTGCTCATCGGCGGTATGAGCTGCGATGGCTGTGCTCGGAATGTGGCCAATGCCCTCAATGCGCTGAATGGTGTGTGGGCAACGGTAACGTATGCGGACCACACGGCACGCGTGTGCTCTAAGCAGCCGGTTGATCGTGATGTCCTCGAGACGGCCGTGAAAGACGCGGGCTACTACGTCATGACGCTGTAAGCGTCGCTCTGGATGCGCTTCCTTGGCTAGGCTCGTCCGCGCAGTTCGATGTCTTGGATGTCGTCGAAGTCGATGGTGATGTCTCGGAGCTTGAGGAGCTTGAAGGCGGGGAGCGCCTCGTCTAGGATGCCGGTGCGGCTGCGATAGCCGTATGTATCGTAATAGGTGACACGAACCAAGTCGCCACGTTTGAGACCCTCGAGTTTTTTAGAAAGCACGAGGGCTTTTTCTTCCGTGAGCTCACGTTTTGGCTCGACGGTGATTTCCTGCTTGCGCACGAGTTCGTAGTATCCCGTGAGGGCGGCAAAGGGCATAAACTGTGCGGCGCGGTTGGCGCGCACGGCACCGTTGGCAGTGAGGTTGGGGTCGGCGGCGCGGCGTCTGCCCTCGGGGTCCGCCAGGCGCTCGAAGGCGGTCGGCGGGCGCACGGGCTGTTGTTTGGGTTTAGGCACGGTGTCCTCCAACTTGTTCGTTGCGTTCGCGCGCGGTGGCGCCGGCGGTAAAGCTTAATCCCTTGACGAGCGCGTTCTTGCCGTACTTGCCTTTCACGGCCAGGACGGCGCGCGCCAGGTTGCGCTCGCGCTCATCGGCCTCGATATCGCTGAACAGATCGATGGTGGCAAATTCCTCGGGCATGAGGTTGCCAAATCCCAGGTTGATGCGCTTGACCGGTCGTTTGGGGTCGACCGTTTGTGCCCAAAGGTCATCGAAATACCCCATGATCTTCTTAAACGAATTGGTACGCTCGGGCAGCTTTCGCGAGGCGTTAGAGTGCGCAAAGAGTGCGGCATAGCCACCGCGCGGTTTGCCGCCATGCTCTCCCACAAAGATGCCATCGATTGCCTGCGCTTCGCGCACCAGGCGACGCCGTTCGTCATCGCGCTGGACGGGCTTGGGCGCACGGGGCGCGAGCTCGGGGCCGGCGGTTGCGGTGGGTTCGATACTCGATGTGCTCGAGCGCAGGTGCCCGCATCCGTCCACATACTGCGCTGTACCGCTGGCGTCGAGGCGGCGTATGTCGGCGCGTTCGCTCGCGTAGCCCACAAAGAGCGAGATGCTGTCACAGACCACGTGCTTATCGACCAAGTCTAAAACGGCGTTGTCGACCATCTCGCGCAAGACGGTATAGGCCTGTTCGTAGGCATAACCCTTCGAGAGCACCTGTCCTGTGGTGGTCGAAGTTGCTTGCGGGCGATAGGCTTGGATATCGGCGATGGTTGTCGGCTCGCGCCCGAAGGCATGGTCGATGAGATATTCGGCATTGACGCCGAGCTCGTCGTAAAGCAGGTTTTCGTCGAGCGCCGCGACGCCCATCAGATCGTAGACGCCGTATTTCTCGAGGCGGGCTGCCACGCCGGGACCGATGCCCCAGATATCGGTGATGGGACGATGGGGCCAGATCTCCTTGCGAAAGGTCTCGTCGTCGAGTATGCCGATGCGGCTGGGTACGTGCTTGGCGGTAATGTCGAGCGCTACCTTGGCCTGGAATAGGTTGGGGCCGATGCCGACCGTCGCCGTGATGCCGGTGCGCGCGAGAACCTCGTCGCGCAGCGTGCAGGCGAACCCTTCAGCATCGGTGTGATAGAGGTCCAGATAGGGCGTCACGTCGATAAAGCACTCATCGATGGAGTAGACGTGCACGTCCTGGGGGCTGACGTATTCCAGATAGATACCGTAGATTTTCGCCGACACCTCCATGTAATGCTGCATGCGTGGTACGGCCGTGATGTAGTCGATGCCATCGGGAATTTCGAACAGACGGCAGCGATTGTGTATCCCGAGGTCCTTCATGGCCTGCGTGATGGCAAGGCAGATGGTCGTGCGTCCGCGCGATTCGTCGGCAACGACCAGGTTGGTGGTGAGCGGATCGAGCCCACGGTCGACGCACTCGACGCTGGCATAAAACGTCTTGAGGTCGATGCAGATATAGGTGTGCTGCTCGTGCGCCATCCGAGCCTCCCATCAAACACATGTTCTTATCGAATACCTGTTCGATAATACCCGCTCATCCGGACATCGTCAAAACCTGTCAAAAAAGGACTGGTTTGTTTTGGTAGGTATGGTCGTGCGGTTGGATCGGGTTTTAACGCAGCTCTAAAGAGTGCGAAACAGCTCGGAAAACCTCGCTTCGTAGCATGAGCCTAACGATTGATACCGCCTATACGCACGGAAGGGTTGTGGAAAAGATGGTCAATTATGGGTTTGGTATGCCGACGCGCCTTGTTGCGGATGGAGACGTGGCTCGCTGGTGCGGACGATTGGTCGCTCACTACGGTGGCACCAAGGCGCTGGTTGTGCTGGGCGGTGACAAGCATACGCGCGATGAGCTTGTCTCGGCGGCACTTGGCTCGCTTGATCGAGCCCTACTCGAGCGTGTGCTTTTCCGCTGCGGCTCGTTTGAGGGCGACGGGGGAGACGAGCTGATCGACGAAGCCGTGGCCCTGGCGACCGACGAAGGCGTGGACTTTGTCCTGGCGATTGGCGATGCCGATACTGCTGGCTTTGCGCGCGAGCTCGCGCGTCGCATGGCGGCGCTCGATGCCGGCGAAGACGGCTTTGTGCCTTATGGATGCATTGTCTCGGAGGGCAAGGTGCCTGCTGTCGTGGGCACCGGCGAGGTTCCCGTTTTTGCCATTATCGCGCCCGAACTGCTGGAGGGCATCGGGTCTCCTCTGCGTGAGTTACTCGGTAGCGTCTGCGCCGCGGCCTAATATTTGCCATAAAAGGACGGGTTATTTTTGGTTGGTAAAGCGTTTGACCTGCCAAAATAAGCCTGTCCCTTTTTGATCGGTTGCCGTTTGGGGGCCGATTGGCAACGCTCGCTGATTGTAGTCTTGACCTGCGCTAGAATAGTGGCATCTGAATGTCCGGGCGCATGGAGGCGTGCGCCCGTATGCTGAGGAGGACTCTATGGCAACTGTTGCCGCACCTATCGATGCTACGTCGACTGCCGCTTGGAAGGCACTCGAGGCTCATCAGGAGAAGCTCGAGGCCGAGGGTATCGACCTCAAGGCCTGGTTCGCTGCCGATGCTGAGCGCGTGAACAAGCTGAGCTTTGACGCCGGTGACCTGCACTTCGATCTGTCGAAGAACCTGGTGACCGATGAGACCGTCAAGCTGCTGTGCGATCTTGCCCGCGAGGTGAAGCTCGAGGAGCGCCGCGACGCCATGTTCTCCGGCGAGCACATTAACACCACCGAGGACCGCGCCGTCCTGCACACCGCGCTTCGCCGCCCCGCAACCGAGAGGGGCCAGCTCATCGTTGACGGCCAGGATGTCGTCGCCGACGTGCACGAGGTCCTCGACCGCATGTATGCCTTCGCCGAGCGCGTGCGCTCCGGTGAGTGGAAGGGTGTTACCGGCAAAAAGATCGAGCACCTGGTGTCCATCGGCATCGGTGGCTCCGACCTGGGCCCGGTCATGGCCTACGAGGCCCTGCGTCCCTACGCCGACGCCGGTATCGACTGCCGCTATATCTCCAACATCGATCCCAACGACCAGGCCGAGAAGCTCAAGGGTCTGGATCCCGAGACCACGCTCGTGATCATCGTCTCCAAGACCTTCACCACGCTCGAGACCCTCACCAACGCCCGCGAGGTCAAGACCTGGATGCTCGAGCAGCTCAAGGCTCAGGGCGCCATCGATGGCTCCGATGAGCAGAACGCCGAGGCCGTGGCAAAGCACTTCGTCGCCGTTTCCACCGCACTCGAGAAGGTCGAGGCCTTCGGCATCGACCCCGCTAACGCCTTTGGTTTCTGGAATTGGGTCGGCGGCCGCTACTCCGTCGACTCCGCCGTGGGCCTGTCGCTGATCGTCGTGCTCGGCCCCGAGCGTTTCCAGCAGTTCCTCGAGGGCTTCCACGCCATCGACGAGTACTTCTGCAATACGCCGCTCGAGAACAATGCCGTCGCGCTGATGGGCCTGTTCAACGTCTGGTACGTCAACTTCTTCGGCTCCAAGAGCCACGCCGTGCTTCCGTACTGCCAGTACCTGCACCGTTTCCCGGCCTACCTGCAGCAGCTCACCATGGAGTCTAACGGCAAGCACGTCCGCTGGGACGGCAGCGCTGTGACCTCCGATACCGGTGAGATCTTCTGGGGCGAGCCCGGCACCAACGGTCAGCACGCCTTCTACCAGCTGCTGCACCAGGGCACTGTGGTGGTTCCGGCCGATTTCATCGCCTTCGCCAACACTGCCAACCCTGCGACCGACAGCGGTCAGGACGTTCACGAGCTGTTCCTGGGCAACTTCCTGGCCCAGACCAAGGCGCTCGCCTTTGGTAAGACGGCCGACGAGGTTCGTGCCGAGGGCACGCCCGAGCAGATCGTTCCGGCCCGCTGCTTTGAGGGCAACCGCCCGACGACCTCGATCTTCGGCGATACGCTGACCCCGTTTGCACTCGGCGAGCTCATCGCCCTGTACGAGCACATCGTATTTGTCGAGGGCACGGTCTGGGGCATCGACTCCTACGACCAGTGGGGCGTCGAGCTGGGCAAGCAGCTTGCCAAGCAGATTACCCCGGCCTTCCACGACGACGCCGCCAAGGCCGAGCAGGACGCTTCGACCCAGGCGCTCATCGAGTTCTACCGCGCGCATCGCAAGTAGTCGCTGCTGTTAACGCATCGCGCCTTATAGTCAGGGGCCCGTATCCTATCGGATGCGGGCCCCTTTGCTTTGCCGTGGTCCCGGGGCGCACGGCCTTTGTGGAACATCGCCGGGGCGCCGCGCGCTGCGAGAACCCTGTGCCTAGATTTCGGCCTCCGCATGGCCTCGCTGCGCCTCGGGCAGCTCCCCGTAGAGCGGATGGTCTTCGAGCCTAAAGCGCTCGACCTGTTCGGGAGTGCGACCGCGTACAAAGAGCCACGAGCGATCAATCGGCGTCGCCATGAGCGTGCTGGGCAGCGCGTCGGCGCGGTCGGAAAACACCCGGGCACTCTCGGGATCCTGGAACGCCAGCACCAGATGCGTGTCGCAGTTGCCCATGATGGAGCGTGCGCGTGCCTCGCCATAGAGCGCATCGAGCTGGTTGGTCGACTGCAGCAGCAGCGTTGCCCAGATGTTGCGGCTTCGGATAATCGAGAGCACGTTGTCGATCTGGGGGATCTGCAGATTTGCGAAGTCATCGAGCATAAAGCGCACGGGCACGGGCAGACTGCCGTCGGGCTGCCTATCGGCCTCACGAATGAGGCCCATAAACGCCTGCGAAATAAAGAGGCCGGTCAGCGGATCGAGATTGCGGTCAATATCGCTCACGGTTACAAACAGGGCGCGGGGGGTGTGTCCCATGGAAGCGAAGTCCACCTGATGGCACTCACGATAGAGCTGTGCCGCACCGTCGAATCCCAGACACATGACCTTTTCGGCAAGGATGCCGACGATGCTCGCGTGCATGCGCTCGGCATTTTGCGTAATGGCGTAGCGCCGCCATAGCGAGAGGGCATAGCTTTGGGGGTCGGTCGTGATCAGGTCGTCGAACAATCGACCCGTGGCACCGTCCTGCAGGTGCTCGATCAGCTTGATGACCGAGCTGATCGTCTGCTCGTCGGCGGGTAGCTGTTCGGTGACGTAGGCGATAAGACACGACAGCAGGTTTGCCGCCGCATGATCCCAAAAAGGCTGGTTGTTGTCCTCGATGGGGCAGATGGCCTTTGCCACCGAGAGGATGTCCTGCTGGTTGGGCCTGCCGTCCGCCTTGCGGCGAATGTGCCTCAGGGGGTTGTAGCCGCAGCGCTCGATGCCGGGCGCAGGGGCCGGGACGGTGTTGAGGTCGGCGAAGTTGAGACATTGCACGCGGTAACCGTGGGCTGCCAGCACGGGTCCCACTTCGCGACAGAGCGTGCCTTTGGTGTCGAGCACGATGTAGCTTGCGTTCATTTGCAGCAGGTTGGGCTTGAGGACGTTTCGGGTCTTGCCGGCTCCCGAGGGGCCGATCACAAGTGCGTTGTTGTTGAGTCCCGTCTGGCGGGTGTCGCAGGAAAGCGTTCGATCCTTGGCGAGGATGGTGGACGATGCGGACTCAGATGCGGCGAGGCGGCTGGTGAGGTTAGACATGGGCGACCTCCTTGGTGGTCGAGAGGATTTCGTGGGCAAAGCCGAGCTCGACGGCGCGCTCGGCCGAAAGGTAGGTGTCTTTTGCAGTGAGGGACTGGATGCGCTTGGGCGTGAGGCCGCTGCGGTCCGAGAGGATTTGCGTGAGGGTCTTGCGGGTCTGCATGAGACGCCGGCTGGTTTCCTGCAACGCAAGTGCCGAGCCGCCTGCCCCCTGGGGGATCAGCGGGTCATGAATCATGAGCTCTGCATGGGGCGCCATACGGCGATCGTCGCCGCCCATAAAGATCACGGCGCCCATGGACGCGGCGAATTCCAGGCAGACGGTGCGGATGGGGCACGATGCGAGGCGCATGGCGTCATAGATCGCAAGACCCGATCGCACGCTTCCGCCGGCGCTGGCGACAAATATGGTGATGGGGCGGCTGGGGTCGGTGGCATCGAGCAGACGAATCTGCTGGCATAGGTCGTGGGCCATCGGGGTTTCGATGTTTCCCATGACGGAGAGCTCGCGACGGGCGAGCATCTCATCGTAAATGCTGGTGAGCGTGATACCTCGGGCGGATTCACGCATGGTGAGGGGGCTGATGATGGGGGAATGATTGGTGTCCATGAGGACTCCTTTCTGTTGGTTGTGTTGTGGAATAGGATTGTTGCCCGCGGAGGGGCTGGCGGGCTACAGGGTTCGTCCGAGCCTGAGATCGAGCTCGGTTGTGGGGCAGGCTGCCTGTTCGTGCGGCTCGCAAGCGCCAAGGGCTCCAAAGCGATGGAGCGTTGCGACGGGCGTGGTGTAGGCGAGCCGCAGCTGATGCTCGATAGGGGCACATCCGTCATTTTTGTAATGAGCCGCGTAGTACTGCGCGATGCTGGCGTTCATCTCGCTGCCATTGCGATGGCGCTCAAACTGGCGTCTGCAGGTCTCGATGATCTTTGCTACCGACTTGGGTGCCGTCGCGGGAACAAGGGCGAGATAGCCCTCAAATAGTTCGTTGATGCTCAGGAGGCACAGCAGGTCGATCAGCGTCCTTATGGCTGCTCCCTCGGCAGAAAAGTGCACGGTCATGCGGTTATATCGGTTGCGGTCGACGATGGCCACATGGGGTCTAGGAGTTTTCTGCCCCGTGGTCCCGGGCTTTTGCCGCGCCTGTGAATTGAGCTCGACGTTGCAGCGCTTGAGGCCGTCCAACGGAAGGAACAGTGCGGTGCGCAGGGTGTTCCGCTTGCTTTCGAGTTCATGACGCTCGTCGGGTTCCCATTCGAGCTTGAGTTTCGTGTCGAGCGCCGTAAGCATATGGGCTAGGCAGCCTACGGTAAGAATGTGCGAATCGTTGTCGCGTTTTGGGGCATAGGGGTCTGTCAGCTTGCGAATGTCGGGGTCGCCCATGATCTTTGTGCAGCGCTTCAGCAGTTGAGGGTGATCGGCCAAGATCGTCGCGAGCGGTAGCGACGCGTAGTTCTTGATGGTCGCGGCGGCAAAGGCGGCGTCATATTCGTTTGCATATGCTCGCTCAATGCGGGCATCCAGAATGCTTTTCTTATCGCCGTCTTCAGCGTGGTGGTTTGTCATAGCTTCTCCAATCGGTTGATGTTCGTGCTGTTTGTTGATGTGTTGGTTGTCGTGAGTGATGTGCTTGCCGTGGGTGATGTGCTGACGTTGGGGTGCTATGCGGTTTTCAATGAGCCCGTGAGGCAGTTGCTGCAGGGGCGGGATGGAACGGCCCATGCAAGGCGGAAGGCATCGTGCTCAAAATCGAGACAGCAATGCCCTGGGTGCCTCACATGTGGCAGTTACCTCATTAAGTTGTCATTGCGTTTGGGGTTGTACTTTGCCGATCTTCCTTCTCTTACACGCTAAAACTCAAACTTCATATGCTCGATCTACTTAAAACCGCAACGGCGGTCTTTTATCAACTTATATGTCGGAACGCGTCTTTGCAAGTACTTTTTTGTCTTTGTTTCAAATGGGGTGGTTTTGCAACCGTCACGCGCCACGCTATGCGAACGTGCCCCGGCTCGGATAAGATGGTGCGATCGAGTTCTACCGCGCTCACCGCAAGTGGTCTTTGCTGCTGAGATAGGTCATGGCCGAAAGGGGCCCGTATCCGTTGGGATACGGGCCCCTTTTCTGTTGTCGGCCAGATACGATGGGTCGCGTGACGTCGTCAGAGGTCGAATTCGACCGCTAACGACGTTGTGCAGCTCATCATTTCTGGTCGCAAACAGTAAAGGGGCATGAGGGTGTATTGAGGAGGGGGGATGTCTTGCTGTCGGCATCCGCGTGCGGTGCCATTCGCTGTCTGTAAATATACGTTTAAAGCTAATTTCATACCACTTGTCGGAATGCGGACGCTGTCCTTGCATGCCGGGCGTACATTGAACGTGGTTTTTCGCGTGAAACCACGAATCGGTTGTCAGTCCTGAACAAGGAGGCCCAGCATGACGCTTGCCAAACCCATCAACAAATACATCGACTATATCGATGCCCCCGAGGACACGTTTGAGCAATATGTCGAGAAGGCGTTAAAGTACAACTTTCGCTGCGTATTTGCGAACCTGCAGGAGTACGAGACGGGCCGCGCCATGCTCGAGGGCTCTGACATCATCCTTGCCGGCGCTATCGACTTTCCCCAGGGCACTATGACGCTTGAGGAGAAGCTTGCGAGGTTTGAGGAATACGCTGCGTGTGGCTTTACCGAGATTGACTACGTTTTGAATCAGGGGTCGATCGAGAACCGCGATTTTGATGCCATCGAGCGCGAGATGACTACCATTGCTGATTTTTGTCGCGCGCATGGCATCACTGACAAGGTAATCGTCGAGATGTGCAAGCTGGACGGCGACGACGCCAAGCGCCGTGTATGCGAGATCGCGCTGGAGGCCAAGCCGGGATTCCTTAAGACATCGACCGGCAGAAGCTTTGGCGGTGCTAAGCTCGAGGACGTGCGGCTGATGCACGAGGTGCTCGGCGATGCCGTGGCAATCAAGGCGGCGGGCGGTATCCATAATTACGAAGAGGCTTGCGCATTCATCGAGGCCGGCGCCAGCGCGTTAGGTGCATCGGCGGGCATCGCGATCGTCGAGGGCGCACCGACGGATGAGCGTCGCTAGCAGACGTATTTGACCTGAGCGATAAAGCTTCACGACCACACGCCGTTCATGTTCGAGACAATATGACTTTTTGCCCGTTGTAAACGGAGTCGCGATGGGTGTTCTGTATGATGGCTCAGACAAGGTTGTTCAATGACAGGGAGGCATATATGGCAATCAAAGCCATCGCGATGGATATCGACGGTACGCTCACCAACGATCAGAAAGTGATTAGCCCGCGTACGCGCGAGAAGCTGCTCGCGGCGCAGGAGTCGGGCATTAAGCTCATTTTGGCTTCGGGCCGTCCCGCATGGGGGCTCCACGCCTTGGCGCAGGAGCTCGACCTCCAAAACCATGACGGTCTGCTAGTTGCCTTTAACGGCGCACACGTCGTCGATGCCCAGACCGACGAGGTACTGTTCGATCAGGCTATGCCTGCCGACGAATTGCATCGCCTGATTGATCACCTGCGTAATTTTGACGTGATCCCTATGATTTCGCTCGGTCGCGATTTGCACGTCGAGGACTCGTACCGCTGCATGATCACGCTGCCTGACGGCTCGCAGAAAAACATCGTCAAATACGAGCGCGATGCGTGCGATCTTAAGATCCGCGAGGTCGAGAGCCTGCATGAGGTCGCTGATGCTTATCCCGTGGACAAGCTGCTGACGGCGGGCGATCCGGCCTACCTACAGGCGCATTACGAGGAGATGTATGCGCCCTTTAAGCAGACGCTTTCGGGCATGTTTACGGCCGACTGGTACTTTGAGTACACGGCGCCCGGTATCGACAAGGCCCGTGCGCTCGAGGGTGCCCTGCCCAAGCTCGGCATCGATGCCAGCGAGGTCGTATCGTTTGGCGACGGCCAGAACGACAAGTCCATGATTGAGTGGGCCGGCACTGGTGTTGCCATGGGCAACGCGGTCGACGAGGTTAAGGCCGTGGCCCAGATGGTGACCGCCAATAACAACGAAGACGGCATTGCGGTGGCGCTGGATAAGCTGCTGGGTTAGAATCGCCGATTAATGCATGGTTCGGGCGCCTGCTCGCGGGCGTCCTTTTGTTAGGGAGGGTGCCGTGTCCGCATTTCCGTTCGACGCCGTTATCTTTGACATGGACGGTGTCATTGTCGATACCGAGTATTACTACCTGGGCGAGACTGCCGCGTTTGCCAAGGAGCTTGGGCTTAACCTGACTCAAGAGGAGTTGAATGGGCAAGTCGGTACCTCGCATCAGTTCTTCCTGCATATGCTGGTCGATTGGTTTGAGCGCGCCGGTAAGGGGCATTTCACTGGCGAGGAAGCGTTGGCCCGTTGGGACGAGTGGGCGCATAAGCGTCCGCGCGACTATCAGGCTTTGATTAACCCAGGCGCCGTGGATACGATTCGAGAGCTGCCGCGCCGTGGCGTTCGCGTGGCGCTTGCCAGCTCGTCTCCCATGGATAGCATCGAGGAAGTGCTCAACGCGTGCGGGCTGTCGGATGCCTTTGAGTATGTGGTGAGCGGCGAGCAGTTTAAGGAGAGTAAGCCCGAGCCCGACATCTACCTGCATGCGCTGGACCTGCTGGGGCTGCCCGCGAATCGCTGCTGCTGCGTTGAGGATTCGGTGCCTGGCATCACTGCCGGCAAGCGAGCCGGCCTGACAGTCATTGCCAAGCGCGAGGAGCGCTTTGGCTTTAGCCAGGATGCCGCGGACAAGATTATCGACCAGCTGCCGGAGCTGCTCGCGCTTTCTTAGGAGTGAGGTAGTTGCGCGTTTTTCGGGTCTGATGAGTAAATATCCGACATTTTGGTGCGGCACCTAGCATACTTTAAGCTAATGCGGGCTTAAGGACTTGCTGAATGCCCTTAAGCCCGTTTTAGACTTAATCGTGCTTGGAGAGGGTATATGCCACCGACTGAAGGGCTAACTGACGGTAAAGCAGCGATACCGCTGTACCAACAGGTTATTGATATCATCAAAAACGAAATCAACTCCGGTGCCTACAAGGCGGGCGCGCGGATACCCAACGAATTCGAATTGGCTGAGAGCTATAAAGTTGGCCGCGTTACCGTGCGACGCGCTATTGAGGAGCTCGTCCAGCAGGGCTATCTAACGAAGCGGCAGGGGAAAGGCACGTTTGTCAATGCCCCCAAGCTTAAGCGTAAGATTCGCCAGAAGGATGACGTCCAGAGTTTTTCGGACGCATGCCGCGTTAACGGAATGGAGCCGGGGGCGTGCGTCATTTCGAGAAAGATACTGCCGGCGGATTCCACCGAAGCGCAGTTCTTTGGTGTTCCCGTTGGAACTGACTTGATTTGCGTTGAGCGCGTGCGTACTGCCGATGGCGTCCCTGTCATGCTCGAGAACAACATATACGTTTACGAGGACAACGCCTATCTATCAACGGCACCTCTATCTAACCAATCCATTTTTGAGTTCGTGCGCAACCGGACGGGCCGCACGCCCGCGTTTACCGACCCGTGCACGCTCGAGATCGCGTGCGCGTCGCCCGAGGTCGCTCGACTGTTGGCAGTTCCCGTTGGCGAACCCTTGTTTTATATGGAAGCCTTCTTTTTCGATGAGCGGCGGCGGCCGTTTATCATCGGTCGTCAGCGGATCGTTGGGTCTCGCTACGTTTTTGACATCTAGGACATTGCGAATGGAAGCGCCCGGTAGATCATCTCACCGGGCGTTTCCATACCGTTCACGGCGCAAACGCAACCGTTCAACCGCGTTGCGGCAATCAGTTTGAAATTATCTTGATGAAGGAAAAAGCTGCTGGTAATCTATGGGACGTCATAGAACGTTTGCATTGTGCAAACGTTGAAGCGAGATGCGATGCAGTCTCGAGTTCTTTGGAGGTATCTATGTCAGATACGAAGGCGAAGAAGACAAACAGACGTTTTAAGTTCAAATTACCGCATGTCTATACGATCATGTTCTTGCTGATCGTTGTCTTTGCGGTCCTGACTTGGATCGTTCCCTCTGGTCAGTATCAGCGCAAGACGATTTCGACAGCGGCGGGCGAGCGTGAAGTCGCCGTTGCTGGAACCTATGAACAGGTCGATAAGAACTACACCGATTCCGAGACCGGCGAGACCATCAATCTGGGCCAGGATATCTTCGCGGTTCTGCAAGCGCCCACCAAGGGTATCCAAGAGGCTGCCGACGTCGTTGCGTTCGTCTTATTGATTGGCGGATCGTTCGCAATCATCACCAAGACCAACGCTTTGAATGCCGGCATGAGCCGTGTGATTAAAAAGCTTAAGAACAAGGACATCCTCATCATCCCCATCACGATGACATTGCTGTCCATTTGCGGCACTACGTTTGGTATGTCTGAGGAAGCCCTGCCGTTCTATGCCATCTTCATTCCCATCATGATGGGTATCGGTTATGACTCGATGACGGCATTCATCATCTGCTTCCTTGGTCCTAACCTGGGATATTGTGCTTCGACCATCGACCCGTTTAATGTTTTGATCGCCCAAGGCATCATTGGCATCGAGGGTAATCCGCAACTGTGGCTGCGCGCCGTTTCTTGGGTCATCTTCACTGCCGTCGGTATCGCATGGGCCATGCGCTACGCCATGCGCGTCAAGAAAAACCCCGAGTCGTCCATTGTGTACGAGGACGATAAGCTCAAACGTATTGAGTTTTCCGTGACCGATGCCTCCATCGAGGAAGAGTTCACTATCCGTCAGAAGCTCGTGCTTATCGATTTTGCTTGCGGTATGGGCATTATCGTCTGGGGCCTTGTTACCCAGGGCTGGTACATGAATGAGATTTCCGCCGTGTTCCTTGGCATGGGCTTGCTTGCCGGTATCCTGGGCGGTCTTGACCAGCAGACGATCGCCGAGGAGTTCGTTAAGGGTCTCGCCGACTTTGCGTACGCTGCCATCGTTATCGGTATCGCTCGCGGTATTCTGGTCATCGCCGAGGGCGGTATGATCATCGACACCATCCTCCAGGCGCTCGCTACCGCGCTTGCCGGTGCACCTGCCGCCGTCTACACCACGTTTATGTATATCGTCCTTGGCCTGCTCTCTTTGCTGGTTCCCTCGAGTTCTGGCCTGGCGGCGCTCACCATGCCCGTTATGGGCCCCCTGACCGAGCTCATGGGCCTCAATCCCGAGGCGGCCGTCACCGCGCTCCAGTCTGCCAACCAGACCATCAACACCATCAGCCCCGTGGCGGGCATGACGGTCGCCGGTCTTGCCGTGGCTAGGATTTCGTTTGGCCAATGGTGGAAGACCATTTGGAAGTTCTTCATTTTCATGGTCGTCTTTGGCCTGATCGTAACGGCAATCTCTGGCATGCTTCCGGTGTAGGTGGTTGTGATGTCTGATCGTTTGACGGTCCTGACGTCTAAGAGCGTCTTTACCGGTACGGGGGACCTGCCGTTTGAAGGTTTCGTAGCGGTCCGTGGCAATCGAATTGAGGCTGTTGGCACCAAGTGTGAGGTAACTTCGTATTTGACCCAGGCGGACGATGTAGTTGACCTGGGCGACCGCACTGTCATGCCTGGCCTGATCGATGTGCATACCTTCTATACAGGTTGGGCGCTGCGGACGTTGGGGTCTGATCTGTCCGGCATCGATGATGCCAAAGAGGCCGTGTCGCTCTTGCGTGCATGGAAAGAAGATCATCCGGATTGCGCGGCGGCTTTTGGCCACAACCTACCCGAAACGTTGGCATCGGATGCCGAGAACGCAAATACGGCAGCTGTGTTTGACGATTGTTTTGGCGATATCCCTGTCGTCTGCTTTACACCGGGTGCGGAGACCTGCGTTCTCAATGCTGCCGCCAGTGCGCGATACGGCTTTACACCCCAGGCGTGCTATGCCGAGAAGATCTGGCGCATGATGAGCGATTTCCTCGCGCTGCCCGAGGTGCGTGCCGGGTATTCGGACTACATGAGCATGCTTAACGAGCGCGGCGTTACCGCCATCAAGGAGATGGCTTTTGATGATTACTACGGCTTTGCCGACGAAATGGCTCGCCGTGAGGAATCTGGTGAGCTGACGGTTCGCGTCTCTATGATGTCGCAGCCGGTGGGTGCCGGTGCAAATCTGGCATATGCCCGCGAGGCACGAGAGCGCTTCCGGGGACCGTTCGTTCGTTTTTCTGGCTTCAACCGTATGACCGATCGCGGCGTATGGGCGGGGCTTGCCGAGATGATAGACCCCTATGAGGACTCGGCCGATGCGGGCGCTGCCGGCAAGACGGTCGTCGAGGAACCAGAGTGGGATCTGATTGAGGACGAGCTGCGTGCAATTGATGCTGACGGCTTCCGATATTCCTTGCATTGCCAGGGCGATGGCGCCGTTCGTCGCACCGTGGCGCTCTATGCCTCGCTGCCTCGAGACGAGCATGGACGGTTGCTTCGCCGCCATGCGATTACCGATCTCGAGAACTCTGACCCGACCGATCTTGTCAAGTTTGGCAAGTTAGGTGGAATTTGCGAGGTCTATCCGCAGATTCTGACGCTGGACCGGCGCGAGGATTGCCTGTCGATGATGCGTCGACAAATTGGCGAGACGCGACTTTTGCACAGCTGGAATCGCCGCGGCATGGAAGATTCCGGATGCACAGTGTGCTGTGGCACGGATTTGCCGCTGTTGATTCCGAGCTTGGGCGAGTCAATCTACAGTGCGTGCGGCGGATACTTCGACGACGGACTGCCCGTGAATGAGATCAACACGCTGACGCTTGTCGAGCTCTTGTGCGCTTGGACTGCCGGGGGCGCGTACGACCTGATGCGCGAAGACGAGCTGGGTACGCTTGAGGTTGGCAAGCTTGCCGATATCTGCGTGCTCGATCGGGATGTGTTCGACCTCGATTATCGCGACGCACGCGATCTTGCGGTTGATATGACGATGTCGGACGGACGAATCGTGTTCGATCGAAATAAGGAGGCATAAGATGTCTGAATCCAAACCGACGTTGCACCGCGAACAGATTGCGGGCATGAATATCCACTACATCATGTGGTCGCTCGATTACTTCCTTGATGTGCAGCAGCGCTTGGGCTTTGAGTCCATTGAGCTGTGGTGTGCAGAGCCGCATGTGACGCTCGACCATACGGGCTACTTTGAGGCTGAGGTCCTGGCGAAAAAGGCTGCAGACCGTGGGCTTAGGTATCGTACTCTGTGCCCCGAGAATGTTGTCTATCCTTGGCAGTACTGCGCACGCAAGCCGCTGCATGAACAGCGCAGCCTGGCGTACTTTAAGCACGGCATTGAGCTTGCCGAGGTACTTGGGTGCGACCGTATGTCCGTCAACTCGGGCTGGGGCGACTGGGACGAGGACCGCGAGGAGGCCTGGAAGCGCAGCCGCGAGCACTTGTCCATTCTGGCGGAGTATGCCGGCGAGCACGGTCTGGTGCTTACGATGGAAAGTCTGCGTCCCGAGGAGAGCAACCTTGTGACGACGGTTTCCGATGCGAAGCGCATGATTGACGAGGTCGCGAGCCCGTACTTACAGCCCATGGTTGATACAACCGCGATGGGCGTTGCAGGCGAGACGCTCGAGGACTGGTTTGCCGCCTTTGGTGATGGGGTAATTCACGAGATGCACTTTATCGACGGTGACCCGTATGGCCATCTGGTGTGGGGCGATGGCAAGCACGATATGGACGCCTTCGTCGCCACGCTCAACGCCCATGGTTTCGACGGCATGCTGGGCCAGGAAATCACGGACGGTCGTTACTACGATGATCCGGCGGCGGCAGATGCCAAGAACATGGCCGCATTCGAGAAATATCTGATTGACTAAAACAACTATCGGCCACGCAGCCAACGTCATTGATTGCGGCCAAACAAGAAAGGAACTTGATATGAACGCACACGATCTGATCAAAGAGGCAATTGCCGAGAAGGGCAAGTTCGACAGCGTCTACTGGATTGCTTGCGGTGGCTCCATGATCGATTTGATTCCGGCTCATGAGCTTCTGCAGCGCGAGGCAACCACCTTCACTTCGTACATCTATACGGCTCGCGAGTTCGATATCATGCGTCCGCGTCGTCTGGGCGAGAAGTCCCTGGTCATCGCTTGTAGCCACAGTGGCAACACCCCTGAGGTCGTCGAGGGCTGCGAGATTGCCCTTGCTGCCGGCGCTACGGTGATCGCCCAGACCGACAACGCTGGATCTAAGATCGACACCGGTAAATGGACCACGTGGGTCTACCCGTGGGGCGAGGGCGTGCCGCAGGCCGAGGTCCCCGCTGGCATTTCGCTGTCGCTTGCGGCAGAGCTGCTCGATCAGCAGGAGGGTTACGCTGATCTTGCCGATATGTATGCCGGTATCGCCGAGATGGATAAGATTCTTCCCCCGGCACGCGAGAAGGTAAATGCCGAGCTGGGCGATCGCTTTGCCAAGCTTTGCCAGGAGCACGAGTTCTTCTATATTCTGGGCAGCGGTCCCAACTTTAGCCAGACCTACGGTTTCGCTATCTGCTCTCTTATGGAGATGCAGTGGCAGCACTGCAGCTACATCCACTCTGCCGAGTACTTCCATGGCCCCTTCGAGGCTACTCAGGATGGCGTTTTTTACTTCCTGCAGATGGGCTCCAGCGAGTGCCGTGCTATGGACGAGCGCGCCCTGGCGTTCCTTAAGACGCATACCGATACGCTGATGGTGCTCGATGCCAAGGAGTACGGTATGGAAGCCGTGCCGGCGAGCGTCCGTGCCTATCTGGACCCGGTGCTGTTCTACGCCATGAACTGCGAGCTGCGTGCTGCACGCGGCAAGGTGTTTGATCACGATCCCGATTTCCGTCGCTATATGGGTGTTGTCGAGTACTAGAAGGGGCAAAGGCCATGGCATTTAACGTTAACGCGCTCGGATTTGGCGACAACGTCGTCGATCGCTACGAGCATATCCACACCATGTATCCTGGCGGCAATGCGGTGAACTTCGCCGTTTATGCCAAGAAATGCGGTGCCGCACGTTCTGCATACATGGGCATTTTTGGCAATGACGCCGCTGCCGAGCATGTCATTGCAAGCCTCGAGGATGAGGGTATCGAGCTTGACAAGTGCGAGCAGATGATTGGCGAGAACGGAGCGGCTCGCGTGACCGTCGTTGACGGTGACCGTGTCTTCCTCGGCTCCAACGAGGGCGGTATCCGTGGCGATGCGCGCTATGTCCTCGATCGCTTTGACCTTTCGTACATGAAGCAGTTCGATGTGGTTCATTCGGGAAACTATTGCTTTACCGAGCGCGAGCTGCCCAAGTTGAAGGCTGCGGGCGTCACGGTCTCTTTTGACTTTTCGGACGACTCTACCGACGAGTACTACGAGCAGATTGCGCCCTACGTCGATTTCGCTTTCTTTAGTGCGGCGGATGCTGCGAGTGAGGACGAGATTCGCGAGCGTCTGGCATGGGTGAAGGGCCTGGGTCCGCGTTTTGTGTCGGCTACGGCGGGCGCCGAGGGCTGCATTGCTTACGACGGCGAGCGTTATTACCGCCAGCTGGCTAAACCGGTAACGGACATGAAGGACACCATGGGGGCGGGCGACTCGTTCCTCACCTCGTTTTTGATGTGCTATCTCGATTCCGCCAAGCGCGGTGAGGATGGCGCCGAGGCCATCGAGCGCGCGCTCGACTTTGCTGCCGGGTTTGCCTCGACCGTGTGCGGCATGGAAGGTTCTTGGGGCTACGGAGCACCAATCGTCGAATAGCTTAAGAAAGCGTACGGCGGTCTGGCTATGAGGCCTTGGACAGCCGATGCAAAACAATAAGCGAAACGCGAAAAGGGGGCTCGCCATGTGGCGGGTCCCCTTTTGAACATTGGAGAAGACCATGGGTATTAAAGCGTGTGCGGCTGGTTTTTGCTGCGCGGACGTCTATCAAAACATCGGCGTGTTCTATCCGACTGGTAATGGCATTGACTGGGGTATCCATCTTGCACGAATGGGCGTTTCGGTATCCGCCGTGTCGGTTGTCGGCAAGGACGAGTACGGAGACAAGATGAGAGAGGCGCTGGCCGCTGAGGGGTTCGATATCTCACATCTGCGGGTGGAAGATGGCGACACCTCGGTGATGCTCATGGCATTGAAAGACGGCGTCGATCGCGTGCATCTCGAGGCAATCGATGGCGTAATGGAGACATATCGACCGAATGAAGACGACCGGGCGTTTATCCTAGAGCATGACATCATTCATACCGACCTGTTTGGCAATTGTTTGGACCTCCTGCCCGAATGGCATGATGCGGGCAAGACGGTGGTTATGGACTTCTCGGTGTTCAGCCAGGATCCCGAATATGCCTGTGAGGCTCATTTTCCTTACGTAGACTATGCGTTCATGTCGTTTGAAGAGGACACTCCGGAGCTGCGGGACTGGGTACGCCACGTGCAGGAATTGGGACCGCGCGTTGCGGTTGCCACGCTTGGCGAAAAGGGGAGCATTGCCTATGACGGTGAGCGCTTCTATGAGTGCGGGATCGTACCGGCGGAGAAGGTCGTTAATACCGTGGGTGCCGGCGACTCGTATATTGCCGGGTTTACCAAGGGCGTGATCGATGGCCTTGATATTCCGGCGTGTATGAAGGCGGGCGCTGAGCTGTCGTCCCGAGTGATTGGTTCGTTTGAGCCGTACTAGGGTCAAATGCCTGGAAAGGAGTATGAAATGGTTATCGACATGTTGGTCCATCCTATGCTCTACGGCGAGATCTGTACGCCGGGTGATGAGCCTGATGGATTCGGTTTTTGGTCACGAGAATTTGGTATGGGGCATATGGGCCCCATGGATTGGGATGAGCTTCAAGTCGAGATGGACGTCTGTGACGTGCAGAAGAGCGTGCTCATGCCGCTCGATGTAACCACGGCATGCGGAGGACACTTTGGCACCAATGACCAGATTGCCATGCTGGTTGCCGCGCATCCCGATCGTCTGTGGGGATTTGCGAGCGTAGACCCGCAGGTGAGCGGTGCCGCAGACGAACTGGAGCGCGCCTTTACCGAGTTGGGGGCAAAGGGGCTTTGCCTGCATCCTGCAAAGCAGGGTTTTGCCCCCGATGATGCTGTGGCCGAGCCGCTTTACGAGCTGTGCGAGCGCTATAACAAGCCGGTGGTTTTCCATGCCGGTATGTCTTGGGAGCCTGGCGCAGAGCTCTCGCGCAGTAACCCGCTTGCATTTGAGCACACAATCGCAACGCATCCAAATGTGCGCTTTAGTTTGACCCACTTTGGCTGGCCCTGGGTGCGCGAGACCGTGGCGATGCTGCTCAAGTATCCCAACTGCTACACGGACACCTCTATCACTTACATCGATTCGCCCGAGGAGATGATGCAGCGTCTTTTCACGGTCGATATGGGGCCGCTGTGGTATGAGCGCGCGCTATCGCATCAAGTGATGTTCGCCAGCAATACGCCGCGTTTCCGTGCATTCAAACTCAAGCGGGCGCTCGATACCGTGTCCATGCGCGATGATGCGCGAGAAAGGCTCTACTGGGGTAATGCCCTGCGTTTTCTTGAAGGGGATGAGTGAACATGGTGACGCTCGAGACATTGAGCTATCTATCGACTGCTCCGGACCAGTTCATCGATATTACCGAGGACGTGCACGCTGCCATCGAACGCAGTTCGGTGACGAATGGCTTGGCAGCAATTATTTTGTCGCATACGACCTGTGGAATCGTGGTAAACGAGGGACTGCCCTGCGTGGAGACGGATCTTATGGAGACGCTTGATCGCATCGCCCCGCTCGATGCCCCCTATGCGCATGCACACTTCCTGCCGAGCTATGGAGCCACCGGCAACAACTCCTGTGGGCATATCAAGAGCATGATTTGTGGAAACAGTTGCTTCTTTCCCGTCCAAGATGGCCACATCGTGTGTGGAGGTGCCCAGAACATCTATCTTGCGGAGTTTGACGGTCCGCAGAAGCGAAAAGTGTACGTCGAAGTGCTGGGGGAGTAACGTCCCCGCGATAACCCTATGAAGGAGCACGTTATGTCGTTTCTAACCTCGATGTTCAAGACCGAAAAGCCGGTCATCGGAATGCTGCACTTGCGTCCTCTGCCGGGCGATCCACTGTATTACCCGGGCGGAAGCGTGTCGCAGGTCGTGGAAGCCGCCAAGCGCGATCTCGAGGCGTTGCAGCAGGGCGGTGTCGATGGCATTTTGATTACCAATGAGCTCTCGATGCCCTACGAGCAGCACGTTTCTCCCTCAACCCTTGCATCGATGGGCTATGTAATCGGGACTCTATCCCATGATCTGTCGACTCCTTGGGGAGCTGAGGCTATTTACGATGGTGATGCCACAATCGAGCTGTGCGCTGCCGTCGATGCACAGTTCACGCGCTGCAATTTTTGCGGTGCCTGGGCCGGTGATCTCGGGCTGATTAACCGAGATTTCGCGCACACCATGCGTCGCAAGGCGGCGCTGTGCTTGGACGACCTCAAGCTTTTTCACTTCATCACGAGCGAGGGGGAGGTTTATCTCAACGACCGCACGACTGCGGACATTGCCGATTCGCTTCTCTTTAATTGCCTACCGGATGCGATGGTCATCGGCGGTTCGGCTGCCGGTCGTGGCGCTTCGGGCGAGCTTGCCGATGAAGTCCGCGAGCGTGTTGGCGAAGTACCCGTGGTATGTGGCACCGGTTGTCGCGAAAATACCGTGGCTGACGTATTTGCTCACTACGATGGCGCGTTTGTCGGCACCTGCTTAAAGCGCGACGGAAAGCTGGATGACCCGGTTGATGTTGAGCGGGTAGCTCGTTTTATGGCTGCCGCTCGTACGGCGCGAGGGGAGTAGGCACCTATGGCGCTCTATCTGGGTATTGATATTGGGACAAGCGCCTCTAAAGGCGTTTTAATCGATGATCGATGCAACATCGTTTGCCAAGCCTCTTGTGGACATGAGAGGGACAACCCGTGTGATGGATGGTACCAGCATGATGCGGAGGCAGTTTGGTGGGGCGATTTTTGCCGCTTGTCGCGCGAGCTGGTGGCGCGATCGGGGGTTAACGCGGCACAGATCGGATGCGTGGGCCTTTCCGCATTGGGTTGCGACTGTGTGCCGGTCGATACCGAGTGCAACGCGCTGGCGCCCGCGATTTTGTATGGAGTCGATGCACGTTCGAAGCCGCAGATTGACGAGCTTCTTTCCGAATATGGGTCAGATCGCGCACGCGAGCTTTTCGGGCACGATCCCTGTTCGTCAGATATTGCTCCCAAGATCTTGTGGTTTAAGGAGAATATGCCCGAGGTGCACGAACGTGCTGCGA
>DBGDZK010000117.1:0-21489 GCA_048373195.1 Collinsella sp.
TGACCCTGCTCGTCCTCGCGCACGGCCTCGATGGCACTCACGTACGTGTTGGCCGCAGACATCGCCGTCACGCAGGTCACGCCACGACGGACGGCCTCGGTGCGTAGCAGGTAGCCATCGCCACGCGAGCCCGGGCCATACGGCGTATTGACGATCACCGCGATCTTGCCGTCGGCGATCAGGTCGCCGATGTTGGGACGCTCGCCATCGTGCGGGCCGCTGATCTTCTCCACGACCTCGCACGTCACGTTGCCGCCGCGCAGCACGCGTGCCGTACCCTCGGTAGAGCAGATGTCAAAGCCCAGATAGCGCAGGATACGGGCGACCGAAAGGATATGGCGCTTGTCGCGGTCGCACACGCTAATGAACACCTTGCCGGCGCTCGGGTCGGGCAGCTTGTAGTCGATCGCCAGCTGCGTCTTGGCGTATGCCTCGGGATAGCTCTTGGCGATACCCATGACCTCGCCCGTCGACTTCATCTCGGGCCCCAGGATAACGTCGGCTCCCGGGAAACGACCCCAGGGCATAACGGCTTCCTTCATGCAGAACCAGTCCAGCTGACGCTCGTCGCTCGGCAGGCCCAAGCTCGCGATGGAATCGCCCGCCATGATGCGCGCCGCGCACTTGGCCAGCGGCACACCGGTGGCCTTGGAGATAAACGGGACGGTACGGCTTGCGCGCGGGTTGGCCTCGATCACGTAAACGGTCTCGCCCTTGATGGCGTACTGCACGTTAACCAGGCCGCGGACTCCCAGCGCCATCGCGATGCGGCGCGTGGTCTCGCGGAGCTTCGCCTGCAGGCTCTCGCTAAAGCTGAACGGCGGAATGCAGGTCGCAGAGTCGCCGGAGTGAATACCGGCCTCCTCGATATGCTCCAGAATGCCGCCGATGTAGACCTCTTCGCCATCGCACAGGGCGTCGACATCGGACTCGATCGCACCCTCCAGGAAGCGATCGAGGTACACCGGGTAGTCGGGGCTAATGCGCGCGGCCTCGGCCATGTAATCGCGCAGATGCTCGGCATCGTAGGCGATCATCATGCCGCGGCCGCCCAGCACGTAGCTCGGACGCACCAGCAGTGGGTAGCCGATGTGCGCGGCCACGGCCTCGGCCTCCTCAAACGAGGTGGCCTGGCCCGCCGGCGGGTACATGATACCCAGCTTGTCGAGCAGAGCGGCGAAGCGCTCGCGGTCCTCGGCAAAGTCGATGGCATCGGGCTTGGTGCCCATGATGTTCACGCCGCTCTCCTCGAGCATGCGCGCCAGCTTAAGCGGGGTCTGGCCGCCGAGCGTCACCACGACGCCATCGGGGCGCTCAACGTCGATAACGTCCATGACGTCCTCGTAGGTGAGCGGCTCAAAGTACAGACGGTCGGACGTGTCATAGTCGGTCGAGACGGTCTCGGGATTGCAGTTGACCATGATGGTCTCGAAGCCGCGGGCCGCCAGCGCGTAGCTCGCGTGCACGCAGCAGTAATCGAACTCGATACCCTGGCCAATGCGGTTGGGGCCGGCGCCCAGGATCATCGCTTTGGGCTTGTCCGCCGGCGTGGTCTCGTCGGGAGCCACGCACTTCTTGGCATCCGGGCTCGTGCGGTAGATGTTCTCGTACGTCTTGTAGTGGTATTCCGTGGCGCTCGAGAACTCCGCAGCGCAGGTGTCGACCGTCTTCATGCTGGGAACCACGCCCAGACCCTTGCGGTAGGCGCGCACAAAGCGCTCGTCCGAGCCGGTCAGCGCGGCAATCTCGGCGTCGCTCGTACCATACTGCTTGAGCAGGCGCATCGCGTCGGCGTCAATGTCCTCCACACGCAGGCCGCGGACGCTCTCCTGGACCTGCACCATGTCGTTGATGCGGTTGAGGTACCACGGGTCGATGCCGCAGATGGCATGGATACGCGCGACATCCCAGCCGCGGCGCAGGGCCTCGACCACAAAGAAAATGCGGTGCTCGGTCGGGGTTGCCACGGCCTGAGCGAGCTCCTCGTCGCTCAGCTTGTCGGCACCCTCCTTGCCACCGGCGCAGATACCCTGGTGACCGTCCTCCAGCGAACGCATGGCCTTGCCGAAGGCTTCCTCAAAGGTGCGGCCGATCGCCATGATCTCGCCCACCGCCTTCATGCGCGTGGTGAGTGTGGGGTCGGTACCCTTGAACTTCTCGAAGGCAAAGCGCGGCACCTTGACCACACAGTAGTCGATTGTGGGCTCAAAGCAGGCGGGCGTAGCCTTGGTGATGTCGTTGACGATCTCGTCGAGCGTGTAGCCCACGGCCAGGCGCGCGGCGGCCTTGGCGATGGGGAAACCCGTTGCCTTGGAGGCCAGTGCGGACGAGCGGCTCACGCGCGGGTTCATCTCGATGACGATCAGGCGGCCGGTGTTGGGGTTCACGGCAAACTGCACGTTGGAGCCACCGGTCTCGACGCCAATCTTCTCCAGAATGGCGAGCGATGCGACACGCATGCGCTGATACTCCAGGTCGGAGAGGGTCTGCGCCGGCGCCACGGTGATGGAGTCGCCGGTGTGCACGCCCATGGGGTCGAGGTTCTCGATGGAGCACACGATGATGCCGTTGCCGGCGTGGTCACGCATGACCTCCATCTCATACTCTTTCCAACCCTCAATGGACTCCTCGACCAGTACCTCGTGGGCAGGCGAGAGCTCCAGGCCCTGGCTCACTATGGAGACGAGCTCCTCGTGAGTATGCGCGATGCCACCACCGGCGCCGCCGAGGGTAAAGCTCGGACGCAGCACGCAGGGATATCCCACGCGCTCGGCGATGGCCTCGGCGTCGGCCACGCTGTAGGCATAGCCCGAGCGCGCGACCTCCAGGCCGATCTCGGCCATGGCCTCGTTAAAGAGCTTGCGGTCCTCGCCGCGCTCGATGGCGGCAAGGTCACAGCCGATCATCTCGACGCCGTACTTGTCGAGCGTACCGTCTTTCGCCAGCTCGACGGCGGCGTTCAGACCGGTCTGGCCGCCCAGCGTGGGCAGCAGCGCGTCCGGGCGCTCTTTCTTGATTACGCGCTCGATAAACTCGGCAGTGATGGGCTCGACATAGGTGCGGTCGGCAAGACCCGGGTCGGTCATGATGGTCGCCGGGTTGGAGTTGACCAGGATGACCTCAAAGCCATCCTCCTTGAGCACCTTGCAGGCCTGGGCACCGGAGTAGTCGAACTCACAGGCCTGGCCAATAACGATGGGGCCCGAACCAATGACGAGGATGCGCTTGATGTCAGTACGTTTCGGCATGTTTAAAACCTCCTAGAGAGGCTGACTCAATGTTTTGGAAAAGTCAGCGAGGGTGCAGCTGGTGCATCAGGTTGCCGTGATGCGAGGGCGCGCTGGGCTTATGCCCGCGCGACCGAAGCAGAGCGGCAAGATGATGTGCCAGATGCAGCCGCAGCGTCGACCGGTCCGCCGTTCGGTAGAACGGCGGAACCATCGTCGGCAAAATTCCAGCCGGCAAGGCGGTCCTTCGCGGTGTCGATGTCCAGGTAGTTCTCCTCGCCGTCCATGAGTCGCGTAAAGGCGGTAAAGAGATAGTGGGCATCGGTGGGGCCAGGCGAGGCCTCGGGGTGGTACTGGACCGAGAAGCACGGTGCGTCGAGCAGCTGGATGCCCTCGGCGGTGCCGTCGTTGAGGTTCACATGTGTCAGGCGAATGCGACCAAAGCGCTCGTTCATCACGACCGGCGCGATTCCGCGGCGCACCCAGACGCGCAGATCTCCATCGGCCGCATGCTCGGTCTCGCCGCCGGAAAGCTCGGGGACAAGCTTGCCCAAGCTGGGGAACAGCAGGCCAAAGCCATGGTTTTGCGCGGTGATCTCCACACGGCGGCTTACCAGGTTCATAACCGGCTGGTTGCCACCGCGGTGACCGAACTTAAGCTTTTCCATCTGGGCGCCGCAGGCCAGGCTGATCATCTGGTGACCAAGACAAATACCAAAGACCGGCACCTTGCCGATCAGCTGCTGCACCTGCTCGTAGGTCTCCACCACGGCGTCGGGGTCGCCGGGGCCATTGGACAAAAAGACGCCGTCGGGATTCATGTCGAGCACCTCACTCGCGGGCGTGTCCCACGGCACGACGGTAAGGTCGCAGCCGGCGCGGACCAGCCCCTCCAGAATGCCGCGCTTCACACCGCAGTCGTAGGCGACCACCTTGTGACGGGCAGGAGCGGCAGCCGCAAGTGCAAAGTCATGCGTGGCAGGAAGGTCGACGGCGGTAAAGGCGTGGGGCTCAGGGCAGCTCACGGTCTTGACCAGGTTCTCGCCTACCAGCGCGGGCGCTGCGGCCAGACGCTCGGCAAGCTCGTCGACATCGAAGATCTCGGTCGAGATAATGCCCATCTTGGAGCCGTTGTCGCGCAGGTGGCGCACCAGGGCGCGGGTGTCGACGCCCTCGATAGCGACGATGCCGTGTGCACGCAGGTACTCCGGCACGCTGACGGCCGAGCGCCAGTTAGAAGGCGTGGCGCACATGTCGCGAACGATCATGCCGCGCATAGCCGGAGCGCTCGCAGGGCGCACGGCGTCGCCGGGGAAGGCCGACTGGACGTCGGTCTCGTCGATACCGTAGTTGCCGATCTGCGGATAGGTCATGGTTACGATTTGGCCGGCATAACTCGGGTCGGTCATGACCTCAAAGTAGCCCTCGAGCGAGGTGTTGAAGCAGACTTCGCCGGTCGCGGTGCCCTCGGCGCCACATGCACGTCCATAAAAAATGGTCCCATCCTCAAGATACAGGATGCAGGGACCACAGGTGCCCTTGCTGGTTTTGGCCAGCATACGCTGGCAAAGCTCGCTGGGCGCGAAGGTGCGGGCGGCAGCGCCCGCGGTATGGTTGTTCGCCATAATTCTCCTTCCCGGTCTCACAGGACCGGCTTAAAGGTGTGTAGTTAGGCCTCGCGGTATTGTAACCGCAAGCATGCCTCATGGCGTTAATTTCATCGAAATGTTTACGAAATGATAATTATGACTTTCTATGCATAATGATTTTTTAATCCCCGTCCCAGAAAATCATCCCGCGGGGCTTGTGGCTCACGCGGGATGATGGCCTCTTACTTTTTCTTGTCCTGCTCCAGCAGTTCGGACGGTGTGCGATCGGGCTTGCCGCCGCGGAAAATCTCGCGGCCATGTAGACGATGCTCCAGATCGCGCTCGGCTTTTTCCTCGTCAATCTTGGTCTGGCTCACCACCGGGTCCTCAATCAACGACGACACCGAGTTCACCTGCTTCTGAATGCGCTCGGCGATGGTGTCATCCATACTCACGATGCGCATCTTCCAGTCGATACTCGTGGCGTTGGATGAGCTCTTGGTCCACACGAACGTCAAAATGGCGCTCTGGTGGCCGCGCGCGGGGAACATGCCAAAGAAGGAATCGTGCTGAATGTTGCTATCCTCGTCGATATAGGCGTGAACGTTATACACCACGCGGTCGATCTTATCGTTGAGCAACGCGTTGGTCGCAAGCGCCGCGGCCTGAATCTGCCCGTTGGACAGCAGCTCGAGCTCGTTGGCAGACGATGTGTCCAACACCGTCACCTCGACCGTGCCCGTGCGTTCATCGGCTTCATCGACGGTAAAGTCGAGCGGGAACTGCGTAAAGCCATTGCCCCATTCGAGTCCACCCTTGAGCGCGGTCGAGACGGTATCGACCGAAACGCTCTCGGAGAGGTTCGCGGTGTTCAGGCGTCGCATCACACCGTAGCCAATCTGCATGCCCACGATCAGCACCAAGATGCCGATAACCACGGCCATCGCGGTCTTCGTAATGGTATGGCTCACCTGCGAGCCCGAAGGATCGTCCTCGGACAGCGGGTCGATATGTTTTGCCTGGCTCGCGCGGTCCTCGCTGCGCAGCTGCGCTAGCGCCGCTTTGTCACCGCGCTTGGCCGCAGTCTCCTTCTCACGCATGCGCTCGGTACGCTTTTTGGCGAGCGTGGGATCCAAGACGCCGGATGCATCGATTTCGGAGAATAACTCCGTCACTTCTTCCGGAGTCAAAGGGTTCTTGTCAGCCATAAACTTCCTGTCATATCAATCAGTCGAGCTCGTGCGCACGCGCACCTTCGAACTGCATTCGATAGTAACGGGCATAGGTGCCGCCACGGGCGAGAAGCTCCTCGTGCGTGCCACGCTCCACAACGCGACCATGCTCAACGGTCGCAATCTCATCGGCGTGCTTAATGGTCGAGAGACGATGGGCGATGATAATCGTGGTGCGGCCGCGTGCCAGCTCTTCGAGTGACTCCTGCACCGCCTCCTCGCTCTCGTTATCCAAAGCACTCGTCGCCTCGTCCAAAATCAGGATCTTGGGGTTCTTGAGAAACACGCGCGCGATGGCAACGCGCTGCTTCTGTCCGCCCGAAAGACGGCTGCCGCGCTCGCCCACCACGGTGTCGTAGCCCTGCGGAAGCGACTCGATAAAGGCATCGATGTTGGCGCGACGGGCGGCCTCGGCGATCTCTTCTGCCGTAGCGCCCGGCTTGCCGTAGGCGATGTTCTCGCCAATCGTACCGTCAAACAGATAGACATCCTGCTGCACCAGGCCGATGGCGCGACGCAGGCTCTGCTGCGTCACATCGCGCACGTCCTGACCGTCGATGCTAATGGATCCGGCAGCCACGTCATAAAAGCGCGGCAGCAGCGAACAGGTCGTGGACTTGCCACCGCCCGAAGGGCCAACCAAAGCGATGGTCTGCCCGGGTTTGATGGACAGGTCCATATGGTCGATAACGGGACGCTCATCGGCATCGCCCTCGCCCAGCTCAACATCCTCGTAGTTAAAGCACACGTCGTGATACTCCACGACGCCGGCAGTCACCTGCAGATCCGTAGCGCCCGGCTTGTCCTGGATATCCGGCGCGGTCGAGAGCACCTCGTCCATACGCTTAAAGCCGGCGATGGCCTTCTGATACGTTTCGGCCGAATTGACGAGCGTCTCGAGCGGCGTGCAGAACAGCGAAATATAGAGTGCAAAGGTCGCCATATCGACCGCCTGCAGCTGTCCCTGGGCGACCAGCCAGCCGCCCAGCAGCACCACGATCACATAGAGCACACCCGAGAGCAGGCCATACGTCGCGGTATAGACGCCCATGGCGTGATACATGTTCTCCTTGGACGAAAGATAGCGATTGTTGGAGGCGCGGAACTTGAAACGTTCGGTCTCCTCATTGGCAAAGCTCTTGACCACGCGCATGCCCGCCAGCGAATCCTGCAGCTGCGCATTGATGCCGCTGATCTTCTTGCGGTTGTCGCTAAAGACCTCGCGCATGCGCATGTTCTGCCAAAACATGATGACCGCAAACGCCGCCGTCACCACGGCCATGGCGAGCGCCAGCACCGGGGCGATGGTAAAGAGGATCACAAACGAGCCGATAATCTCGATACCGCAGATGATGATCCACTCGGGTACGTGATGCGCCGCCTCGCAGATATCGAACAGGTCGTTGACCACGCGGCTCATCATGTCGCCCGAGCTGTTGCGGTCGAAGTACGCAAAGCTAAAGCGCTCGTACTGGTCAAACAGGTCCTCGCGCATTTTGGACTCCATGCGCGCGCCCATCACGTGGCCCCAATAGCTCACAAAGTATCGGCAGGCGCAGCGGATGACATACATCAGCACCAAGCCCACCGCGATCATGCCGAGCGCCTGCATAATGGCAGCCTGACCCTGAGTAAATAGCCCACCGGTCAAATTGCGCAGGATAATGGGGAACGCCAGGTCAATGGCGGCAAGCACCAGAGCACAAACAGTATCAGCAACAAAAAGCCCCATCTGGGGCTTGTAATACGAAAGAAACCTCTTCAGCATGTGATCCTCAAAGAAATATCAGCAACGTAAGGCCCTGGGACAAAGCAATCAGTAGTACTTGTCCCAGGGCTATCCCCACTCGTTAAAGCTCCGCGCCCCCAAGGCGGTGCGCGATGCTGTCGCAGGCCAAGGCGCCCACGACGGTCTTGGCGTCTTCGATCTTGTCGTCGAGCACGGCGTCGATCAGCTCGTGCAGCGGCACCAGGTCCACGTTGACAAACTCGTCATCATCGGGGTTGGGCGCATCAAACTCGAGCTTGGTAGCCAAGTAAATGTGGATGATCTCATCGCAAAAACCGCAGGACGTGACAATCGACGTCAAAAAGCGAATACGACCGGCCCTAAAGCCCGTCTCCTCATGCAGTTCGCGCTTGGCGCAATCGAGCGGGTCCTCGCCCGGATCGAGCTTGCCGGCGGGAATCTCGACCGTCACGCGGTCGATGGCGGTGCGGTACTGACGCACCAGTACGATCTTGCCGCTCTCGGTCAGTGCCACAACGGCCGCCGCACCCGGATGGCGAACGATATCGCGGGCGCTGCGGTGACCGTTGGGCAGTTCAACCTCAAGACGGTGGACGTCGAGGATCTTGCCCTTCCAGGCGCACTCCTCCGAAAGAATCTTCTCGTGCAGCTCGACATCGTGCGGGTCGTCGTCGCCCAGCACCAGCGCCGGCTCGTCAGCGACCTTGCCACCAGGCTCGCCCTCGGCGTGCCCATACATGCGGCTGTCCTCTTCGACGATCTGCGCGTCCACGAGCTCTTCGTTCTTCTCGTCCATCCGTCTCATCCCTCTCGGACTTTAGGCATCCCAGGCGTCGCGGCCACGCAGCGCGCGCAGGCCGATGTCATGACGCAGGGTCTTGCCCTCAAAATCAATCTTCTCGCAGGCCTCGTAGGCAAGGTTGCGAGCGTTCTCGAACGTGTCGCCCAGCGCGGTCACGGCAAGCACACGACCGCCGTTGGTCACGAGCTGACCGTCCACCACGGCGGTGCCGGCATGGTAAACGGTCACGTTCTCCATGGCCTCGGCGTCGGCGATGCCGGTGATGACTTTGCCCTTCTCGTAGCTGCCGGGGTAGCCCGCGCTCGTCAGGACAACAGCCACGACCCACTCGTCACGCCAATCGAGCTCAATCTGATCAAGCTCGCAGTTGGCGCAGGCGAGCATAACCTCGACCAGGTCGTTCTTAAGGCGCGGGAGCACGACCTGCGTCTCGGGATCACCAAAGCGGGCGTTGAACTCCAGCACCTTGGGGCCGGCGGGGGTGAGCATAAAGCCGCCATACAGGCAGCCGCGGTAGTCGATGCCCTCGGCAGCAAGCTCGGCAATGGTCTGCTCCATGACCTTCACCATCGTGGCGTGCTCCTCATCGGTCACGATGGGCACCGGGCTGTAGACACCCATGCCGCCGGTGTTGGGACCCTTGTCGCCCTCGAGCGCACGCTTGTGGTCCTGCGAGGTGGCCATGGGGTGCACGGTCTTGCCGTCGGTAAAGGCCAGCAGCGAGCACTCGGGACCAACGAGCATCTCCTCGATGACCACGGTATTGCCGGCATCGCCAAAGGTGCCGCCAAAGCACTCGCGCACGGCCTCTTCGGCCTGCTCAAGTTCGGTCGCCACGATAACGCCCTTGCCCGCGGCAAGGCCGTCGGCCTTGACGACCAGCGGGGCGCCCTGCTCGCGCACGTAGGCGAGAGCCGAAGCCTCGTCGGTAAACGAACCATAGGCTGCCGTCGGAATGCCCGCACGCTCCATGAGCTGCTTAGAGAACAGCTTGGAGCCCTCCATCTGGGCGCCCTCGGCACCCGGGCCAAAGCAGGGAATACCCGCCGCGCGCACGGCGTCGGCCACGCCCGCCACGAGCGGAGCCTCGGGGCCAATTACCACGAGTCCGCATCCGTGGCTCTGCGCAAACGCCGCCACGGCCGCAGGATCGCAGTCGTCGAGAACAACGTTCTCGCCGCAGCTCGCGGTGCCGCCGTTACCCGGCGCGATGTAGAGCTTGCCGGCGCGCGGTGATGCCGCGAGCTTAGCTGCCAAAGCATGCTCACGGCCGCCGCTGCCCAACAACAGGATGTCGATGGTTTGAGTGTCCGCCTTCAAGGGTGCCTCCTCTATGGATGAACGGCCCGCTCCGCGCGAGCCCTTTGCAAGCAAATATACCCCTCGGCCGCCCGTCCGGGCTGCAAAGGGGTATATCGCAATAACCAAATAGTCCCGATTACTTCCAGAATCGGTTGATAATCTGCTCGCGACCAGCGCCAACGCCAATGAACGTCACGCGGGTGTGTGCCAGATCCTCGATAAACGCCACGTAGTCCTGAGCCTCCTGCGGCAGCTCCTCAAAGCTGCGGCAGCCGGTGATATCGCACTTCCAGCCAGGAAGCTCCTCGTAGATGGGCTTGGCATGCTCAAAGCGCACCTGGTGCTCGGGCACGCTCGTGTAACGCTCGCCATCGACGTCATAGGCAACGCACACCTTAATGGTGTCGAAGGCCGAAAGCACGTCGAGCTTGGTCATGGCGATGTCGGTGAGGCCATTGACGCGCGAGGCATAGTTGGCGATAGGGCCGTCAAACCAGCCGCAACGACGACGGCGACCAGTGGTCACGCCGTACTCATAGCCCTCCTCGGTCAGCGTGTGGCCAGCCTCGGACTCATAGGAAAGCTCGGTGGGCATGGGGCCCGAACCGACGCGGGTGATATAGGCCTTCATGACGCCCAGCACGCGGTTGACGTTCTTCATACCGACGCCGGAGCCGGTGATGGCGCCGCCGGCGGTGCAGTTGGAAGACGTCACGTACGGATAGGTGCCGTGGTCGATGTCGAGTAGCGTCGCCTGGGCGCCCTCAAACAGCAGGTCCTTGCCCTCATCGATCATGTTGTTGAGCAGCAGGCTCGTCTCGGTGATGTAGGGACGCAGGCGCTCGGCCATCGGCAGGTACTCGTCGCAAATCTGGTCCACGGTGTAGGTGGGCAGGTTGTAGATGAGCTCGAGCTCGGGGTTCACGCGGGCGAGAGCGGTCTCCAGCTTGTCGCGGAACAGTGCCTCGTCCAGCATGTCCTGCATGCGCAGGCCGATGCGGGCCATCTTGTCCTGATAGCACGGACCGATGCCGCGCTTGGTGGTACCGATGTTCTTCTTGCCGAGCTTCTGCTCAAAGGCGCCATCCAGATCGATGTGGTACGGCATGATGACATGCGCGTTGCCGCTAATCTTGAGGTTCTTGGTGGTGATGCCGTCGGCCTCGAACATATCGATCTCCTCAAGGACAACCTTGGGGTTGACGACGCAGCCGTTACCGATCACCGACACGTGGTCAGAATACATGATGCCGGAGGGCACCTGGTGCAGGCCGTACTTCTTGCCGTTGACGACGATGGTGTGACCGGCGTTGTTGCCGCCCGAGTAGCGCACGACGGCATCGAAGTCGCCGGCGACCAGGTCGCAAATCTTACCCTTGCCCTCATCGCCCCACTGGGCACCGACCAAAACGGTTGACGGCATGTTTACTCCTTACATTCATGGACTGTCTACGCGCCACGCCGGCACGCAGAAGCACAAAACATTCCCAGTATACCCGTGCAACGGGCGCCTGTCCTACTCCTCGGCATGTGCCCCATCAAGCTCATAGAACTTGGTGGATGCCGGCAGGAACATCAGGTCGACGTCGCCGATCGGGCCCGAACGGTTCTTGGCCACGACGATACGCGTAACGCCCTCGTCGGGTCGATCGTCGCGCGAGGCTTCGGCCTCGTCGGCGGAGCGGTCCAAGAACATGACGATCTCGGCGTCCTGCTCGATAGAGCCCGATTCACGAAGGTCGGAAAGCTGCGGACGCTTGCCGGTACGGGATTCGACCTGACGCGAGAGCTGCGACAGCGCGATGAGCGGAATCTTGAGCTCCTTGGCCATGATCTTCAGACCACGCGACATCTCCGAAACCTCGACGGTACGGCTCTCGGAGCGGCGTCCCGGCGGAGGACTCACCAGCTGCAGGTAGTCCAGGATGATGATTGCCTTCTCCTTGTTATGGAGCATGCGGCGGCTCTTGGCGCGAATCTCGGTCACTGTGGTGCCGGGCGTATCGTCAATCAGAATATCGAGCTTGGACAAGGTCTGCGTGGCCTCGTTGATATTGGCCCACTGCTCGGGGCTAATGCGACCCATGCGGAAGTCACTGATCGAGATCATGGCATAGGCGCAAATCAGACGCTGGGCAATTTCCTTACCCGACATCTCCAGCGAGAAGAAGCCGACGGTATAACCAGCAGCGGCAGCGTTGAGCGCCAGGTTCAGAGCGAACGACGTCTTACCTACAGCAGGACGGGCGCCGATGATGATGAGCTGGCCCTCGCGAAAACCCATGAGCATGCGGTCGAGTGACGGAAAGCCCGTGGGCACGCCCGCAGCCTGGCCACCGGCCTGGCACACTTCCTCGGCCTCGTTATAGGCCTCGACCATAAACTCGGTCAACGTCTTGTAGCTCGACTTGACCTCGCGCGCCGTAACCTTGAGCAGCTTGCTCTCGGCCAGCTCGACAACCTCTTTGGTGTCGGTGGGGGCGTTATATGCCAGCGCGTTGATCTCGTTGGTGGCGCCGATCAGCTCGCGCAGCATCGAGTCGCGGCGAACGATGGCGGCATGGTGCTGCCAGTTGACGAGCGACAGGGTCTGACCCATCAACTCCAAAATGTACGCCTCGCCGCCCACGGCATCGAGCTTGTTGATGCTTCGCAGGTAATCGATCAGCGAGATGGAGTCGATGGGAATGCGGCTGTTGTACATATCGACCATCGCAGTATAGATGGTCTTATGAATGGGCCGGTAGAAGTCATCGGGCTGCAGCTCGACCTGGGCCTCTTCGACCACCTCGGGCGATAGCAGCATAGCGGCCAGTACATTGGCCTCTGCATCTTGGTTTTGGGGAAGACCCAACTTTGAGCCGCGGTCCTCGACCGTCAGCCCGGTCTCCCTATCGTCATATGCCATGAGCATCCTCATTCATATCGCTTGCGAGCATCCATAGTATCAGCCACGATCCCAAAACGCGCCGCGCGCCGCCAATCATCACCGAACCAAACGGATAAACGGTCCTGTATATAGGACTTCGACGCAACGTTCACCATGACACTCACTCAGCGCAAAAAACAAAAGGGCGCCCTGGTCTCCCAGAGCGCCCTTCTTAGAACAAGATTGTTGCGTTGCAGCAAATGCTACTCGGCAGCAGCCTCAGTCTCGACCTCGGCGGTCTCGGCCTCGGCGACCTCAGCGGCCTCCTCGACCTCAGCCTCGGCAGCGAGCTCCTCGGCGGTAACGCCGACGAGAACGACAACCTCGGCCTTGATCTCGCGGTACAGCGAGATGGCAACGGTGTGGGCACCGGCAACCTTGATGGGCTTACCGAGCTCGACGCGCTTGCGGTCGATGTCCATACCGAGCTGAGCCTTGATGGCATCAGCGATCATAGCGGCGGTAACGGAGCCAAAGAGGATGCCCTCGTCGCCGACCTTGACGTCAACGGTGACCGTCTTGCCCTCGAAGGCAGCCTTGGTCTCGTTGGCGGTAGCCAGACGGACGGCCTCGCGCTTGGCGATGTTGTTGCGACGCTCGTCAAGCTGCTTGAGGTTGCCCTTGGTGGCGGCAACAGCGAGCTTCTTGGGGAACAGGAAGTTCTCAGCGTAACCCTGAGCGACCTCTACGACGTCACCCTCGCCGCCCTTGCCCTTGATCTCATCGAGAAGAATAACCTTCATGATGCGTCTCCCTTCTTAGCCGCGGTCGCGGTTGCCACGAGAGGAAACCACGGGGACGGTGTACGGCAGGAGAGCCATCTCGCGGGCGCGCTTGATGGCGTTGGCGATGTCATGCTGATGCTGCGTGCAAGCGCCAGTGACGCGACGGGGCTTGATCTTGCCACGGTCGGTCATGTACTTACGGAGAAGCTGAGTGTCCTTATAGTCAATGAACTCAGTGTTCTCCTTGCAGAACTGGCAGTACTTACGACGCGGCTGACGTGCAGAAAAATCATTAGCCATGTCAAAATACCTTTCATTTGGCAACTTCGGCGAACCGAAGCCGCCTCTCACTCAAAAATAGGTGAACAACCCCTAGAACGGGATGTCCTCATCGTAGACGTCGACCGCGGGCGGCGTAGCCACCGGTGCGGCAGGACGTGCTGCGGGCGCGGGAGCTGCGGGGGCGTAACCGCCCTGATCGTAGCCACCCTGGCCACCACGGGAGCTCATAAACTCGATCTCATCGACGATGACCTCAAGCTTGCTCCTGCGCTGACCGTCGCGCTCCCAAGAGCTGTAGCGCAGCTTGCCCTCGATCGCGACCTTGTTTCCCTTTGCCAGGAAACGGCTCACGGCCTCGGCGCGGGTGCCGAACATGGTGCAGTCGACAAAGTTGGGATAGTCCTCCCACTCGCCAGTCTGCGCGTTGCGGCGACGATCGTTCACGGCGACGCCAAAGGACAGAACCTGGGTTCCGCCGGCGGTGGCGCGCAGCTCGGGATCGCGGGTGAGGTTACCGGTGATGTTCACTCGATTGATGCTCATAACTCACTACTTCCTCTTGGGGCACAAGCCCAGTCCAAAACGACAGTCTTACTCCTGGTCGTCGCGACGGACGATCATGTGGCGGACCACAGCGTCGGTGATGCGCAGGACGCGATCAAGCTCGGCGATCTGGGTAGGATCTGCGTGGAAGTTGATGAGGGTGTAGTCACCATCGGTGAGGTCGTTGATCTCGTAGGCGAGCTTGCGCTTGCCCCACTCGTCAACGGAGTCGACCTTGCCAGCGCCCTCAGCGATCGTGGTATCGATACGCTTCATAACAGCGAGACGAGTCTCGGGGTCGAGCGACGGGTCAACAAAGAACAGCAGTTCATAAGCCTTCATATTGTCACCTCCTCTGGGCAAATGTGGCTTCAGGTCGTGAAGGTGCGCCTGAAGCAGGAAAAGACTTGGTAATAATATCTTTCAACCTCCTAGGCTGCAAGAATTTGCAGCTACAACCTCATGACCTCCACATATGCCCATACTCGCACGACGTTTCATGCGCATTCCAACCAAATGCTTACCAAAAGCTTGACGAATCTGTGGACACGATACGGTGCCGTGGGGACAAGCTGAGCCAAGCCACAGGTCAACGAGCACAAGGCTGTGGTCGCAAAATGCATACCAGTGGTCCACAGCACCACCCAAAGATTTTTAAATTCATTGCCAAGTCGCTTATGAATACCCCTTTTGAACAATTGAGTTGATCAACCACGCTGGTCGGAAGCCGTTTTTTTGGCACCTCAAACCCCACTGCAACGCCAAGCGCGGCCGAGCGTTTTAAAAAATGCCAACTTTTCTGTTTGCACTTTGCGATTCCTCGTGTATACTGACTTTCGCATTTAACGGAGAGTTGTCCGAGTGGCCGAAGGAGCACGATTGGAAATCGTGTAGGCGTCAAAAGCGTCTCCAGGGTTCAAATCCCTGACTCTCCGCCAGTTAATTCCAAAGCAGGCCTTCGAGCCTGCTTTGTTTTTACCCCACGCGGAGGGGTGGCAGAGTGGTTGAATGCGGCGGTCTCGAAAACCGTTTGGCCTGTATAAGGTCACGAGGGTTCGAATCCCTCCTCCTCCGCCATTTAGATTGAGAAAGTTCCCGAGAATGGGAGCTTTTTTCTTTTGAATCCCTTACAAGCAAATACGGCGGAGGAGGAGGGATTCGAACCCGCCAGGGCGCGGAGCGTAAAGAAAACGCGCCCGTGGCGCGTTTTTAGCGCAGCGCGGTCGGCGTAAGCCGACTGGATAAATTTTGAGCGGAGCTCAAAATTTGGACATCCCTCCTATTCGACCACGCCCCCATCGCGTTCAGCATCAACCCGGATCCCCTAACATGGAACCTATGACCGTACCCAGTCCCGACCGTTTGCCGAGCAATAGGGTCGCAATCGGCGCCGAACATGTACTATGTACGGGCATTGTCTAAACCCGTAACTCAAAGGACCCCATCTTGCCCGTTGCCGCCGCTATGATCGTTACCGCACACGCCTCGGATGCCATGGTTGCCATCCCGTTTTGGCTCGAGATGTTCGCCGTCGTCGCGGCATCGATCTCTGGCGTGTTGGTCGCACGCGAGCACAAACTCGACCTGGTGGGCGCCGTCGCGCTCGCCGTGGTCTGTGGACTGGGCGGCGGTCTTTTGCGCGATATGACGCTGCAGGTGGGCAACGTCTACATCCTCAACCAACCGATGGCGCTCCCGCTCTCCATCGCCACCGCGGCCATCATCTACATCTTCCCGGCAATCGTCGACAAGCCCGAAAAGCTCATTCCCCTGCTCGATATCATCTCGGTGGGTATTTATGCGGCAACCGGCGCAGACAAGGCGCTGGTCTACGGCTTTGCGCCGGCGGTGTGCATCATGATGGGCTTTTTTACCGCGGTGGGCGGCGGCATGCTGCGAGATGGTTTTATGGGTGTGGTGCCGGGTATCTTCCAGCGCACCAACTTCTATGCCATCGCGGCCATCGCCGGATCGGCAAGCTATGTTTGCCTTGTCATGAGCGGCTTGGTCAGCAATGTCGTCGCACTGGTCGTTTGCGTCGTGGTGACCATGGGACTACGCTGGCTGTCGCTGCGCTTTGATATCAAAAGCCCCACCGAGGATGACATCGCACGCTTTTTGCACCGCAAAAAGTAGGTGGCGCGGGCTCATCCTTCGAAATGCAACCGAGAGGTTCTTTTAGAGCGTCCACGCGTTGGGTACCCTGTTAGGTGCATGTCGAGCATCTGACGAAGGATTCACTATGCCCTGTAATCAATTCCCGTCGACCCAGCGCCGTAAAGCGTGGGGCCGCATCACGATCTTATTCGCGCTCATCGCTCTAGCGGTCACCGCGCTTCCCACGGCGTCGTTCGCCGGCACGGACACCGCAGGCAACGTACTTGCGACCGACAATGACGCCAATTCGTCCGGCGTCGAAGGTGACCTGTACTGGGCAGGTCAGGCCCTCAACTTGGACGATGCGTCCATCGGCCGCGACATAATTGCAGCAGGCGAGAGCCTCTCCATCCGCGACTGCACGGTGGGCGGCGCCGTCCGCTTGGCGGCACGCACTATCGATATCGCCAAGACCACGGTTGATGGCAGCGTCACGGTCGTCGGTCAGCACGTTGTGCTCAATTCCGACAGCACCGCCAACTGTTTTTACGCGATAGGCGAGACGGTTGCCCTGCGCGGCTCTACCAAGTCGGCAGCGCTTGCGGGCGACACGGTGACCATCGATGGCACCGTCGAGGGCGATGTCGAGGTTTGGGCCGACAAGCTCATCCTGGGCAAGAACGCCCACATCACCGGCACCGTGAACGCGCACGTCTCCGAGGACCCCGAGCGTGCCGCAGGAGCCGAGGTAGGCGCGCTCAAGATCGACCGCACCGAGAACGAGGATACTTCCACCGTTAACGATGTCATCGGCGGTATCGTCGCCGCGGCACTCTCGACCTGCTTTGTCGCTCTGCTGCTCGAGCTCGTCTTTCCGCGCGCGACCGCCAGCGCCGCCGGCATGCTCCACCAGCGCCCCATACCCCTGTGGGTGAGCGGTCTTCTGGGCACGATTGCTATCGTCCCCGCCGTCCTACTGCTAATTATCTCTATCGCTGGTCTGTCGCTTGCCGGAGCCCTCTTGTGCGGCGTTATCGGCATCGCGTTGATGTCGAGTGCCTTTGCGGGGTGCGCGATCGCCCGCATGGTTGGACACAACCAAAACCGCTACGCCATGGCAGCCGTGGGCGGCGTAATCGCAGGCGCCCTCACGGGGCTTCCCCTCGTAGGTGACTTCATCAGCGGCGTGGCCTTTGTCTTTATGCTCGGTTACATCATCCAAATCATCTGGCGCAACGCCCGCGTCAAGCCGCAGCAGCCGGCTAACACGCCAGGACTCCCCACCGCTTAGCCGCCAACCACCACAAAGGGACCAGGCACCTTTGTGGTGGTGCAGACCAGCTCAGTCCCTATGCACAATAAGGGCGCCGACCATTACGGTCGACGCCCTTTCTTGTTAGACGCTATAAAGTCCAGCGCTTATTTGTTGACCTGGCCGGCGCGGACGGCGGCCTTCTTGCGGTCGGTGGCGTTGAGCAGGCGCTTGCGCAGGCGGATGTTCTTGGGGGTAATCTCAACCAGCTCGTCGTCGGCGATGTACTCCAGCGCCTCCTCCAGCGAGAAGGTGCGGGGCGGCACCAGCTGAACGGAGATATCGGAGGTCGAGGAACGCTGGTTGCCCAGGTTCTTGGTACGGGCGATGTTGACGACCATGTCGCCAGCCTTGCTGCGCTCGCCCACGATCATGCCCTCGTAGCACTCGGTGCCCGGCTCAACAAAAAGCTGGCCGCGCTCCTGCAGCGTACCCAGAGCATAGGCAACGGCCTTCTCGGTGGTCATGGAGATCATTGCGCCGTTCTGACGGTTGCCGATCTCGCCGGCGTAGGGACCGTACTCCAGGAAGGTGTGGTAGAACACGCCCTCGCCGTGGGTGACGTTCATGATGCGGTTCTTAAGGCCCATGATGCCGCGGGTCGGGATCTTAAACTCGAGGTGCGTCACGATACCCGAGGTATCCATGCTCGTCATGATGCCACCGGAGGTACCGAAGACCTCAACGACCTTGCCCGAGTACTCGTCCGGGCACTCAACGACGGCCTGCTCGACAGGCTCCATCTTGTTGCCGTTCTCGTCCTTCTTAAACAGAACGCGGGGACGGCCGACCTGGAACTCAAAGCCCTCGCGGCGCATGGACTCCATCAGAACGGACAGGTGCAGAATGCCGCGGCCCGAGACCTCGACGCCGCTCTTGTCCTCGAGCTCCTCGATCTTCATGGTCACGTTGTTCTCGGCCTCGTTGAACAGGCGCTCCTTGAGCTGACGGGCGCCCACGATGTCTCCGTCGCGACCGACGAGCGGGGAGGTCGAAGCCTCGAAGACGATGGACAGGGTCGGCGGGTCGATCTCGATGGGCTCGAGTTCGACGGGGTTCTCGGGATCGGTGTAGACATCGCCGATATCGGTGCGGTCGATGCCCACGACGGCGGCGATGTCGCCGGCGCCGACTTCCTGGCACTCGGTGCGGCCCAGGTAGTCGAAGGTAAAGAGCTGCTTGACGGTAGCGGTGGCGCTGGAGCCGTCGTTCTTCACAACCAGAATCTGGTCGCCCTGATGGATGGCGCCGGAATACACGCGACCGATGCCGATACGGCCAACGAAGTTGGAGTGGTCGATGGTCACGCACTGCATGGCCAGCGGAGCGTTCTCGTCAACCTCGGGCGCGGGCATGTCGTCGATGATCATATCGAGCAGCGGATACATGTCCATGTTGCCGTCGTTGGGATCAAGGCGGGCAAAGCCATTCATGGCGCTGGCGTAGACCACGTGCTCCATGGCGAACTCAAGCTGGTCGTCGGTGGCGCCCAGGTCGGCCATGAGGTCCAGGCAGTCGTTGTAGGCCTTCTCGGGGTTGGCGCCCGGACGGTCGATCTTGTTGATGACGATCATGATCTTAAGGCCGGTGTCGATAGCGTGACGCAGCACGAAGCGGGTCTGGGGCATGGGGCCCTCAAAAGCATCGACCAGCAGCAGGGCGCCGTCGGCCATACGCAGCACGCGCTCGACCTCGCCGCCGAAGTCGGCGTGGCCCGGGGTGTCGATGACGTTGATCTTGACGTCCTTATACTCGATAGAGATGTTCTTGGCGAGAATCGTAATGCCGCGCTCGCGCTCCTGGTCGTTGGAATCCAGGACGCGGTCCTCGACCTGCTGGTTGGCACGGAAGGCGTCCGTGGCACGCAGGAGCTTGTCGACCATCGTCGTCTTGCCGTGGTCGACGTGGGCGATGATGGCGATGTTCCTCAGATTGTCTACGCGCATGTAGTTCCCCTATCTTCTATCCATATACAAACGGCACGCGTATGCGGCCCGCCCAGCGATACAACGCTCAGCGGGAATATTGAGCCTTTTACCGAAAACTCGTTTATTTTAGCGATTTTAGATGAGAGGGGTTTCCTCACCTGCAGGTTCAGGGTCGCTCCACATAAAACCATCGCCGGCGCCCATGCCCTCATACAGCACATATGCCGAAAAACCGCTCTCGAGCGTCGTCTCGAAAAAGCTCACGAGCAGGGCGTCATGGTAGCCGCCATCGATCTCGACGCAGCCGGTGTAGCCGATGGCATAGCGGACGATACGGCCCAGGCCCTCGTCCTTAAGACCCATCTTGTGCTCGGAGATAAAGTTGGTGGCCGCCTCCAGGCACGCCTCTTCGCCGTCCTCGTCGAGCGCCGCCAGATAACGGTTGGAAGCAGCATCCTCAATTGCCACGACCACGCCAGGGTTTTCACCGGCGGCAAGGTCGTCCAAGAACGCGCCGATCAGATCGCACACCATGGCGTCGAGCTCGGCGGAGACGTTACCGGCATCCTGCATATCCTGTGCCATCTTTAGACCTTCCCATCGAGTCTGACGTCGTTACAGTTCTTGTGCCTCGGCGGCGATCTTGGCGGCAGCGTCGCGGGTGCGCATCATGTCCGCCGCGCGCTTGTCGAGCACCTTGATCTGACTGGTCAGCATGACTGCATCGACCACGCCCCAGATCACCAGGCCCGTAGAGATCGAAAACCCAAGCGCACCAACTGTACCACGAAGGCGTGAGCAGATTGCCGCGACAAGGGCGGAGACGACAACCATCTTGATAAACGAGCCGCGGCGCTCGCGGAGCGTGCGGGCCTGCGTCACATAGGCAATGCGAGCCGCCTCAGAAGCCTCCGAGCGCATCTGGGCCTCGCGGGCGATCGCAGCCGCCTCAGCCGACATACCGCCGGCCATCAGCGAACGCTCCGCATCCTGGCCGCCCCGCATTTAGAAGTCATCGGGCGAGAGCGTATGGACGAACTCGTCGAACTTCTCGAACTCCTGCTCGTCGTCAACTTCCTCGGTATGGGCAGAAACAGTGCCCAGGCGATTCATGATGTCGTCCTCCACAAACATGGGGGCATTGCTGCGCACGGCAAGGGCAATGGCATCACTGGGACGGGCATCGATCTTGCGCTCGTCACCATCGGCCAGTACGACAATCGTCGCGTAGAACACCGGCGGCTCGGCGCGAACGATCTCGATGCGCTCGAGCTTGGCGCCCAGGGCGCCAACAGTATCGAGCAACAGGTCATGGGTAATCGGGCGATCGGCGCGTCCGCTGTCGATGCCGCGGCTGATTGCCGCAGCCTCAAACGAGCCAGTCTGGATGGAGAGGGAGCGCAGCGGCGCGGGGGAATCCGACTTGCTGCAGCGTTCGCGAAGCACGATAAGCGATGGCACGGGACCGGCGGCCATGACGATGGTCTCTATGTCGACACGAACCATGGAACACCTCCGGTACGTAGCGGTTAACACGCGGCGGCCCGCCGCGTTGAATAGCTATACTACCCAAACTTTCGCGTAGCACACAAAATCAAAGTAGTTAATTTGGGACAGAGCTTTTTTGACTACCTTCTGTGGCTAAGAAAAAAGCCTCGAGGCAATTGCCCCGAGGCTTTTAACAGTTTTGATGGTGGACCTGACAAGATTCGAACTTGTGACCTCCCGGTTATCAGCCGGACGCTCTAACCAACTGAGCTACAGGTCCATC
>DBGDZK010000118.1:0-4859 GCA_048373195.1 Collinsella sp.
GTGATCTGGCGCGGGATGAACTTCTCCACGTGCTGGTAGGGGCCGTAGTTGTTGGAGCAGTTGGAGATCGTGGCGCGAAGCCCGTAGGTGCGGGTCCAGGCGCGGACCAGCATATCGGAGGACGCCTTGGTGCTCGAGTACGGCGAGGACGGCTGGTACGGCGTCTCCTCGGTGAACTTGGCGGGGTCGTCGAGCGCGAGGTCGCCGTAGACCTCGTCGGTGGAGACGTGGTGGTAGCGGACGCCGTATTTGCGCACGGCCTCCAGCAGGCGGAAGGTTCCCTCCACGTTGGTGCGGAGGAACGGCTCGGGGTCGGCGATGGAGTTGTCGTTGTGGCTCTCGGCGGCGTAGTGCACGATGGCGTCGTGGCCGGGGACCAGCTCATCGAGCAAGGCGGCGTCGCAGATGTCGCCCACGACGAGCTCCACGCGGTCGGAGGGCAGCCCGGCGATGTTCTCGGGGTTGCCGGCGTAGGTCAGCTTGTCCAGGACGGTGACGTGGACGTCGGGGTGGTTGTCGACCACGTAGTGGACGAAGTTGCTGCCGATGAAGCCGCAGCCGCCCGTGACGATGATGTTCCTGGGGGAGAAGGTCTCCTCTGCCATATGTATATCTCCTCAGTTCCTAGTACTCGCGCGGGCTGTTGACGATCTCGCCGGCGGCGACCTTCTTGAGGTGCCGCCCGTAGACCGACTTGCCGTAGGCCTCGGCGGCCTGCCTGAGCCCCTCGGTCGTGATCCAGCCGTTCTCCCAGGCGATCTCCTCGGGGACGGACACGGGCAGGTCCTGGGAGTGCTCAACGGCGCGGACGAACTCCGCCGCCTCGTGCAGGCTCTCCATGGTGCCGGTGTCCAGCCACGCGTAGCCGCGGCCGAGGGTGACCACTGACAGCGTCCCCTCCTCCAGGTACATCCGGTTGAGGTCGGTGATCTCCAGCTCGCCTCGGGCGGAGGGCTCCACCCCATGGGCCTTGGCGGCCACGTCGCCCGGGTAGAAGTAGAGTCCGGTGACGGCGTAGGAGCTCTTGGGGCGCTCGGGCTTCTCCTCGATGGAGACGGCACGGCCCTCGCCGTCGAACTCCACGACGCCGAAGCGCTCGGGGTCGTCCACGTGGTAGCCGAAGACCGTGGCGCGGCCCGACTCGGCGTTCTGCACGGCGCGCGTCAGGTGGCGCGACAGGCCGTTGCCGTAGAAGATGTTGTCGCCCAGCACGAGCGCGCACGGCTCGCCGGCGATGAACTCCTCGCCGATGGTGAAGGCCTGCGCCAGGCCGTCCGGGCTCGGCTGCTCGGCGTAGGAGAGGTTCACGCCGTAGCGCGAGCCGTCCCCGAGCAGGCGCTCGAAGTTGGGCAGGTCGGTCGGCGTGGAGATGACCAGGATGTCCCGGATGCCCGCCAGCATGAGGGTGGACAGCGGGTAGTAGATCATGGGCTTGTCGTAGACCGGCAGCAGCTGCTTGGAGGTCACGAGTGTGAGCGGGTACAGGCGCGTGCCGGACCCGCCGGCGAGGATGATGCCTTTCATTGGCTATGACCTTTCAATTCTTGCGGCTCTGCGACCGGCGCGATTTCCAAGGAGACGGGCGCAGCAGTCAACTCCGAAGGCAACTAACTCGCCAAAATTACCTTCCCGAAGAAGCTGAGAGGAGACTGACCTGACGAGCCGGCCCCCTTCACCGATCTCACTTGCTTGCATGAGATCGTCCGCATGCGTTTCGAGAAAGAAACCGACGGCACGGTTGCGGGCAAACTGTTGGGATGGCGTCAAGTTATGCGAGTGATAGACCTCGGCACGCGGCTCGTAAGCGACCTTCATACCCGAGGCGATAAACTTGGCGGCCATGAGCATGTCCTCGTTGGTATTAACATGATCGAATCCACCGCATTCGAGATATGCGGTCCGTCGATAGGCAGAACAGGCGTCAGATGCAAAAAACGTCTTAATGCCAAGTTTTTCGAGATCGCCTTTCGAACGCACGGATGGTGAGTCAGGATAGTTAAAACAACGTACAAGTTGTTCAAAACGACGGGCATCGGCCTTGGGAAGCTGCCTACCACTAACAAGGGCGATATTCGAGTCTTCAACCATAGGGGCAACAAGCCGCTTCAAGTAGTCATCGGAAACGGGCACAGCATCTTGGGTGAGAAAACAGACGAAGGCGCCACTCGATTCATTCAGCGCCATGTCTCTTGTGGTGCCGTGGTTAAAATCCTGGCGATCAATCTCCAGCAAGCGAACTCTTTTGTGCTTCTGGACCAACTCAATAGTTTTGTCTTCCGATGCGGAATCGACGACCAAAATCTCATTCGGCTGAATTGACTGGCGATCAAGGGCAATTAAAAGCGCCTCAATTTCATGTTCAGCATTAAGAGTCGGAATGATGATAGAAATATCCATCTATCGCCCCGTCTTCTTCTTGCCGAACATGGCACTGAAGGTGCCAGTGAAGCACTTCCAGTCCATGCGAAAGCAGCGATTGCGCACGTAATTTAGTTCAATTTTTTGACGCAAACCGCTCTCGAAGGTAGCGGCATTACGATCAGTCGCCTGCCACAGGCCCGTAATGCCAGGCTGAACAGAAAGCAACTCAGCTTTTTCTTCATCAGTAAAATGCTGCTCGAGCTCATCCTGTGTAATGGGGCGCGGCCCAATGACGGAAAGATCGCCGTTCAGCACGTTGAGAAACTGCGGCATCTCGTCAATTGAGCACTTACGGATGAACCGACCAACCTTGGTAATGCGGGGGTCATCGTCAACCTTGCGCTCAACTTCCCACTGATGTAGCTGCTCAGGGCTAAGGTACTTATGTACTTCGCCAGCGTCGGAGACCATGCTGCGGAGCTTAAAAATCTTGATGGTCTTTCCGCCCTTGCCAACTCGTTCTTGCGTATACATAGGACTGCCAGGCGATTCAAGGCTGATGAGCGCACACACAATGGCGATAGGGATAAGCAGCAGTACGCTCATCAAAAGACTGAATACAAGGTCAAACAGCCTCTTAATAAAGCGGTAGCCAAGCGTACCGCTCGGTTTAATCTCTTTAATAGCCAGTGCGTCCCCCACGGATACACAGCTCTCTGTTACTTCTTTTTCAGCCACAATAAAACATACGTTCCTGTCCCCAGGAACCCCCCCCATCTATGAACTCAAAATTTGAATTAACTGCTGGCGCAACGTCCCCTTACGTCTTGCTGGGCACGTCCAGCGGAAGCAGCTCCCTGAAAGCGGAGTCGCCTTCGCCCACGTCCACCAGGCACCAGCGCTTATGACGATCGATCCTCTTTACGCGGGCTTCTTGCCCCACCAAGGGCCCCTGCTCTATGTACAGCACGCCGTCTTCTATACGGGCCACGCTGTTGCGCACAACGCCGTCGTCGTCGAGCACGCTGCGGTACCAGTCCTGCGCGTCGTCCGGCATGGGCACATAGGCCCGCTCCCTGCTGCCGGCAATGCGGCAGCCAAAGCTCAACTGGGCCAAAGCCCTATCGAGTGCGGCGGCATCGTGCGTGGCGACAAAGAAGTATTCTTTGTACATAGGTTTGGTTTGGAGCGACCAGGCACCATCCCGCTTAAACCAGAACTCCTTTTGCATTACAAAAGCGTCCTGCATAAGGTTGTGCGGGATAATGCGGCGGACCTTTTCGCAGGTCTCGCGCTCTTTTCCGTTGGGGGTGTGGACCAGATACCAGCGGACGCGACCGTGTTGGCTGTTGGTGGTGACGCCGTTAAAAGCGCCCGGCAGCTGCTCTTGGCGCCGTGCCGTCTGTTCCATGTTCTCGCCCCCTCTTTTGGCTTTGCGATGCACGCAAATGCAGGGGCGTTTAGAACAGGCTTCTCGCTCGCAGCTAGGCGCAGTCGCAAAAGTACAGGTTTTTGTATCTTTCAACTGACGACATTATATTAGCAATTATTCAGCGTTTGCCCAGATTACGCAAAATGTACTGCCAGTAGGTGCATCTCCATACCCCTCTACAAAAACCTGTACCTTTTTGTGCAACAAAAAAAGCCGCTCAACCAGCGGCTTTTCTTATTTCGGCATGAAAAAGGCGACCGTCCTTTGTGGACGGTCGCCTTTGTTAATTGTTGTGTTGCTTGCCTTAGGCGCGGGTCTTGATCTCCTCGGTCACCTTCGCAACAAACTCGTCAACGCTCATCTGAACGGTCTCGTTGGAGCGATCGCGGACGGAGATGTTGCCGGCCTCGACCTCCTTCTCGCCCAGGATGAGCATGTAGGGCACACGGTCGATGCTGCGGGCCTCGCGGATCTTGTAGCCGATCTTCTCGTCGCGATCGTCGCAGACCACGCGAATGCCGGCCTCCTCCAGCTTGGCGCATACCTCGTGCGCGTAGTCGCGGCTCTTCTCAGAGACGGGAAGTGCCTTGACCTGCACGGGAGCCAGCCAGGTGGGGAACTTGCCCGCAAAGTGCTCAATCAGAATACCGATGAAGCGCTCAATGGAGCCAAAGCAAACGCGGTGCAGCATGATGGGGCGCTTCTTGGTGCCGTCGGCATCCACGTACTCCAGATCAAAGTTAAGCGGCATCTGGAAGTCGAGCTGGACGGTACCGCACTGCCAGGTACGGCCGAGCGAGTCCTCCAGGTGGAAGTCGATCTTGGGGCCATAGAAGGCGCCGTCGCCCTCGTTGACCTCGTAGTCCATGCCCAGCTTCTCCAGAGCGGTACGCAGGCCCTCCTCGGCGCGCGCCCAGTCCTCGTCCGAACCCATGGAGTCCTCGGGGCGGGTGGAAAGCTCAACGTGGTACTTAAAGCCAAACTTCTGGTACACGGAGTCGATCAGGTTGACCACACCCACGATCTCGTCGGTCAGCTGGTCGGGACGCACAAACAGGTGGGCGTC
>DBGDZK010000119.1:0-4725 GCA_048373195.1 Collinsella sp.
CCGTGCAATCTCGGTGGTGGCCTTGCTCTTTTGTATGTCATGACATGTGGGCGTGCGATTGAGAATCCGTATCCAAAGGGGGCCAAAGCTCGTGTCTTGTGCGACAAGCGCATAGCGAACGCCGTGCCTGAAATATACGAAGCCTGCGCCGTACTTGCAAAACTCATGTTCGAATTTGGCGGCATAAGGGACTGCGAGGGCGTTGAATTTAAATCCACTGAAAGGCCCGAGGCTGATGGCTATATCCCGACGAGGCGCAGCGTGCCGAAGCGGTATGTGTTTCAGGGCGATGATGCTTGGTTGGGATACGAGCAGGAAGACAAGGAGCTCGAGGAGGACGAAGAGTTTGACGGGGTACCTGGCGAGGAAGGCAGAGATGCAGAGAACAACACCTCTATCGAGGCGACATTTTGTCGAGATTTGATAATTCGTGAGGAGCAAGCTGATGAAGACCTGGCTGCAGAGATTATTCCGGGGATCGAGGAACTCGCCGTTAAGGTGGCCCTTGTTGAGGAGCCCCCTGCCAAGGAAATCTCTGTCGCAGGGTCCTTTGATGTGAAGCCTGTTGTCAAAAAACCTGTACTCGAGGTTGCTCCCATCGGGGTTGCGCCCGCCGAGAAACCCGACATCGAAGCCGGTGTAGCCGAAGAACCTTCCGTCAAGGTGCCTTCTGTGGACGTTCCCGTTATTGACGACAGCGCCGCCCGTGCAGAACTTGAGTCTGAGGGCTTTGCCGAGGAGGCGAAAGCTGCCGATACGCTCACAGTGGATGGAGCTGAAGTGAACGAAGCGCCAAGCTTTGATGCGAATGATTATAGCGACCGGGTTGAAGAAGCGATTGGGCTGCACAAAGCTCGTCGTGACGAGCTTTGTGCAAACGCAATTGCCGAGGCCAGAGCATCTGCATACTGCGATAGCGAAAATATTCTGCTTGCAGCCGGTAAGGCGTTCACTTCATATTTCCCCGAAATCATCGCCGCGTGGCAGAAACTGCTTGACGAGTTCCTGAAAGTTCCCGACAGCGTCCCATACACTCAACGCCGAGAGATGTATACGGCGCTTGCATCGTTTGGCGATGAAGTCGGGGCTGAGTTTGTCAGCGGGGACGAAACTCTTGATTGCTTTATCGAAGATAGTGGCGTCGTCGTTGTGCCACCCGAGTACGACGCCCTCGAAGAACGAGTGAAGGCGGTGCGGCCGCGACGCTATGCCGGAATGGCGGGCTCGGGGGCCTCGTTTGCACAAGCGCTAATTCCGCACATTCAGATTGACGGCATGGATTTGGTGAGCATGGTGAAAGGCTTTTCGACCATAGGTCTTAATCTCAGCAACGCCGAGCTTGCAGCGCTTATCAACTGCCTTGCTGAATCGCGGGGAATGACAGAGCGAGTGTCCGAGTTCGATGTGTCCACATGTCAGCGTGTTTTTGCGAAAGCAGCGGGATAGCCGTTGTGCCAGTTGCCGTTGACGCATACATCCTCGGTCAGTACGCGCTGTGAATTTGTTGATGAGCACCACGACTATGATGTGGACGGGCTCTAAGTGGTCCAAAACAGCCCCGGTGGAGAAGACCCGCGAGATTGCGGGCCGCTCCGCCGGGGTTTTGGTGTTTAAGGCGCGTTTTCCTACAAACGGTTCTCCAGGTCTTCCGGCGAGGGCAGGCAGGCGCTCAGGTCGTCGGGCAGCGCGTCGCTCAGCCGGTACTCGCTTACGCCGATGGGCTGGTTGATGTCCTGCAGCGCATAGCGGGCCACCACGTTGTCTTTGGCCTTGCACAGCAGAAGCCCGATGGTCGGACCGTCTGTGGGGCCGCGCAGCTCGCCGTTCACCGCCGAGACGTAGAAGCTCAACTTGCCCGTGAATTCGGGCCTGAACTTCTCGTTCTTGAGCTCAATCACGACGTAGCAGTGGAGCCTCGTGTTGTAAAACAGCAGGTCGATGTAGAAGTCCTCTTCGCCCACCGCCAGGTGGTATTGGCGACCCATGAAGGCAAAGCCCGTGCCAAGCTCGAGCAGCAGGTTGGTCACGTTCGAGATCATCTGTTCCTCGATGTCGTGCTCCTGCTGGCCTTGCTTGGTGGCTATGAAGTCGAAGACGTACGGGTCCTTGAGCGCCTGCTGGGCAAGCTCGCTGTCGGGGGAGGGCAGTGTGCGTTCGAAGTTGGTGACCTTACCGGCAAGCGCCTGGCGCTCGTAGAGATGAAGGTCGATCTGGTGGTCGAGAACCGAACGAGACCAACCGTTTTCTGCGGTTGCGGCGATATACCATTCTCGGCGCGCTCCCGGTTCGGTTCTGTCGAGAAGCAGCGTGATATGGCCCCAGGGAATTGTGCAGCAGCTGTTGCACAATCGGGCGTCCACTTCGCGGGCAAACTTGGCCATGTACTTTAGGTTGCGGGGCGAGAAGCCCTTGATACTCGGAAAAGCGGTGCGAATATCATGCGACAATGTGTCGATGAATTTGCTGCCCCATTCGGAGCGTTCAACAATCTCGTTGCCGATAAGCCAATACATGCGCACCATCTCGGCAGAGGCTTTTTGGATGGCGCTTGTTCGTGCTTGTTGGACGATGGAGACGACGTGGTCGAGGATGTCTTGGTACTCGTTCGTGTTCATCAGCATGGCTACACCTCGATTTTGTTGGACATGAGCTTGGGGAGTAGGTGTTAACGCATTTTACTATCGTTGCCGAACTGGAACGACCCCGGCGGAGAAACCCCGCAAGGTTGCGAGGGTCTCTCCGTCGGTCTCTCCACCGGGGCGTTTGTGCGGGCAGGGTTGGCCTTGCCCACATGTTGCGTCGTCGCGCCTTCCATCCCTGCTAGAATAGCCGCGTCTCTCACTTTGGAAGGAAGGCCTCCATACCGATGCCCAAGTCCACCGTGTACACATCGGAAGACTACTGGTCGCTGCCCGACGGCGAGCGTGCCGAGCTCATCGACGGCGCGCTGTACGCCATGACGTTCCCGAACCGCAGACATCAGAAGATTGCGTTTGGTATCGGGCACACTCTCGCCGACTATGTGGACGATCACGACGGCCCCTGCGAGGTGTACGTCGCCCCCTTTGCTGTGAACCTGGACGCTTGCGACGAGAACTGGGTGGAGCCCGACGTCCTGGTGGTGTGCGACCCCGGCAAGCTCAGCGATCGCGGGTGCGAGGGCGCGCCCGACTTCATTGCCGAGGTCGTCTCCCCCTCCAGCCGCAATCATGACTACCGCCTGAAGATGGTCCTCTACGAGGACGCCGGCGTGCGCGAGTACTGGATCGTGGACCCCAAGGCGGCCCGCACCACGGTGTACCGCTACGAGACCACAGGCCCCATGCCGCTGGTCTACCCCTTCTCGGTGCCGGTGCCCGTGGGCGTCTTTGAGGACGGCCTCGAGATATGCATAGGCGACTTGGGTTAAGGACTCGCTCGCTGGCTTTTGCGTCTTATGTGCCTGGCTCTTTAGCCCTCTTCCTCACGGCCGTTCGCGCTGGTGGTCTATGTCATAGCGCCACGGCCTCATGCATCACGGTGTCCCTGAACGTCCCCTCTCGAAGCTCGCTGATGTCGTAGACGTCCGGCGTCTTTCCGGTCGCCTCGAATATGTCTTCGGCCAGGCCACAAACGGCCAGGTGGCGGCAGGGACCTTTGTCGACTAGCACATCGATGTCGGATGCCCCGGTCGCTTCTCTGCGGGCATAACTACCGAATATTTTGGCGCCTTGCATTCCGTAACCGCGAACAAGGGGAGCGATAATCGTGCGTAGCTGGTCGATTGTGTAAACGGTTTCGGCGTCGGACGGCTGAGTCATGGCAATCACCTCGTGAGAGAATATACCAGGAAGCGCGCTTGATGCGTCCCAACGGTGCCGTGCTTTGCTGCGGTTGCAGAAACCGAATGTGACCATCGTGCAGGCGATTCTAGCATTCCGAAGCCTGCGGGAAGGGGACGGCTCCCTTGCCGGGTCGTTATGGCCTTGAGTCCGTTTTGGAATGACCTGCTGTTCTGATGGTCGCGTGCGTGCGAGGGCGGACCGACGGTTTATGGCGAACATTATGTGTTACGATACGTATGACAAAAATTGGAGGTGGACTGGATGATCGACGTGTACGTTCACCCGCATGCGCTCAAGCACGGGATACCCGAGGAGGAGGTGCTGCACGCCTGGACTAACTACGTGAGAAGCCAGCAGCGCGCTTGCCCCGACGAAGACCAATGCGTGCGAGTTGGGTACGGAAAGACGATTGCAAGTCCCATTCAGATGGTCGGAATCGTGCAAGGCTCGGCCGTGTTGATCATCCACGCCATGACTCCGCCCCAGACAAAGGTGCTTCGGGAGCTTGGCATGGTCGGCGAAAGGAGGACCAGGTGAAAAGCGCACAGGAGCTCGAAGCGATGTTCGGCATCAGTCCCGAACGGATAGCGCAGATAGACGAGGATGCCTCGCGTGGTGTGCTGCAGGGCGAGGCGGGTCCCGTTGCGACGGGCCCAGGCCGACCTCCCATGTTCGACGAGCCGATGCAACAGGTGTCGTTCAAAGAGCCGCAGAGCACGATCGAGGCGATCGACCGGCGCGCCGGTCAGCTCGGGCTGAGGAGGTCGGACTATTTGAGGCACCTGGTCGAGAACGACCTTGCGTGCGCCGGTATCGCCTAGATTACAAGCGACCCGTGTCCTGATCTCTCGGTCGTGGCCACTATGCTCGTGGCCTTGAGTCCGTTTTGGAATGACCTGCT
>DBGDZK010000120.1:0-9267 GCA_048373195.1 Collinsella sp.
AGGGCAAGGACGTCGACGCACTCCTCAACGAGTACGGACAGGTCCAGGACCGCTTTGAGCACCTGGGCGGCTACGAGCTCGAAAGCAACGCGCGCAAAATCCTGTCCGGTCTGGGCTTTAAGGTCACCGACTTTGAGCGCCCGTGCTCCGAGTTCTCGGGCGGCTGGCAGATGCGCATCGCGCTGGCCAAGCTCTTCCTGCGCCACCCCGACCTGCTGCTTCTAGACGAGCCCACCAACCACCTGGACCTCGAAAGCGTCCAATGGCTGCGCGGCTTTATCGCTAACTACGACGGCGCCGTCCTCATCGTCAGCCACGACCGAGCCTTTATGGACGCCTGCGTCGACCACGTCGCCGCTCTCGAGAACCGCCGCGTGACCACCTACACCGGCAACTACAGCAGCTACCTCAAGCAGCGCGAGGACAACCTGGAGCAGATGCGCGCCAAGCGCGCCGCCCAGGAGCGCGACATCGCCCACATGCAGGTCTTCGTCGATAAGTTCCGCTACAAGCCCACCAAGGCAGCCCAGGCCCAGGAGCGCATCCGCAAGATCGAGCAGATCAAAAAGGAGCTTGTCATCCTGCCCGAGGGTCACAAGCACATCGACTTTAAGTTCCCCGATCCGCCGCGCTCCGGCGACATGGTCGTGGGCCTCGAAGGTGTATCCAAGTCCTACGGCAACAAGCACATTTACAGCGACATCGACCTCAAGCTCTACCGCGGCGAGCACGTGGCGCTCGTCGGCCCCAACGGCGCCGGCAAGTCCACGCTCATGAAGATCCTCGCCGGCCTGGAGCCTCCCACCACCGGCACCCGCGATCTGGGCACCAACGTGGGCGTGGCCTACTACGCCCAGCACGCGCTCGAGGGCATGACCGAGTCCAATACCGTACTGCAAGAAATCGACACCGTCACGCCCAAGTGGACCGTGCCGCAGCAGCGCAGCCTGCTGGGCGCCTTCCTATTTAGCGACAACGACGCAATTGAAAAGCAGGTCCGTGTCCTCTCCGGCGGCGAAAAGGCGCGTCTGGCCCTGGCAAAGATGCTCGTGGCCCCCGAGGCGCTCCTGTGCCTGGACGAGCCCACCAACCACTTGGACATCGACTCGGTGGACATGCTCGAGAACGCCCTGCAAAACTTCCCCGGTACCATCGTGCTAATCAGCCACGACGAGCACCTGGTGCGCGCCGTGGCCAACCGCGTGATCGACATCCGCGATGGCAAGGTCACGGTCTATGACGGCGACTACGACTATTACCTCTACAAGCGCGAGGACCTCGCGGCCCGCGCCGCCGCCGAGGCGGCAGGGGAGGACACACCGGCCACGACCAAGGCAGCCAAGCCGACCAGTTCCGCCCAGCCCAGCGTCGCCGCCCCCAAGCCTGCCGAGGGCAAAAAGACCAAGGAGCAAAAGCGCGCCGAGGCCCAGGCCCGCGCTGCGCTCAACAAAAAGCTCAAGGGCGTGCGCAACCAGCTCAAGAAGATCGAGACGGAGCTCGATAAAAAGCGCGCCCGCTATGACGAGCTTATGGAATTGATGGCAAGCGAAGAGCTTTATGCCGATCAAGATAAGTTCAATGCCGCGCTGGGGGAATATAACGGCCTTAAGCAAGAGCTTCCCAAGCTCGAGGATGAATGGCTGGAGCTTTCCACCCAGATCGAAGAGGAGACCGCGCGTGAACTCTCGTAAGGCCGCTGCCGTGGCGATGAGCATCATCGCCATCGCGTGCCGCATCTGCGGCATCTTTATGAGCGCGATGACCGTGCTGCTGTGCTTTAGCGGCCTCACCGCCAAGCTGCAGATCGTAGGCTTTGTCGTTGAGCTTTCGCGCACGCTGCCGAGCGCCATCGCCGGCTACGGCGTCATCACGTCACCCTTTGGCGGCGTGTTCCGCTTAGATTACGCCATCGTGGCCGTCATCCTGTTTGTGGCAGATTACCTGCTCACGCGTGCCTCGCGCCGCGTCCGCTAGGGGAGCACCATGTCCAGCAGCTACATCATGAACCTACTTGCCAGCGCCGTCGCCGTCGTCATAGGCATCGTTATCCACGAGAGCGCGCACGCCGCCGCTGCCTGGGCTCTCGGCGACAAGACTGCCCGATCGCGCGGTCGTGTCTCGCTCAACCCGCTCAACCACATCGACCCGTTTGGCACCATTCTCCTGCCGCTGCTTATGCTCGCGGCCGGCGGCCCGGTATTCGCCTTCGCCAAGCCCGTGCCCGTCTACCTCAACAACCTCAAGCACCCCAAGCGCGACGAGGTCCTGGTGAGCGCGGCAGGCCCTGCATCGAATATCGCGCTCGCGTGTCTTGCTGCCGCCCTCATGAGCCTGACCTATGGCAACCTCTACACCAGCATGTCATTTGCCCTGGCGTCGCAAATTATGAACTTCGGCGCCACGTTCGTCGTAGTCAACCTGTCACTCGCGTTCTTCAACCTCATCCCGATCCCGCCGCTCGATGGCTCATCGATCATCGTGCCCTTCCTCAAGGGCAAGGCGCTCAACAACTATTACCGTCTGCAACAATACGCTATGCCCATCCTCATCCTGGTGCTGTACCTGCTGCCTATGTGGACCGGCATCGATGTAATCGGCCGCTATTTCGACTTTACCGTGTATCCGCTTGCTGAGCAGCTGCTCAACTTCGCAATCGCCGGCATCTAAGGTAAACTTACTGGTCGACCGTGCAAAACGGTCGTAGCATGCATCCAAACCGCGCCGCGAAGGCGCCGTCAAAGGAGGTCGAAGATGTCGTATCGCGTGTCGACGCAGGTCTACAGCGGACCGTTCGACCTGCTGCTGCAGCTGGTAACCCGCCAAAAAGTTGATATCGGCGCCATCTCTATCAGCGAGGTGGCCGAGCAGTACCTTGCCGAGGCCGAGCGCATCGAGGCGCTGGACCTGGACGTGGCGAGCGACTTTTTGCTGGTCGCGGCAACCCTTTTGGACATCAAGGCCGCCTCGCTGGTCCCCCAGGAGACACCGCGCAAAGCCGATGACGACGATGACGAGTTCGACGAAGACCTCGAGGAGCTCAGCACACTCGACGGCGACGCCCTGCGCGAGGTCCTGATCCAGCGCCTGATTGCCTACAAGCAGTTTAAGGGCGCGGCTGCGGCCCTTGGCGCGCGGATGCAGGCCGAAAGCCGCATGCATCCGCGTGTGGCCGGCCCCGACCCAGAGTTCCTGGGGCTCATGCCCGACTACCTGGCCGGCATCACCCTGCGCGGTCTCGCCGTCATCTGCGCCGACCTGGACGGCAAGCGCCAGACCTTCCTGCTGGAGGCCGAGCATGTGGCGCCGCATCGCGTACCGCTCGACCTGACCGTGGCCTCAGTCGACCGCTTTACCATGGCACACCAAACCTGCACCTTCCGCGAGCTGCTGGACGGCGATGCCACGACCGAGCAGCTCGTCGTCACCTTCCTGGCCATGCTTGAGCTTGCCAAGCGCGGCTCGCTCACGCTGAGCCAGGACGAGATCTTCGGAACCATCTGCATCAACCGAGTCGAGGGAGCCAAGGCATACGTGCCCGGCGAGGGCCCCGAGCTCACCGAATAGGAGCCGCAACCATGTCAACCCTTTCCACGCTGGAGGCAAACAGCCTCAAAGGTGCCCTCGAGGCGCTGCTGCTGGTATCGAGCGACCCGGTGAGTGCGCCCGCGCTGGCCGGCGCACTGGATATCGCCCCCGGCGAGTGCGCGTCGCTGCTCGCCGAGCTCAAGGTTGAGTACGAGGAGGCCAACCGCGGCTTTCAGCTGCGCGAGGTCGCCGGCGGCTGGCGCCTGTTTACACACCCCGCCTACCACGACGTGGTCGAGGCCTATGTGTTGAGCTGGGACACGCAAAAGCTGTCGCAGGCGGCGCTCGAGACCTTGGCCGTCATCGCATACCACCAGCCCGTGACGCGCGAGGTGGTCAAGGGCATCCGCGGCGTCAATTCCGACGGCGTCATCGCCTCGCTCGTGGACAAGGGTCTGGTGCGCGAGCTCGGCCGCGACCCCCAGCGTGGTCAGGCCATCATCTACGGCACGACCAACGCCTTCTTGGAAAAGTTCGGTCTGCGCTCCACCCGCGATCTGCCCGACCTGGAGCAGTTTGCCCCCGACGAGCAGTCGCGCCAGTTTATCCGCGAGCGTCTGAGCGGCCGCAGTATTCAGTCCACACTCGAGGAGCAGGCCGAGGACCTGGACGAAGAGTGCGAACTGCTCGATACCGATTTTGAAGATGTTGATGCAGTCGAGGACTTGGAAACCCTGGACGTCGACGAGACCTCGGAGGGTTTGCATGACGAGGACTAACGAAGTAGGGGAGACGCGCGCCGTGGGCAACGAAGCACCCGCAACCGACGCCCAGCCCGTCTATCCGCACACCATGCGCCTGCAGCGCTTTTTGGCACGCGCGGGCGTGGCGAGCCGTCGCGGCTCAGAGGACCTGATGACCGCTGGCCGCGTGACCGTCAACGGCCAGGTCGCGACCGAGCTGGGCACCAAGGTCGATGTCGACCACGATCACATTGAGGTCGACGGCATGCCCGTCAAACTCAACCAGGGCGCCGTGTACTTGATGCTCTACAAGCCGACCGGCTACCTCACCACCATGAGCGACCCGCAGGAGCGCCCTTGTGTGGCCGATCTGGTCCCCCGCGACCGCTTTCCGGGACTGTTCCCGGTGGGCCGCCTGGACCGTGACACCACGGGCCTTTTGCTCTTTACCACCGACGGCGACCTGTCACAGGACCTGCTGCACCCCAGCAAGCATGTCTATAAAACTTACCAGGCACTCGTGGACGGGCAGCTGACCGACCGCGATCTGGAACCACTCCGCCGCGGCATCGAGCTCGACGACGGCCCGTGCCAGCCGGCAATCTGTCGCATCATCAACGCGCGCGAGGCTGAAGCCGTGGCCCCGCAGGGTGTGAAGCCCGGTACCACCGCCGTGGAGGTCATCATCCGCGAAGGCCGCAAGAACCAGGTCAAGCGCATGCTGAGCAAGATCCACCACCCGGTGATCCGCCTGCACCGCTGCAACTTTGCCGGCCTGGAGCTCAAGGACGTGGCCAAGGGCTCGTGGCGCGAGCTCACCGACCGCGAGGTGCAGATCCTCAAGGCCGGCGGCATCCCGCCCAAGCAGGCGAGCTCCAAGCGCAACGGCGGCAAGCCCCAAGACACGCCTGCCAGCCGCACGCGTCACCACGGCAGCCATGGCTCAGCACCCAAGCGCAACACCTACCGCGAGCGCTACACGGGCTAGGCAAACCCGCCGCGCCCCAACGCCCGCGAACCATACCAGCACGTCAACCATTGAAAGGAAGCATTGCATGATCGTCGCCATCGACGGCCCCGCCGGATCCGGCAAGTCCACCATCGCCAAGGAGATCGCCCGTCAGCTTGGCTTTAACAAGCTCGACACGGGCGCCATGTATCGCGCCGTCACCTTCGCCGCGCTCGACCGCGGCATCGATCTGGATAACGAGGCGGCCATCGACGCTCTCGCCGAGCAGATTGAGATCCGCTTTACCAACGGCACCGGCGAGGACACGCGCCTGACCATCGACGGCCAAGACGCTTCGGCCGCCATCCGCACCCCGCAGGTCGACGCCAACGTGTCCAAGGTCTCGGCCTATCCGGGCGTGCGCGCCGCCATGCTCATCCACCAGCGCCGCGCCGCCGAGGACCGCGATATCGTGGCCGAGGGTCGCGACATCGGCACCGTCGTGTTCCCTAACGCGCAGGTCAAGGTCTTCCTGACCGCCGACCCGCGTGAGCGCGCCCGCCGCCGCGTGCTGCAGCGTCACCAAAACGACGCCCAGCCGCTCACGTCCGAGCAGCTCGAAGCCGAGGTCGACGAGACCCTCGACGCCCTCAAGCAGCGCGATAAGCTTGACAGCAGCCGCGAGGTCGCCCCGCTCGTGCCCGCCGAGGACGCCGTGCACGTCGACTCCACCGCCCACACCATCGACGAGGTCGTCTCGATAATCGAGGACCTTATCAACCAAAGGAGGTAGCCCATGCGCCTGTTTCAGCAGACGCCCGAGGACTATTACAACGCCCCCTACGCCGAGTTTCCAGCGCTCATCCGCGGCACCGTCGTCGTAGTCATGGCCATCCTTTGGGCCTTCTCCAAGCTCATGTGGCGCTGGAAGGTCGAGGACGCCGATCTTCTGTTTGAGCGCCAGGAAGGCCGCGGCAGCGTGGTCATCTGCAACCACACCTCGATGGCCGAGCTCTTGGCCGTGGAGACGGCGCTGTTCTTTGGGGGCCGCCGCATTCGTCCCATCTTTAAGTCCGAGTTCGCCAAGAGCAAGATTGTGCGCTGGGCCTTCAGCCGCGTTGGCGGCATCCCCGTGGAGCGTGGTACTGCCGATATGAAGTGCCTGCGCGCCGCCCAGCATGCGCTGCAGCGCGGCGAGGACGTCCTGATTTTCCCCGAGGGCACGCGCATCCGCTCGCGCGATATCAAGCCCGAGGTCCACGGCGGCTTTGCGCTCATCGCCCAGATGGGCAAGGCGCCCGTCAACCCGCTCGCCATCTGCGGCTGGTCCGATATTACGCCTGCGGGCAAAAAGCTCATGCGCCCCAAGAAGTGCTGGATCCGCGCCGGCAAGGCCGTCTCGCTTTCCGACGCACCGGCCGGGCTTAAACGCACGGAGCGCCTGGAATGGTTTGAGTCCGAGGCCATGAACCGCGTCTACGCTATGCGAGACGAGCTGTGCGCCGAGCATCCGGGCAGGTTCTAGCCATGAGCGAGAATGTGACGAACACCGCCGCGACTGCGTCCGACCAGGCAACCGCGCCTACCATCGAGATCGCCGCCCACGCCGGTACTTGCTACGGCGTACAGCGTGCGCTCGATATGGCGCTAGCCGCCGCGCCGCAGGCAGGGGAGTGCACTCAGGTTCATACCTTGGGTCCGCTCATCCATAACCCCATCGTGGTGCGCGAGCTTGCTGAGGCAGGCGTTGGCCTGGCCGAGAACCTGGACGACGCCGCATCGGGCACCGTAATCATTCGCGCGCACGGAGTGGTGCCGCAGGTGATCGATGCCGCTCGCGAGCGTGGCCTTAACGTCGTCGACGCCACCTGCCCTTACGTGAAGAAGGTCCATATGGCAGCCGAGCGCCTGGTGCGCGAGGGCTACCGCGTGGTGGTCGTAGGCGAGCCAGGTCACCCTGAGGTGGAGGGCATCCTGGGCCACGCCGGCACTGATGCGCTGGTCGTGAGCTGTGCCGCCGACGCCAACGCCTTGTCGTTCAAGGGCAAGGTAGGCCTCGTCGTGCAGACCACCCAGACCGCGCAGAACCTCGCCGAGGTCGTGGCAGCTATCACCCCGCGCGTGCAGGAGCTGCGTGTGATCAACACCATCTGCGCCGCCACGAGTGAGCGTCAACAGGCAGCAGCCACACTTGCCAACCGCTGCGACTGCATGGTCGTCGTGGGCGGCAAGAACTCGGGCAACACCCGCCGCCTGGCGCAGATTTGCGCAGACGCCTGCGAGCGCACGCATCACATCGAGGAAGCTTCAGAGCTTGAGACCGCTTGGTTTACCGACGCTCACCACATCGGCATCACCGCCGGAGCCTCCACCCCGCAAGAACACATCGAGCGCGCCGTCGAGCGCATCAAGGAGCTTTGCCGCTAATCATGGACCAGACCGTACCCGCATACGCCGCCGAGGTGGCCGATTACGGGCGCAGCCGCGACCCCGAGCCGGGTGAGGGCGCGCTCGTAAAGAACGTGCGTCCCGAATCGCCCGCGTGGGATGTGGGTATCGAGCCGGGCATGCGCGTGCTCACGGTCAACGGTGAGGCGCTCACCGACATGATCGTGTGGCTCTGGGAGGCCGACGACGACACCGTCGACCTCGAGGTTTTCGACCCGCGCGACGGCACCGTCACCCCCGTCGAGCTCGACCGCTTCCCGGGCGAGGACTGGGGTTTGGAGTTCGATGGCCCCATCTTCGACGGCATGCGTACCTGCGTAAACGCCTGCGTGTTCTGCTTTATGACCATGTTGCCCAAGGGCGGCCGCTCCACGCTCTATATTCGCGACGACGACTACCGCCTGAGTTTTTTGCAGGGCAACTTCGTCACGCTCACGAACCTCACCGACGAGGACGTGCAAAACGTCATCCAACGCAACATGAGCCCTATGAACGTGTCGGTCCATGCCGTGAGCCCCGACGTCCGCCGTCGTATGATGGGCCGCAACGCCCAGCGCGGCATGGACGTACTCGAGGCCATCATGGCCGCCGGCATCGAGATTCACGCGCAGATCGTGTTGTGCCCCGGCATGAACGACGGCGAGGAGCTGGAAAAGACCCTGCGCTTTTGCGAGGAGCACGAGCAAATCACAAGCCTGGGCATTGTGCCGCTCGGTTTTACCAAGCATCAGAACCGCTTTAGCTGGTCATACAGCGACAAGCCCGAACTGGCTCGCGAGACCATTGCCATGATCCGTCCCTACCAGGACCGCGCCTTCGAGCGTTTTGGCCGCCACACCTTCCAGATGAGCGACGAGTTCTACCTGGACGCCGGCATCGATCCGCCCGAGGCGGACTTTTACGACGGCTATCCGCAGTACTACGACGGTATCGGCATGATCCGCTCATACCTAGACGAGACGGACGATGTGCTTGCCGCCGCTGCCGAGCGACTGGCCCGCGTCCGCGAGGCCATCGCCGCTCGCAGCCAGCACCTGCTGTGCCTCTCGGGCGCCAGCGCACGCGACACCGTGGCACGTTTCGTGGAATCGCCGCAGGGGCTCGCCGGCACCGTCACGGCCATCAAGAATCGCTACTTTGGCGGCAACGTGGACGTGACCGGCCTCATCGTCGCCTGCGACATTCTGGAACAGCTGCCGCAGGACCTCTCGGGGGTTATGCTCTTTGTGCCTAAGCTCATGTTCAACGCTGACGGCATGACGCTTGACGAGTATCATCGTGACGATTTACTCGCAAGCCTTACCAGTCGCGGCGCCGAGGTTCATGTGGTGTCGACCATGCCGCATGAGCTGCTCGATACCCTGGAGCACTTCCTTGGCATTGTGCCTGCCGACTCTAACACTTCCACTGACCCTACCCATTAAAGGAGTGCAGATGAAACCTATCGTCGCCGTCGTCGGACGCCCCAACGTGGGCAAGTCCACGCTCGTTAACCGCCTGGCCCAGACCTCGGACGCCATCGTCCATGAGTCCCGCGGCGTCACGCGCGACCGCTCGTACCACACGGCCGATTGGAACGGCCGCGAGTTCCCCATCGTCGAC
>DBGDZK010000121.1:0-15368 GCA_048373195.1 Collinsella sp.
CAGCTTGAAGAAGGCAAGATTTCGCGCGAGGAATACGAAGACTGGAAGGACACTTATAACCCGACGATTTTGAATAACTGGATGGGTGAAGAGATTCCTGACCCCTATACGGGAAAGACTCTTGCGGGCGAAGAGCGGGAAGGTGCCGTACACGCCGTGGAGATGATGCCGGAGTCACTCCAGAATGAGCTGGATCGTGCTCATCGAGCGGGGAAGATATAGCCTGCGCCTTGATCATTCCTTCCTGTGAGGACCAAATGAGTATCAAGCTGTGATGAGAAAATGCCTGATAAGACAGGTTGAGGCAATCCGAGCGCCCCATCTACCTGCGACGCTCGTTATCGAGTGGGAGTAGGCTGACAGGGTTCTGACCTGCACTTTTGAGTGCCGCACTGTGCTCCTGAGTTTCGTTTCGTACGAGAGTTACGGCAAAGCCACCAGCGACATTGGTGAGTAAACTCGATTATCGAGCCTCCGTTCCCATGTTGGAACGGAGGCTTTTTCTTTGCCTTTTTACTCTCTTTCACCTGCGATTTCGCGATTTACTCTCCGTATTTCAAGACGGCAAGGCACGGAGCGGTATTCGGAGGAATGGGAGTAAGGATTCATCCCGAGTGAGTAGACGCGCTATTTTTGTCCCCGAGGGCGAAACAGGGCCGTTTCGGGGCCCGTGAAACTCAGATCGAACTCAATGGGCATTTTTGCGGTCTCCGTACGGCGTTTCCCCAGGTGGTTAATGGGGAGTAAAGAATCTCGCTGCTAAGAAAGCGACGTTCAGCGCTCTGCGGTCAAGGCTATGACCACCTGAGGGGTGCCGGCGGTGGGGTTCTCGGGCGCGGCGGTGATCGACTCTTTGTTCACCGAGGTGGGCTTGACGAGCTACGCCTACTGGTTCACTGGCTTCTCCGCCATGACCGAGGTGGCGGGCTTCGAGCGCCTTTTGGGCATAGCGGACGCCATGCAGGCGTTTACGAGCTAAGGGCAGCTGGAGGGCATCTGCGCTGTGGGCCTCGACGCAGCGGCATGAAGAAGGCGGGCTCGGTGCCCTACTCGTATAGCCGCCTGGTGAGCGGCGCGGGCAGGTTCGTGCCGGTGGGACCTCAGGCGCTTCTGAGTTGGAAAGGACCGCGGGGCATGTTGATCGCCCGGCCAAAGACAGCCGCACGTGGCCCGTGGGCGAACTGTTCGACAACGGCAGTTCGCTTTCAGGCTCGGGCGTCATCCGCGCGGGTGAGAGGTTGTGGCGGACGCGTTCTTCGTGCGCAACTCGAAAGTCGTGCGCACAGTGGTAACCAAGGGCAGTGTGGCGTGCGGTGCTGAGGAGTGCACGAACTTCTGGGTCTGCAGTTGCTCGGTGCTTACCCGCGTGGATGGCATGAACTCACTCTGGGGCGTGGTGAAGATACAGCGTGCGTCTAACCCGTGCACGGCTTTTGAGCCGATTGACCTGCATGGGCTCAAGGCGTCCGCGCCGGGGATCGCGACGTATGCTTTGGCGCGCTCGAAGCTAAAGACGATTCTGATGGACCCAGACTGGTTGCTGTGGGGAACTCAGATATTTGACGGTGGAGCGGGATGGGGAGCCCCCACGTCCCTTGTGGAGGCGCGAGGGCTTAACGAGTTCAAAAATTCTTTGCCGTTAGAGGTAGCTGCGCAGCCAATCGGGCATGCTAGAATCGTCGATGGACCACGAATCTTCCTCGTGTTCGCTTTCCTCCCAGTTTCTTTCGTCACCATCGAAGAACTTGTGCCTGTTGCACTTGTACTTGACTACGGTGTCGCCTTCGCGACGGTACTCGTTCCAGTAGTAGTTTTGCTTTCCATACCCGTCCCATTCTTGCGTTTTGTAGATGACCATGGTGGTACCTTTCGTTTATGCGCACATTTGCGTGATGAGCATGACCTGGCCGATGGCGTGCAAGACGCGGACTACTACCGCACATGCTAGCGGCGCCATGAACAGGCGGGGCATCCGCTTCTCCTCGCGGCTGTTCTCGTCACCGAAAAGGCCTGTGAGGGTCTTCTTTTCGATTGCTGCCTGGCTGTGCCCCATTCGTCGCTCCGTTTCTCTTGCGATTATTGAGTGCTTCCAGGGGGTTATGCCGCTCGGCAGTAGAGTCTCGTCTGGGGCCTTACGATGGTCTGGCCTTCGGCGAGGTCGACCCCGAGGGCAGCCGCGTACGAGACCGCGTCCGGCGAGGCGTACCGGTTTTCGGGCAGCTTGCGGAGAAACCAGTCGACGTTCACGACCTTCGGCTCTGTGACGACCGTCTCCACGGCGGGCGGAACGGCTGCCTGGGCAACCACCTCGGCTGTTCCGTCGGCGATGGCCTTTGCGCCCTTTGCCGCCGATGCGGGCGACATCGCAGACAGGTCGAGCTTGCTGCTCACGAGCAGGGCGATGCCGATTCCGACGGCTGCGGCGGCTATGCCCGTCACCATTCTGGTGGCGATCTTTTTCTTCGGGTGGCTCTTTTCGGCAGCAGAGGCGTCGACCTCTCTGACATCATCGATTGCCCGGTCGTCATTCCTGGTCTTGTTGTGCTTGCCTTCCTTCATCTTCCTTCTCCTTCCAATTGCTTATCGCATAATGTGTCATTGCCTTATTTATGAAATCAAACGCACCTTGTCCGATTCCTATTTCCAAAAAGAGCTCTAGATACTGGTCTTCAAGCAGCTTGTTCCATAGGAGCCAGGCAAACATCTCGGCGTGCTCCTTCGCCTCATCTGGCGTTTGCCTACCCGTCAGCTGCAATAAATTGCCGAGCACCTGCTGTATCAGCGGTGAATCGGGGGCTAAGACTTCCTCGGCGCTTGCGGAATCGATGCTCGCGAAATTGCGTTCCAGCTTTTCTTCGACAGCCGCGTTGTTTTCGATAAGCCTCAGGCTTGACAGGTCGGGTGCATCAAGAAGCGCGTTACAGAAATCCTCGGAGCCTATTCCCAGCTTTTCTTGAAATGTCGATTCGAATTCCGAATCGTCTATCGGACAGCCTAAGTCGATGAGAAGGGCCTTCGTCGAGTCGACCAACGCTTCCGCCAGGCGCTTCCGCAGAAGTGCTTGGACCGCCTCCTTCGGGTTTCGCCCATGGGATGCCCTGTTGAGCTCCTTGCAGAACTTGAGCTGCCTGTCCAACTCTTGGCGCTTCGCAGTTAGTTCCTCCAGCTGTCTTTCGGTTATTTCCTCGAACGGCTGCTCGGCGCTTTCCATCTCATCAAAGGCCCTCTTGATGGAGGTCAGGCTATAGCCCATTTTCTGGTATTGACCTACGAGGGCAACTTTCAGTACATCCTCCTCATCGAAGAAACGCCTGCCTTGTCTGCTGTCCTCGGGGCAAAAGATGAAGTAACGTGAATCGTGTTTGTCGCATATCTGTTGGATGTTGTCCCTTTTAACGCCAGTCATCCTTGATACGTCTTTTATTCGCCACATGGTCTTACCTCCTTGAATGGAGAATAAGGTATGCCCAAACTGTCATCCTATTAGACAGTTCAAAAAATCAAATAAATAGTTCTTTGCTTTTCAACTGCTGCCCTATTTGTGACCATCCGAGAAGATGTACGGCAGCAAGGGCCGCGTCTTGTTCGGGAGGTTTCGCATGGAGTCGATCGTGGTGGCGCTCATAGGCGGGCGATGACGCTCGTTGGGGGTGGTTCTCCCCATCTCGCGAAGTTGCGCCGTGATGGAGGTGAAGAACGACGAGTTGACGAAGCGTGTCAAGAAGCACAACTGCCTGGTTGCGCGCACCTATCGCCTGGAGCAGAACGTGGCCGTGATCCGTCGCGACGTGGAGTCGCTCGATGAGAAGATGGGCGATGAACGAGTTTCTGACGAGCAACACCTGGGACTGACGCCTACTGCACTCCCGTGGTGCCAGGGGTGTTTGATGAATATCGTCATTGTGCATTACACGGCGACGAGTGCGAGCGCACGCAACAACCTGCTGTACTTTTCGCGATTCGCCGCGGGCGCATAGGCACACTACTTCATCTATAAGGAGATCTTGATGCGGCCGCCCGTTCACGAGCGCGAGATTAGCCCGTCCATGGGTTCGATATCTTCGCCGTGGGACAACGCGGCCACGAAGTCGCTCATGGGACTGGTCAAATCGCAGTGCGTGCACGCGCGGGCCTACGAGCCGCGGGGAGAAGCCACGCCAGGTTTGTTCAAGCATATCGAGTCCGTACGCAATCGCGCGAGGGTGCACACGGCGCTGGGGGATTAGGGCCCCGTGGAATTCGGGGAGGCCAACTGGCCGGAGGACGAAGACCGCCCGAAGGCGGCATAGAAGGTGTCAATGGAATCGTGAGGAGATTCAAATTCGCGACGTGAGCAACGCTAATCGTTCCGTGAACGCCCTTCACTCCAAGTTCTATGTATGTCCAGTGTGCGGCAACGTGCTCTCCGTCACAGGAGGGGCTGTCGTCTCGCGCTGAGGGATCGTGCTGCCGCCGCTTGAGGCCGAGCCGGCCGAGGGGAAGCACGCCATAGACGTATAAGTCGTGGAGGACGAGCTGCATGTGTCGCTGGTGCACCCTATGTCGAAAGAGCACTACGTGTCGTTCATCGTCGCCGTCTCGCCTGACCGGATGCAGGTCGTCAAGCTCTACCCGGAGGGCGACGCTGCGGCAAGGTTCGGGAGGTCTAGGGTGCTCGATGCGTGCGTCTATTGCAACTGGCACGAGCTATAGTGCTATCCCGTTTGTCCAATGTGCTAGTCTGGGACCAATCTCGAGGCTCAAGAAGGAGATTCGATCGCTCTCCTGCGAGAAGACTCACCGAGTGGGAGTAAACCGACATCTAACGTTCGCGAGCCCCTGAACTGCACTAACGGGTCGGAGTTTTCGCTTGACAACCTTTGGGCAACCTTTGTGATTTCATGTCCCGTGAGATATCCATGCTTGCATTGTTGCAAATACCGCCACAATGCAAGCATGAGATGGTCGAAACCAAGTTCATATATTCATGTGCGAACGGGGGGACGTAGCCCTGTTCATACCAGGACCCATGTCGGCGCCGGTCAATGCCCACGATGCTTCTGCTTGCGCTTCAACTTCCGCTGCTCGAAGCGCGCCTCCGCCTCATCCGCGCGACGCTGGCTTCTTGCTTGGGCCGACTCCCGCTTCATCGCTTCCCGCTGTGCCGCGAGCGCCTGTTGTGCCTTGGTGCTCACCGCGGGCCGTTTAAGGGCTTTCGCTACCTCGCGAGCGCGCCGCTTGGGGTTCTTCGCGGGCTTGCTTGTTTCAGTGGCCTCGTCGCCGAAGAACGAGAGCTTCTCCCATTCGCTTGTAACGAATCGCAGGATCTCCTCATCGGACGGCTCCGCGCCGAAGACGATGCGGGCGACGCCGTACCTCCCGCCCTCGACGTGCTCCGCCAGCCCGACCCAGAATTGACCGTCGTGATATACGGTCAGGGTGGACGACACGCTGATCTGCATGGTTGGTTCCTCCTTTATGTAGATGACCATGCAGAGAAGGGACAACCAAGGAGGCAGGTTACTGATGCGGACTCCCGCACGCCCACGACTACCCGACGGGGACTGTGTTTTCATCTCTGATGCCCGCATTGTAGCACGCGCGGATGCGCCCTTCATCGCTGCCGACATGACGTGGCTGGGATTCGTTCCTCGACACATCCTTTTGTATATTGCCTTCCCGGTTTCGAAACTTTAAATCAATTCGAGTTTCGAAACCGGGAAGGAGAGCGTATGTGAGAGGCGATATGAGCATCAACTTGATGCTTGAGGGGGAGCTCGCGTCGCGGCTGCCCATCGGGGACGTGTTCCCGAAGGTCCTCATCTCCCGCATAGGGCATGAGACCTGTACCCGGGAAGGCGTACTCGTGCTGGACCTCGCGCGGTGCTGCTCGGTGAGCAGGGGTTCTGAACACTGCGTAGGGATATAGCGCGACAGGGGGTGCAGCACCGTTTGCGCCTTGTCTAGAGAGCACGAACGAGAGATGTGGTCTGCGGACGACTGAATAGCTTCATCTGTTTTGGTTACAACGAAATGTGTGCCGCGCGCCTGCGGCATGAAGGAGGGAGATTTCTATGAATATCGTTGTATTGAGTGGTAGCCCGCGCAAGGGTGCCAATACCGACACCATGGTCGAGGCCTTTGCCGAGACCGCGCGCGAGGCCGGCCATACGGTCGAGGTCATCCGCGTTGCCGGCAAAAAGATTGCTGGTTGTCTGGGATGCCAGTACTGCTTTACCCATGAGGGCACCTGTGTGCAGAAGGATGACATGGCCGACGTGATCGAGCCGCTGAAAGACGCAGACATGGTCGTCTTTGCCTCGCCTATCTACTGGTTCGATATCACCGCGCAGGAGAAGGCCGCCATCGACCGCCTGTACGCCTTCGGTGCTACGGGCTTCCCGTTCACCAAGACGGCCCTTTTGCTCGATAGCCATAGCGAGGGCGTCTATGATGCGGCGATCGCTATGTATAAGTCAACCTGCGCGTACTGCAAGTGGGAGGATCAGGGCATTGTCACCATCAGCGGTATGACCGAGCGCGACAGCATGGTATCGTCGCCCAAGTTGAAAGAGGTGCGAGAGCTCGCTCGCAAGCTCGCCTAAGGACAAGAGGGGCGCATGGCAATCAGCACTAGCGGAAATGCTTGCTGCCCTTACCAGGAGGAATGCTGATTGCCATGCAACGATGCTCCCGCGGACAATTCCGGTGTGCTAAAACGCCTTCTCGTTCAAGAATTCTCTGAACGCGGGGATGTCGAAGCCGACGAGGCCACGCCCACGTTCCCCGATAACGCCGTCCTCGAGGAGGCGGCGTTTGTATTGGCTTGCGTAGTTGCTGGCGACGCCCATGCGTTTGGCTATCTCCGAGATCCTGCTGGGGCCAGAATCGGGCAGCATCGCGAGCAAAAACTCAATGTCTTTATCGGAAAGCTCTCGATAGGTCGTTTCGAGAGAAGCCCGATGCCATGCTTCTCGAGTTGCCTGAAGATGCCATTCATGCACGTGCGCCAGTTGCCCTGGGCTTCTTGAACATATGTCCAATCGATGCCCACTGGACCAATTTGAACGCCGTTCATGCGCGCGTGAGACTGTGAAAGGTAGCTATCTGCCGCTTCTTTGGTTCGCTCGATAATATCTTCGAGCATGCCTGGCATGGCGGAGCCATTTGCTGTACTCCATGGTGGCTCCTTTGCAAGTTTTGCTAATTTTTGCAACTTTTGCTAACTTTTGCGAGTTTTGCTAACGGCTTAGGACGGTGCGGGAAGCCCCCGTATCGTCGACATTTCCGAGGATGACCTCCGCAACGAGCGGGGCCCGGGGCGCGATATTGCTGCGCTCCGGGCCCCGCTGCTTTGTAAAACTATGGCGGTTCTGCCGTCGTCCTAGTCAAACAGACTCGGCATGTCGTTTTCTTTCATGAGGGCACCGGCGGAGGGCAGACTCTGCGCGGTGAACTTCTCGGCCGAGACGCCGGCGCCAAGGATCTCTTCGGTTGTGCCGACCGTGGTGACCGAGCGGCCCTTCTTGGCCGTAAGGGCCTGGACGCCCTGCGTGTTGGTGGTCGTCTTGGTCTTGAGCAGCGACGTGTTGAAGTTCATCAGGCGATAGTCGCTCGAGACCAGCGCGATGTCGCGATCCTCCTTGAGCACCTGGGCATACAGCAGCTTGCTGCCACCGTAGATGGCGTTCTTGAGGCGCTTGCGGTTGGTTTTGGTGACGTATCCGGCAAGTGCGACACGCACCACGCGGCCGTTTTCAAAGACAAACAGCACGTCGGCCTTGTAGTCCTCGGGGTCGATGACCCAGATGACGCTCTCGTCGGGTTCCATCTCAAGATCGGTCGGCAGGTACGAGCCCAGCTGGGCCGACTTGGTGTCCTCAAACGCCGCAACCTTGCACTTGTACACCTGGCTCTTGTTGGTAAACACGAGCAGCTCGTGCGTGTTGGAGGACGGGAACTCGATAAAGGGCTTATCGCCGTCTTTGTACTTGAGCGTGGTCGCCTTCTTGAGCACACGGTCCGTCATCTTTTTAAGGTAGCCCTCGCGCGAAAGCATGATAGTAACCGGGTACTCCTCGACCTCGGGCTCCAGGCTTACCTCGATAACCTCATGGGGCTCGATCCTGCCCGTGCGGCGCGGCATCACGTACTTCTTGTTGACCGCGGCCAGCTCGTCGCTGATGACCTTCTTGATGTTGTCCTCGCTGGAGAGGATCTCCTCAAGCTCGGCAATCTCACCCTCGAGCTTAGCGATGTCCTTGGTGCGGTTGAGGATGTACTCCTCGTTGATGTTGCGGAGCTTGAGCTCGGCAACAAACTCGGCCTGGGTCTCGTCGATGTCGAAACCCTTCATAAGGTTGGGCACGACCTCGGCTTCGAGCTTGGTGCCGCGGATGATGGCGATGGCCTTGTCGATGTCGAGCAATATCGCCTCGAGGCCGTGCAGTAAGTGCAGACGCTCGGACTTTTTGCCCAGGTCAAAGTTAATGCGGCGACGCGTGGACTCAATACGCCACTTGACCCACTCGTGCAGAATCTGGCGCACGCCCATAACACGGGGATAGCCGTCGACGAGCACGTTGAAGTTGCACGAGAACGAATCCTGCAGCGTGGTCGAGCGATAGAGCTTGGCCATGAGCTTGTCGGGGTCGACACCGCGCTTAAGGTCGATGGCGATGCGCAGGCCCGAAAGGTCGGTCTCGTCGCGGATATCGGCGATCTCCTTGACCTTGCCCTCTTTGGAGAGCTTGACGATGCGCTCGATGATGACATCGGTCTTGGTGGTGTAGGGGATCTCGTAGACCTCGATAATGCGCTCTTCGGGAATCCAGCGCCAGCGGGAGCGGATCTGGAAGCTACCAAGGCCGGTCTCGATAATCTTTTCCATCTCCTCGCGGCGGTAGATGATCTCGCCGCCGGTTGAGAAGTCGGGCATGGGCATGTACTCGAGCAGATCGCAGTCGGGATCCTTGAGGTAATGCATCGTGGCAGTACAGACCTCGTTGAGGTTGAAACCGCAGATGTCGGACGCCATGGCGACGCCGATGCCCTTATTGGCCGAGACAAGGATGTTGGGGAACGTGGTGGGCAGCAGGCGCGGCTCCTTCATGGCGCCGTCGTAGCTGTCGACGAAGTCGACCGGATCCTTGTCGATGTCCTTGAAGATCTCGGCGCTGATGGGGGAGAGCTTGGCCTCGGTATAACGCGAGGCGGCGTAGCTCAGGTCGCCCGAATAGTACTTGCCAAAGTTGCCCTTCGACTCAACGAACGGCGCGAGCAGCGCCTCGTTACCGGTGGCCAGGCGCACCATCGTCTCGTAGATCGCGGCGTCGCCGTGCGGGTTGAGCTTCATGGTCTGGCCCACGATGTTGGCGCTCTTCTGGCGCTCGCCCTTGAGCAGGCCCATCTTGTACATGGTGTAGAGCAGCTTGCGGTGCGAGGGCTTAAAGCCGTCAATCTCGGGGAACGCACGCGAGACGTTGACGCTCATGGCGTAGGGCATGTAGTTGACCTCGAGCGTCTGCGTGATCGGCTGGTCGGTGACCTCGGAGTGCAGGCCGATGACGTTCTCGGCGTTGACCTGCTTTTTCTTTGGCTGGTTCTTCGTCTTCTTCTTTGCCACGATTTCCTCTTGAACTTCTTATGGGCCGTCGTTATCGATTTACTGCTATTGCAGGTCCAGCTGGTCCAGGTATTCCTTGCCGTGCTCGGAGATATGGCGCTTGCGGCCCGCCTCGTCGTTGCCCAGCAACAGGTTGAACATGGTTTCCATCTTGGTGACGTCCTCGGGCTCAACCTTGATCAGGCGACGCGTCTCGGGGTTCATGGTGGTGAGCCACATCATGTCCGGGTCGTTCTCACCAAGACCCTTGGAGCGGTTGATCGAGCACTTTTGGTCGCCGATCTCCTTAAGGATGCCGTTCTTCTCGAGCTCGGTGTAGGCAAAGTAGGTCTTCTCTTTGCAGTTGATCTCGTAGAGCGGCGACTCGGCGATATACACGTAGCCCTCGTCGATAAGCGTGGGCACCAGGCGGTAGAGCATGGTGAGTACGAGCGTGCGGATGTGATAACCGTCGACGTCGGCGTCCGTACAGATGATGACCTTGTTCCAGTTGAGGTTGTCCAGGTCGAAGGCGCCAAGGTTCTTGATGCGCTTGTCCTTGATCTCCACGCCGCAGCCCAGCACGCGCATGAGATCCATGATGATGTCGGACTTAAAGATGCGCGGGTAGTCCTCTTTCAGGCAGTTGAGGATCTTACCGCGGACAGGCATAACGCCCTGGAACTCGGCATCGCGCGAGGTGCGAATGGCGCCTGCTGCCGAGTCGCCCTCTACGATGTAGATCTCGCGGCGGCTCTTGTCCTTGGAGCGGCAGTCGATGAACTTCTGCACGCGGTTGGCCATGTCGGTCTTCTGCTGCAGGTTGGTCTTGATGCTCTGACGCGTCTTCTCGGCGTTCTCGCGCGAACGCTTGTTGATGAGCACCTGCTCCATGATCTTGTTGGCAGCGTCTTTGTTCTCGATCAGGTAAGTCGAGAGGCGCTCCTTAAAGAAGGCCGTCATGGCCTGCTGGATAAAGCGGTTGTTGATGGCCTTCTTGGTCTGGTTTTCATAGGACGTCTGGGTGGAGAAGCAGTTGGTCACCAGCACTAGGCAGTCCTGGACGTCTTGCCACTTAATGCCGCTCTCGTTTTTGTTGTACTTGCCCTGTTGCTTGATGTAGGCATCGATGGCGCTGGTCAGAGCGCTGCGGGCGGCCTTCTCGGGCGAACCGCCGTTCTCGAGCCACGATGAGTTGTGGTAGTACTCCTGCATCATGAAGGTGTGCGAGAAGCACATGCACGCGGTAATCTTGACGTTGTAGTCGGGCAGGTCCTCGCGGTCGCGACCGCGACGGTCGGCCTCGATAAAGAAAGGCTCGGTAAGGTAGTCGGTACCGACCTTCTCGAGCACATAGTCCTCGATGCCCTTGGGATAGCAAAAGTCCTCTTCGGAAAACTCGCCATCGTCACCCTCAATACGCAGGCGGAAGGTCACGTTGGCGTTGACCACGGCCTGGCGGCGCATGGTCTCGCGATACCACTCGTGGGGGATGCTGATGGAGGTAAAGACCTCAAGATCGGGACGCCACTTGATGGTGGTGCCGGTGCGTTCCTCGTCGCTGGGCTCAATCTCGAGTGCCTTCTTTTTGGCGCCGACGACCTTGCCCTTCTTAAAGTGCAGGGAGTACTTGTTGCCGTCACGCCAGACGGTGACGTCCATGTACTCGGAAGCGTACTGAGTCGCGCAGGAGCCCAGGCCGTTGGTACCGAGCGAGAAGTCGTAGTCGCCGCCCTGGTTGTTGTTATACTTGCCGCCGGCGTAGAGTTCGCAAAAGACGAGCTCCCAGTTAAAGCGCTTCTCGGAAGGGTTCCAGTCGAGCGGGCAGCCACGGCCATTGTCCTCTACCTGGATAGAGCCATCGCGAAAGGCGGTAAGGGTGATGAGCTTGCCGTAGCCCTGGCGTGCCTCGTCAACGGCGTTGGACAGGATCTCGAAGGCGGCATGCGCGCAGCCATCGAGTCCGTCCGAGCCAAAGATGACGGCGGGGCGCAGGCGTACGCGCTCCTCGTCCTTGAGCTGACGAATACTGTCGTTACCATAGTTTGCGGTGTTTTTTGCCATGCTCGCTCTCTTGGTACTTCCTCTTGTGTATTTAAGTCGTATAGATAGTCAAGGTAGCATAGCCCAGCCCGTGGGCGATTCCAACCAACACGAAATCCATCGAACAATCGTTCGGATTAACAGGGATAGTGTTTAGTGGTAGCGCGGCATTGTTAAACAAATTTGGATACAGATGAATTTTATTTAATAGGGATCTAGTTTTACTAAACAAAATCGAACGATGCTGATCGCACGAGCGGGCACATCGATCGACTATCAATCACGTTTACTCGGACAAAACCGAGTCGGTTCTGTCCGAGTAAGTTTGAATAGTGAACCGAAGTTGCAATGTCCGCATGGCGATGACAGACATGGTTTTCATAATGACAGATATAGTTGACATCCTTTGATGGATGCAATATATTTCTGTCATGTTGCAACGGATATCTGTCCATTACTACGAAAGGAACTCCATGCCGGGCAAAAGGAACCTACGCATGAAGGCGGCGCGCGCGGCGGTTGGCCTTTCGCAAGCTGACTTGGCCGAGGCCGTGGGCGTTACGCGCCAGACCATCGGCCTTATCGAGGCGGGCGGCTACAACCCCACGCTCAACTTGTGTGTGGCAATCTGTAAAGCGCTGCGCGTTACGTTGAACGATCTGTTTTGGGAAGACGGGATCGACGTCGACCCTAACGCTCTTTAGGAGTTCGCTATGAAATTTGAAGATTTAAAACTCGTGCAAAAGTGGCGTGAATATGCCGGCCCAAAGGATGAGCGCCTGGAGGCTGAGAGCGCGAAGGTCTACAAGATTGGTTTCGTGCTGCTTTCGTTTGGCATGTTGATGATCTTTTTCTACCAGTTTATAGCTCGACAGGTTGCGTGGGTTCACAGCGACGCCAGTGAAATGCCGCATGGCTTTGCAGCGCCGTTTGAGGCAGCCATGTATTTGTGGCTCGTTCTCGTGATGTTGATTTGCGCAGGACTGCAAACGCGGAAGGGCTATGTCGATACCAATCGTTTTGGGCAAACCGAGTATCTTCCTGTTGGATATTTCCTGCTTCTCAGCGGTCTTAGCGGCGCCGCGTTCGCGCTTGTTATTGCCGCAATGCGCTGTATCGCTGAGGCGCAGATCGTACCGCTCGAAAGCGTCTTTTGGTTGGCGAACCTGGCCACGGGCGTGTTCTGCGGCGCGACGATTTTCGCGGCCACGTTTGCTGTCCTGTGCGCAACGTTTTTCACGGCGAAAAGACGCCGTGCCAAGCTCGAGGCAGAACTCAACTCCTCTGACGACATCTAATGCGTAATGGGCTGGCTCTGGGTATCCAGAACCAGCCCATTTGATGTTCGATGAGCCGAGTCGGCGTCTCTCACAAAAGTAACTAGGAGCTAGCGAGGCTTATCAGAATTGACCTCATCGGCGGTGTCTTTTTCGAGCGCCGTGCGGCGGGCGCTGTAGGCGATGAGGCCGGCGCCTGCCGCGGCGAGTGCTGCAGCGGCTGCCGTAAGGGGAGCATTGACATCGCCCGTGCCAGCGAGCGCGCCCGCTTTTCCGGAGCGCTTGTTAGTGCCGTGGTCCTTGCCACTGCTGGAGCTGCTTCCGCCGGAGCCGCCGCCCTTGTCAGTACCGCCGCCACTCGTGCCGCCATCGCCGTCGACCGTCATCGGGGCGTCGTGAAGTTCCGTCGTATCCGCGTTGTCGCATACGCCGACCTGAACTTCTGAGCGTTCGCATGCCGCGTCGGGCACATGAAGCTCGTGCAGCACGGCACCCAGCGCCGAGTTTGCGCCCGGTCGAATTTCCTCGAGCGTTACGGGATCGAGCGCCACCAGATTACGCGCCTTCGCATATAGCGTTACACGTTTGCCCACTTCATCGCTCCAACTCTCGGGGATGGCGAAGCTCATGCGGAACTGTGCCGTGCAACCCGGTGCCAGCACGGCGTTGCCACTGTCGGCTACCAGCGGGTGCGTTGCAAAAGGTGTGCCCAGCGTCTCGAGCGCGTACTTCACGTGTGCCGTGTCGTTGGCCGAAGCGTCCTCGGCAAGCTCTGGATCGTAGATCGATGCCATGCGTGTGTTCGCTCCGAACCCGATGGATGCGCTGGAGAACGGCTGGCTGGAGCCCTCTCGGTACAGATCGATTGTGCCGGCGGTCAGCAAGGTGTTGCCGTCGTTTCGCACCGTGACCATGAAGGATTCGCCTGCTGCTCCGGGCACCACCGCGCCCGAGGTGGCGACTGCGCCCGTCGGAGTGGCACACGCCACCAAGGGCACTTCGATGCCGCGTAGTTCTGCCTCGCTCTTCTCCGCGCTCACAATGTGCGTGGCGAGCGCAGAGAGCATGCTCCCCGACGTCAAAAATGTCGTTATCTGATCGACGGGATGGTCCAGCTCGCACATCACGAACGGCTCCGTAAACAGATCGCCTGCCAAGGTGCTGGCGAAGATGCGGAAGTGCTTGCCCATCACTGCTACCGGGTTGCCTTCTTCGTCGTAGGTTTGCCCCACCTTGCCATCGGTGTTCTCTACATAGAGCACGCACCTGCCGTTGTTGCTTACGCTAAACGATGTCGGGCCACAGCCTGCGGCACCCACGGGCTGCGTTGCAAATGCCGATGCGCCTCGTGCCCAAGTAATATGCTGCAGCTGCTCGTTGACGGTAGCCAAAAAGCCCGTGTGCTGCGGCCACGGCACCGCGTGGGGTACTGTGGCATCTGGCGACATAACGCCCCAACCCGCGATGGACTGGCCGATCACGGCGTACGATGCGCAGCCACAACCGCTTACAGTCTCGTATGCAACGGGAACCACCATTTTGCCGTTGATATTCTCGGGCGCGCCCAGCTCGATGCTCGACGGTGCCTGCGGAAAGCGGAGGACCTGACGGAACGTGAGACTGTCGCCCAAATCATCCGACCACAGGGTAAAGCATTCCAGCGCAACCTCGGCCTCGCTACCGAGCGTCTTTTCTGCGGTGGCTCCGTGGCGGTGGAGGTAGGCGCCCGACAGACGTCCGTCGACCAGCGTCTTGCCCACCGTGATGCGTGGGCACTGCAGGCAATGGTAGCCATCCTCCTGAAGGCGGCCGCGCGAGATGCTGCGCCATGACGTGTGCGATATCACGCGAACTCCGTCGTTGCTTATGCGCAGGCGCACAACGGACAGTATGCCGGCTGTGCTTGCCGTATCGAAAAGGGTGTTGTCGCCGTCGGGGCGCTCGCCCGAGACCAGCAGCACGTAAGCGTCCTGGTTTCCCCTCCCGTCCGTATATTCCACCACGTCGAAGTCGTAATCGTATATGCCGTCGCGCTCCACGTCGCCCTCGCCAAACCCAAGGGGGAAGTCCACGGGTGTGGGAGCGGACCACGTGCCGTTCGTCTTTGTATGCACCACCAGGCGCGAACGACCATTCTTGCCGTAGCGCACCGAGGCGATACGGAATAGGCACTCCACGCCGGCAATCATCGTTAGCTTCATGTGGGCTTCGCTGAGCACGCCGGAAAACAGCACGTTGTCGCTCGAGGGTTTTATGCCGCCACGCTCGTCCTCCGACACGCCGGCAGAATCGGCGTTCGGGTCGGCAACGGTGTTCGTTGGATGGCGTCGAAAATGTTGGTGTAAGGGTGACACCCTAGCGCCCGTTTAACGAAAAACGGCCTTCGTCCTAGAATCTGAAATCACCACAACAACAGGTTCTAGGAAAGGACGAAGACCGCTATGGGAATCTTATCAGACCCGACG
>DBGDZK010000122.1:0-2584 GCA_048373195.1 Collinsella sp.
ACCACGTAGCCATCAATGCCCAGGCAACGCCAGCAAGCAGCACAAAACACGGGATTCAATTCTGCAGCTTGCGCCGTTGAACTCCACGAGCCTGCCCGTGTAGACGAGCCTGTCCACGACAGCCGCCGCCATCTTGTCGTCGCCGAACACGGTCACCCACTTGCTGAACTCTATGTTGGCCGTGACGATCATGCTCTGCCTGCCCTCCGGCACCGACATCACCTGGAACAGCAGCCTCGCGCCCTCGATGTCCAGCGGCACGTAGCCCTGCTCGTCCAGGATGAGGAGTCCGCGGCGGGGGCGACGCTCTCCGGGCTGCTGCCGCGTATCTCGCGGCGTAGAAAGGAGTGAGTACCATGACCAGCGCGAAGAAGATTTACCTCGCCGTGGCGGGCGGGCTTATTGCCGCGGGCATCGTTCTCGCGGGCATCGGCTTTATCGCCTCGGGCCGCGATCAGGCCGTGTTCACGACCCAAATCGACATGCGTGACAACACCATCGTGCTCGGCGGCGTCGAGGTGGACGAACCCGAGGGCATCCCGTTCATCAGCCGGCTCGCCATTCTTGGCGAGATCGACACCTCCGACGTCGCCGACCCCGCCGCGCCCTAGGCGCAACGAGCCCGGGCACTCCGTCCGCTAATTTGATTGAGATGGATCGCTCCTACTACGCGAGCATTGAGGTCGGGCAGCGCAATGTCAGCCTTTCAAATCTCAAGAAGATTACCGACGGCTTTCACATCACCATTTCGGAGCTCATGCGCGGTGTCGAGTAGATGATTCTCATCTGACTTGGCTCGTTCATGTTTAATCTGTCTCGTTAACCGAAATATGCAAATCTGGTTAATCAAATAATTGAAATCTGGTTAAATGAAAACTGTAAATTTGGTTAAACACGCTGGTAAGCAATGGTGAAACTATGCCAAAAAAGTACTACGCTAGAATTATCGAAAATGAGCTCGACCAGATGCTTGGGATATTCGGTGCCGTTCTCATCGAAGGACCTAAATGGTGCGGGAAGACAACCACGGCCGGGACCCGTGCGGCGTCCAGGCTCCTCCTCATGGACCCGTCGCGCAACTTCGAGAATCGCTTCCGTGCCGAGACGGACCCGGCGCTTGCCGTTTCTGGCGAGGTGCCGCGGCTGATCGACGAATGGCAGGAGGTTCCGAAACTTTGGGACGCGGCACGGTTTGAGTGCGACAACCGCGGCGGCGAGCCTGGCCAGTTCATATTTACGGGGTCGGCGACACCGCGAGACAATGAGCGGCCGATGCACAGTGGCGCTGGAAGGTTCGCTAAATTGCGCATGGACACCATGACGCTTTTCGAACTTGGGAAATCTAGCGGTGCGGTTAAGCTGTCGGGCATCATTTCTGGCGAAAAGTTCAGGGGCGCCTTCGGATCGATGGGTTCTGCCGAGATCGCCGAGCGCATCGTTTGCGGTGGATGGCCGGCGTCGATTGGGCGTGACGCGCGAACTGCGTCCGCGACGGCAAAACGATATATCGAGATAGTCGCTGAGGAAGACATCCCCCGCGTCGATGGCTCTCGACGAGATCCTGAGAAAGTGAAAGCCGTCATCGCGTCGTTGGCGCGCAACGAATCCACTCTTGCGACGCTCAAGACGCTTGTGGCCGATTTGGGTGGCGACGTATCGAGACAAACAGCGGCATCATACATATCCCTTCTTAGCAGATTGAGTTTCGTCTGCGATATCCCCGCATGGAATCCCGCGATGAGATCTCCGGTGCATCTGAGGGAGGCGCGTAAGCATCATCTTGCCGACCCGTCGCTTGCAGCGGCTGCGCTCGGGGCGACTGTGGAGACGTTGTTGTCAGACTTCAAGACACTTGGGCTGCTTTTCGAATCGTTGGCGCTCCATGATCTATGGGTCTATGCGAGGGCAAACGGAATGGGCCTTTATCACTATCACGATTCCCGCGATCTTGAGGTCGACGCTGTCATAGCGGCTCCAGGTGGGATGTGGATTCCCGTTGAGGTCAAGCTCAGTTCCGCTCAAATCGAAGAGGCCTCTGACAATCTTGTTGCCGTCGAAGAGCGGATGGTTGCTGCCGGAAACACCCCGCCGGTTTCTAAAGTAGCGATTATTGGATTTGGTTCACAAGCCTATGTTACCGACCGCGGCGTCCAAGTTGTTCCATTGGACGTTCTCGCACCGTAACGCTGCGGGCGAAGTGAAATCGACGCATCTTTTAGATTTCTTCAATTTGTGCGTAAACCAACAATGCCGTAATTACGCTATGTCGTTAGTGCGAACATCGCATCTTCAGTAGTCGAAGCTCGTTCGCAAACGGACCTCTTTACTTGCAAAAAAGGAGACAGCACCGCCGTCTCATGAACCACGTGGCCACCGCGCTCCCGGCAACGCCAGCAAGCAGCACAAAGCACGGGATTAAATTATTCAGATTAATGCGCCCTCTAGGGGGTGCGGACAGAAAGTTGGACCGTGAAGCGGTCCGGACTGGAGGTTCGCATGTACAGCAGGGAGAAGGTCGAGCTCTTCCTCCTGGCGACGGAGGACGGCATGGGGCCGACCGCCGCCGCGAAGTTCGCGGGGGTCT
>DBGDZK010000123.1:0-4059 GCA_048373195.1 Collinsella sp.
GAGGGCGAACTGCTCGTCATCGGTGATGTTGAACTTTTTAACATCCATCTTGGGGAAGATGTAGAACGCCGCACGCGGCTTAACCACCGAGATGCCGTCGATCTTGTTGAGCGCCTCATACACAAAGTTGCGCTGCTCGTAGACACGGCCGCCGGGACGGATGTAGTCGTTGACGGACTGATGGCCACCGAGTGCCGTCTGGACGATCGACTGGGCCGGCACGTTGGAGCACAGGCGCATGTTAGAGCGCATGTTGACGCCCATGATGAAGTCGCTCATGCAGCGCTGGTTGCCCGAAAGCACCATCCAGCCAATACGATAGCCCGCGATCATGTGCGACTTGGAAAGGCCGCTAAAGGTGACGCAGGGCAGGTCGGGGGCGAGCGAGGCAATCGAGACGTGCTCGTAGCCGTCCATGCACAGGCGGTCGTAGATCTCATCGGCAAAGATCATCAGCTGATGCCTGCGTGCAATCTCGACGATGCCCTCGAGCACCTCGCGCGGATAGACGGAACCCGTAGGGTTGTTGGGGTTGATGATGACGAGGGCTTTGGTCGCGCTCGTAATCTTGGACTCCATATCCTCCAAGTCGGGATACCAATCCGCCTGCTCATCGCACAGATAATGTACGGGATGACCGCCGGCAAGGGTTGCGCACGCCGTCCAGAGCGGATAGTCGGGGCTGGGGATCAGAATCTCGTCGCCATTGTCGAGCAGCGCGTTCATCGAAAGCTGAATGAGCTCGGACACGCCGTTGCCCGTGTAGATATGCTCCATCTGAACGTTGGGCAGGCCCTTGATCTGCGAATACTGCATGATCGCCTTGCGCGCGGAGAACAGGCCACGCGAGTTGGAATAGCCTTCGCAGTCGGGCAGCTGCTGGCGCATGTCCTTGATGACCTCATCGGGCGTGCGGAAACCGAAGGGCGCCGGGTTGCCGATATTGAGCTTGAGGATGCGCTCGCCCTCGTCCTCCATACGGGCGGCCTCGTCGACGACGGGACCGCGCACGTCATACAGGACGTTATCGAGCTTGGTGGATTTAGAAAAAGTACGCATGGTGGTGCTCCTTGCAATTTGAGCTGAGGGATGGGGTTCGGGCTTGGAATCGTTGCGGGGTGATGATGCCTCGCCTTGATCGGCGTCGCCGGCAAGCAGCCAGGTAACATCGACCTCCAAAATACGGGCGAGCAGCTCAGCCACATCGCGCCGCGGGATCGTCTTGCCGCTCACATATTGGCTCATCTGACTCTTGCCGAGTTTTTTGCCGAGCATCTCCGATGCGCGGATCACGTCCGACTGGCGAACGTCGCGATCGGACATAGCCTGTCGCAGGCGATCGCTAAACGTCTCTTGGGCCACTAGAACCTCCTTGCTGGCAAAGTTCAATTTATAGAACACGAATTGAACCATGGTTCAATTTAGCAAGCAGTATAACGCGGCGCTTCATTCGAAAGTTCAATTTCATAAGAAAATGTACCGGACTCCGAGATCTGCCCAAAGCAAACAATGGCGTGTACACGTTTAGAGGTATTCGAGAAAACGGGCGGCGGCAAGCGAAACATCGGCCGTTCGATATATGGCGTTGATCTGCCGATGGGGATGTCCCTCGAGCGAACGCACGGCAACATCGAACTGACAACGGCGCAAGATGAGCGCGGGAAGAATGCTCACGCCCAGGCCGTCCTCGACCATAGCCATAATCGCATAATCATCCCAGGTCGACAGCTTGGAGCGCACCGTCAGCCCCGCCCGACGGAACAGCGGCGTAATTTCGTCATCGGTGCCGCGTTCTAGCAGAATAAACTGCTCGTTGGCTAAATCGGCAAGAGAAACGACCTCCGCCGTGGCAAGCAAAGAATCTGCCGGCACTACCGCCATCAACTCGTCGCGCACCAAAGACCGCGATGCCATGCCGTTTTCTCGGGGTTCACGCGGGATAAAGCCCAGGTCACAACGACCCTCAGCCACCCATTGTTCGATCTCTGAATAGTCGCCCATCAGCAACTCATAATCGACGTCCGGGTGATCGGCGCGAAAGCGCGCAATCACCGGCGGCAGCACGTGGGTCGCCACGCTCGAAAACGTACCGATGCAGATTTTGCCGCGCATGAGCCCACGCATCTCATCCACCCGTCGCTGCAAACGAACAAATTCCTCGCATAACGCCTCGACCGCCGGCATGACTTGCCGCCCATCGGCAGAAAGTACTACGCCCTCGCGGCTTCTATCGAGCACTTTAAAGCCCCAGTCTGCCTCAAGATCGGCCACCATACGGCTCACGCCCGACTGCGAATAGCTCAGCCGCTCGGCGGCGCGCGTAAAACTGCCGGCGTGCACGGTCTCGAGCAGCACCTGCATCTTTTGAATATTCGTTTCCACGGCACCCCTCCACCTTTGCATGAGTTTTTGTCATGTTATCCATGCATTATATTCGCTTTTCTTCTAAAGCCAGTTCACCCATAGTGAACATGCTCGGATATAGAAGGGATGTCAGCGCATGAACAACGGACTGTTTACGTACTTAGCAGCCTTGCTATTGTTTGGCTCCAACGGCATCATCGCCGCCGCCATCGCGCTGCCGAGCTCCGATATCGTGCTACTACGCACGTTTTTGGGCGCACTCTCGCTTGTCACCATCCTCGCCATCACCCAACGCCATAAGTTGCAGGCGCCATCTCGCCCCAGCGAAGCCGCAGCCCTCCTCCTCTCGGGAGCCGCGCTGGGCGCCAGCTGGATTTTTCTGTTCCGCGCCTACCAGACGATCGGCGTCGGCGTATCCTCGCTGCTGTACTACTGCGGCCCCATCATTGTCATGGCGCTCTCCCCACTCATCTTTGGCGAAAAACTGACCGGCGGCAAAATCGCCGGGTTTATCGCCGTCGCCTGCGGTGCTTTTCTCATTGCAGCACAAGGTCTAGGCGGCAACATGCCCATTGCGGGTATCGTCTGCGGTATCGCCTCGGCATTTTGTTATGCGCTGATGGTCATCGCTAGCAAGGGTGCGCCGCACATCGAAGGCCTCGAGAACTCCACGCTCCAGGTGAGCGCCGCCTTTGTGACCGCGCTGGTCCTCACGCTCATCACGCAGGGCGCTCCCTCATTCCTGTCCGCCGGCGTCGCCGCCAGTATTGATTGGCGCGCCGTCGTCATGCTCGGCGTCGTCAACACCGGCATCGGTTGCCTGCTCTACTTTAGTGCCGTCGCCAAGCTGCCCGTCCAGACCGTCGCGGTCGTCGGCTACCTCGAGCCGCTTTCGGCCGTCGTGTTCTCGGCCGTCCTTTTGGGCGAAGCCATAACACCGGTCCGCCTGATGGGCGCCGCGCTTATCATCGGCGGCGCGATTTTTTGCGAACTCGCCGGCAAACGCGCAAACGCCAAGGCTGGCATCGCCCAGACAGTACGTGCTTAAAAGCCCCTGCTTTGAAATGCTACCTGCGTAGATAAATAATCCCCAGCTGAGGATTATTGTCTAAAATAACCTGATGTGCCAAACTGCTCTTGTATGTATAAAGACGGCATAAAGATTATCTGTCCTAAACAGATAACCGGATGTCTAAGGGAGTCCACGTGGCACACAACAAACTGGAGGCAAGCCCCCAAGACCAGCGTGGTCAAGGCGGGCACGGAGCCATCCCCCTCTCCGCTGGCATGCTGCTTGTAACGCTCGGCGTCGTCTATGGCGACATCGGCACGAGCCCCATGTACACCATGAAATCAATCGTCGCCAACAACGGCGGCATCGGTACCGTCAGCGAGGACATGATCCTGGGCGCGCTTTCGCTCGTCATCTGGACCATGACACTCGTGACCACGGTCAAGTACGTGGTAATCGCCATGAAGGCCGACAACCACAACGAAGGCGGCATCTTCGCCCTGTTTAGCCTGGTGCGAAAAGTGGCACCATGGCTGATCCTACCTGCCATGATCGGCGGCGCGGCGCTGCTCGCCGACGGCATCCTCACTCCCGCGGTCACGGTCACCACAGCCATCGAGGGCCTGCGTACCATCGAGTGGGGCCACGCGCTGCTTGGCGACGGCCAGACCAACGTCATCATC
>DBGDZK010000124.1:0-20143 GCA_048373195.1 Collinsella sp.
GCGGGTCCAACAAAACGAACTGCGAATCAACAACATAGCATGTCGGAGTGGCGGAATTGGCAGACGCGCTAGCTTGAGGTGCTAGTGACCGCTTTTTGGTCATGCGGGTTCAAGTCCCGCCTCCGACACCATCGCATTTGAGAGGCCTCTTCGGAGGCTTTTTTATTACCGATAGACGGTGAGGTTCACGATGGAAACGCTTGAGCGCAATGAGTGGGCTGACGTTGCCCAATTGGTCGAAATTACGAGCGATGCTGTCATTATCTGCGAGCTCGACGGAACCATTTTGCATGTAAATAATCGCTTACTCGACTTGATGTGCGAGGAACGCGCCGACGTCATCGGTGGAGATGTCAAAGACGTCCTGTACTCGTCCGCTTTTGAACGTGCGACGGAACATCGTCTGCCATTTGTAACTGATGGCTCCGAGAGCGAACTGATGCTCAAGCTGAGCGACGGCTCCTTTATTCCCGTCCTGGTTTGTGCCGGCTCGGTTACGCCGCCTCGAATCTTTGGCCGCCGTGCGCCGCGCGTTCTGGTGGCACTCCATAGCATCGAAGAACAGTATTCGCACGACCGTCAGCTCAAGCGTGCGCTTTCGGAGCTTAGAGTGGCGAATAAGCGTCTCTCGGGTACATTGTCGGTCACTATGAGCACGGTTGGCTCCGATGAGCTGCCCAGTTTGTTGGATACCGTTTTGAACCAGCTTGTAGGAACGCTCGATGCTTCGGGTGCCGCTATTTATTTTTCTGAGAGCGGCGGTTTTAAGCTTCGCGGTGTCTCCAAGGAGCTGCACGACAGCTACCTGCCCGAGTTTTTGCCGTATGGCGCTGGCATTCCGACGTATGTTCTTCGCGAGTCGCGTGCCTGTCGCTTGTCGATTCAACAGGACCTTGAGGGTGATAGGGCTGCCTCCGGTATGTTCATGGACCTGGACAATCGTTCTAAGCACCTGTTGCGCGTGCAGGATATGCCTCCGTACCGCAGCGAGATCTGTCTTCCCGTTTTTTACGGTACGCAGATCCTTGGCGTGCTGGAAGTTGGTTGGAAGCGCCCTCAGGCACCGCTCGCCTATGACGTTAATGTACTCGAGGTCATTTGCGATTACCTGTCTATCCAGCTGGTCGGCATGGCATCGAGCCTTCGCTCTCGTCGCACGGCTGAGCTCGGCCGCTCGCTCAATGTCTTACGTGATGAATTGTTTACCTTTCTAGACGATTCCGCCGCGGCTACCCAGGCGGTATCGTCCGAGATTTGCAATATGCTCAACTGCCATTTTTGCCCTGTTGAGTATGACGCCAGTCTGGACTCTTACGTCATAGATTTTGAAGGCGGCAGTCGCGTTGCTTTGCCAGACGACCCCGAGAAGCTTTTCTTTTCCACGACGGCGCCAGCGGCACGTCTGGGGGCTGGCCCTGATGGCTTTGAGGCATCTGTTTTGGGCGGTACGAGTGCCGAGGACCTTAAACACGTTCGTATAACTCGCGTTGACGAATCGATGCCTATGGGAGGCTGGCTTAGGGCGCATGGTCTGCCTTGCCAGGGTCTCTACGTCGACACCGGCATCGAGGCGGGGCGCCCGCGCTCTGAGGGTGATGGCAAGCACAGCAACGACGCGATCGTTCCTGCTTCTGTTGCGAAAGGCCCGACGACGCGCGCGCTGCTGCTTCGTGACGGTAGTCAAGAGCCGATTGATGACCTTGAATATGACTACTTGGTGCACTTGGCGCATGACTTTGAACTGATCTACGAGGGCGAATCTCAAAAGCGCGAGGAGCGCCATATCGCTCAGACCCTCCAGATTGGCATGAGAAATTCGCTTGGTGACGTTCCGGGTATCGCGACCGATTCGGTATACCTTTCGGCAACGAATTCGGCGTTGGTCGGCGGCGACTTTTATACGCTCGTCCGTCTTCCCGACGATTGCGCCGTTATGATTTTGGGCGATGTTTCTGGCAAAGGAATCGAGGCGGCGTCGATGTCAGCGCTCGTCAAGACGGCGCTGACGGCCTATGCCTGGGAGGGTGCGGGACCTGCCCGTATGGCCCGCTCGCTCAATAGCATGCTCATGGGCTTTTCGAGGGTCGAGACGTTCGTGACGGCGTTTATCGCCAAGATTGATCTTAAAGCGGGTCGCGCTACTTATTGCTCTGCGGGACATCCTCCGACTATGGTCATTAGACCGTCGTCGACGCCGCTTGGCGGTGGAGAAACCCGAGGGGGAGAAGTGGAGCTCCTTGGGTGCCAATCGGGCGTGATCGGTGCCTTTGAGAGCATGGTGTACGAGACAGGCGTGTTTACGTTCGCTCCTGGTGACATGCTATTCATGTATACCGACGGAACAATCGAAGCACGTGATCGCTCGGGTGCTTTCTTTGGCGAGCAGCGCCTTCGTGACCTTCTGCTCTCTGTCTCGGGTGAGGGCGTATCGGGAATCTGCGGTAAGGTCTTGGGAGAGCTTGACCGCTTTACCGAGTCGGCGCTGGACGATGACATCGCGCTGGTTTCCCTTGAGTTTTTACGGGGTCGATCGTAGACCGCGATGCTTGACGGGCAAAATCTGCGCGGGTGCAGATACGTATGCATCGAGCGAGCTCTTTTGGGGAACCATGGTCGTATGAATGAGTGGAATGACATAGCGGTTCTGACGCCACCGGGTGATGTCGACATCGCCTCGGTGTCCGTGCTGCGCCGACGGTTGGATAATTTGATCGACCGGGGCGTGCGTCGCGTTGTCATCAATTGCCAAGCTGTGGGCTTTATCGACTCGACGGGTTTGGCGTTTTTGCTTACACGTGCCAGAGAGCTCATGAGGCGAGAGGGCCTGCTTTCGCTCGTTAACGCCTCCGATGAGGTCATTCGCTTTTTGGAGATTGCCCGACTTGTCGACATCCTTCATGTTGCGGGTCCGGCGCGTGAGTCGATTCCCGCTATTCCGGTGGGAGAGTTGCCACGATGGAGCAAGAGCGTCGAGGTCCGACAGGGTATCGAGAATCTTCCATACTATCGACATCGCATCGCCGAACTCCTTGAATCGCTTCCGTTGCGCCGCGACGAGCGCTACGATGTCGCGTTGGCGTCGGGGGAGGCGCTGGGTAATGCCTATGACCATGCGGGCGGTATCGGGTGCGTCCTGACGGTTCAGGCCTATGGCGATCGCGTCGTGGTTGAGGTGCTTGATCGGGGTGCCGGCTATTCTATCGATGGAGCGAGCGAACCGGTCGCTTCTGAGGAACGCGGCCGTGGTATCAAGCTTATGCGTATGCTCGTCGATAACGTGGAGGTTGCTCGTCGCACAGACGGCACCGGCACGCGCGTGCAGATGGTGAAGCTATTTAGCGGAGCACTGGAATCGCGTGCCTAGCCAATCGCTTTAGCGCGTTTGGCTACTAAGAACATGCGGCAGACAAGTTTTTTGAAAAAAGTACTTGCGTCTTTTGGACAACTCGCGTAAATTAATAACCCGCAAGCGGACATGGCTCAGTTGGTAGAGCACAACCTTGCCAAGGTTGGGGTCGCGGGTTCGAGCCCCGTTGTCCGCTCCATTGCATTTCCGGACCGTTTAGGCGGTCCTTTTTCGGCGAAGTGGCCAAGTGGTAAGGCAGAGGCCTGCAAAGCCTTTACCCCCGGTTCGAATCCGGGCTTCGCCTCCAGGCAACATCCGGGCGCTCCGGCGCCCGTTTTGTTTTACATATGCGGACATGGCTCAGTTGGTAGAGCACAACCTTGCCAAGGTTGGGGTCGCGGGTTCGAGCCCCGTTGTCCGCTCCAAACGCAGCAGCCCGACTACTACGGTAGCCGGGCTTTTTCATACCCATCGCCTGGGCTCGAACCCGAGAGGGAGCGAGCGTTTTGGGTCGTGGCTGTGGCGTTGTTTGCCGTGAATGTTCGCTTTGGGCGTATCATCGTGGGCATCTCGTATAACCTCGTTGCAAGGGAGATACGCCCCATGGCTACAGAAAAGTCTTCTTCGCGCTCATGGATGTCCGACGCCGCGATCTATCAGATCTACCCGCGCTCGTTTAAGGATTCGACTGGTTCGGGTCTGGGCGATATCGCGGGCATTACCCAGCAGATGGACTATCTTGAGCGGCTGGGTATCGAGGCCATCTGGTTGAGCCCGTTTTACCCTTCGCCTCTTGTCGATGGCGGCTATGATGTGGCGGACTACTGCGATGTCGACCCACGTCTCGGCTCGCTTGACGACTTCGATGACATGATCGCTGCGGCTCACGCGCGCGGCATCAAGGTCATCGTCGACATCGTGCCCAACCATTCATCCAACCAGCACCCCTGGTTCAAAGCCGCTCTTGCCGCCGGCCCCGGATCGCCCGAACGCGCCCGTTATATCTTCCGCGATGGTCGCGGCGAGCATGGCGAGCTGCCTCCCACCAATTGGAATGCCAACTTTGGCGGCCCCGCATGGACGCGCGTTGCGGACGGTCAGTGGTATCTGCACATGTTTACGCCCGAGCAGCCGGACTTTGACTGGTCATGCCCTGAGGTTCACGCGCTCTTTTGCGACGTCCTGGCGTTTTGGAGCGATCGAGGCGTCGACGGCTTTCGCATTGATGTGGCGCAGGGTCTCGCCAAGGATCTCGACCGCGATGACCTCGACCGGTGGCATCTCGCCGAGGGCGATGACATGGTTGACGACGGCACCCATCCGCTGTGGGACCGCAATGAGGTCCACGAGATCTATCGCGAGTGGCGCCGCGTGTTCGACCGCTATAATCCGTCGCGCAGTGCCGTTGCCGAGGCGTGGGTGCTGCCCGAGCGCCAGTATCTCTACGCGCGTCCCAGCGAGCTTGGCCAGACATTCAACTTTGAGTTTGCCAAGGCCACTTGGACCTATGATGACATGCACACTGCAATCGAGAAGGGCTTGAAGGCAGCCGTCGAATCCGATTCCGCCTCGACCTGGGTACTCTCCAACCACGACGTGCCGCGCGTGGCGACACGCTATGCCCTGCCGCAAATCAAGGCGACGCGCTACCACCAGATTGCGCTCGACTGGCTCTTGCGCGACGGGTCGTCTTATGACGAGGACCGTGAACTCGGCGAGCGCCGCGCGCGGGCGGCCCTTTTGCTTGAGCTGGCGCTTCCGGGCTCGGCATACGTGTATCAGGGTGAGGAGCTCGGCCTTTTTGAGGTGGCTGATATCCCGTGGGCTGCACTCGAAGACCCTACTGCGACCAATACGCACGGACCGAAGCGTGAGAAGGGGCGCGACGGCTGTCGTGTGCCCCTGCCGTGGGTGGCGGCGGACGATCCCGCGCATGGCGGATCGTTTGGGTTTTCGCCGGCAGACGCCGATGCGGCGCCCCATCTGCCGCAGCCTGCATGGTTTTCCGATTATGCTGCCGATAGGGAAGAAGTGGACCCGACATCGATGCTTGCGCTCTATCGTGACGCCCTCTGGCTGCGGCGCAAGCTGCGCGGGTGCGCCAACGATCTTGCGTGGCTCGATCTTGACGGGCGCACCGGTCTTGCGGATGGTGCCGAGGGCGCTGAGGGCGGCGTCATCGCCTATCGCCGCGATAACGGCTGGGCGTGTGTGACGAACTTCGGTGCAGCACCCGTGGAGCTGCCGGCGGGCAGGGTCCTGCTCACCTCATCACCGCTTGCAGACGGCAGGCTCGCGCAGGACAGCTCTGCCTGGATCATGCTCGGTGAGATGTAGGGGCATCTCGCTGCGAGCCTGCGCTTGTTCGCGCCTTTCGTGACGACTGATGCCCTCGCGAGAGCGTCGCAAAACTTTTCAAAAAAAGTTCTTGCATAGGATGCGGGCATCACGTAAGATTAATCCTCGTAAGCGGACATGGCTCAGTTGGTAGAGCACAACCTTGCCAAGGTTGGGGTCGCGGGTTCGAGCCCCGTTGTCCGCTCCATTTGGGCGTTTAGCTCAGGGGGAGAGCGCTTCCCTGACACGGAAGAGGTCAGAAGTTCAAATCTTCTAACGCCCACCAAATGTTCGCAGCTCAGAGGCTATGTCCTCTGAGCTGTTTTGTTTTGCTACCAAGCACGCCGTCAAATATGCCAGCAAATATTGATCCAAGGTCCCCGTAGAGGTGCCGGCAGGTTGCATACGTCCTGGCCGACCGTGACCGCAACATGTTGGTCAAGCATAATCTTTTGGATTCTTTTGGCGTGAGCGGCTTGGTTTTGGTAGGATTTGTCAGCGGCTTGACTAAGGGGGTTTTATAACTGCCATGCAGGTAGCCGTGTTGGTAACGTTTTACCGACTTGCCAAGAACCCCTCATAATTAATGCGTCTGTAAAATGACTAATTGCTTTGACCTGCTGAAACACTATATGTTGTGTTTGACCTAAAAAAAGAATACAGGATATAGATGCCTCTTTGTCGTATGATAGATGGCGGACAGAGAACGAGGACCTTATTCGCCCCATTTGGATGGATCTTCGAGCCCCTTGATTGGCTGCGAGGATTGTCCGCATGAGGGCCTATGGTTTTCGAAAACACAGATTGCGCGACGGCGCCGCAAGACAGGGGCAAGCCCTGCCGGGCATCGTTTGGCTCTGAAGCGCAATACGATTTCGACGCGAAAGAGGCAAGAGGATGAAGATCATCAAGCGCAGCGGCACCGAGGTTGTCTTTGACATCGATAAGATTGTCAATGCCATCCGCGCCGCAAACTTGGAGGTCGAGGAGAGCTCTCGTCTTACCGACCGCCAGGTGGTTTACGCGGCACAAAACGTCGCCGAGGCATGCGAGAACGCGGGCCACACCGTGTCGGTCGAGGAGATTCAGGATCTGGTCGAGGACGAGATTATGCGTCTCGACTGCTACGAGGTCGCTCGCCATTACATCATCTATCGCTATGTTCAGAGCCTGAAGCGCCAGAAGAACACGACCGACGACAAGATTCTGTCGCTGATTGAGTGCAACAACGAAGAGGTCAAGCAGGAGAACTCCAACAAGAACCCGACCGTCAATTCCGTTCAGCGTGACTACATGGCCGGCGAGATCTCCAAGGACCTGACCCAGCGTGTGCTGCTGCCCCAGGAGATTGTGGATGCTCACAATGAGGGTCTGATTCACTTCCATGATTCGGACTACTTTGCCCAGCACATGCATAACTGCGACCTGGTGAACCTGGAGGATATGCTCCAGAACGGTACTGTTATTTCGGGCACGCTGATCGAGAAGCCGCACAGCTTCTCGACTGCCTGCAACATCGCGACGCAGATCATCGCTCAGGTTGCTTCCTCCCAGTACGGTGGCCAGTCGATTTCGCTGACCCATCTTGCCCCGTTCGTCGAGGTGAGCCGTCAAAAGATTCGCGGCGAGGTCGCCCGCGAGCTCGAGGAGCTCGGCGTTTCCGCATCTCCCGAAAAGGTCCGCGAGGTTGTTGAGGACCGCCTGCGTGACGAGATCCGTCGCGGCGTTCAGACGATTCAGTATCAGGTCGTGACCCTTATGACCACGAATGGCCAGGCGCCGTTCGTGACGGTCTTTATGTATCTCAATGAGGCCCGTACGCCCCAAGAGAAGCATGACCTTGCCATGATTGTGGAGGAGACGCTTCGTCAGCGCTATGAGGGCGTTAAGAACGAAGCCGGCGTGTGGATCACCCCGGCGTTCCCCAAGCTCATCTACGTGCTCGAGGACGATAACGTTCACGAGGATTCCCCGTACTTCTACCTGACTCAGCTGGCTGCGAAGTGCACCGCCAAGCGCATGGTGCCCGACTACATCTCCGAGAAGAAGATGCGCGAGCTCAAGCTGTCGAAGGGCGAGACCGCGGGCAACGGCGACTGCTATACCTGCATGGGTTGCCGCAGCTTCCTGACGCCCGACCGCTCCGGTAACGGATTTAACAACGTGGCCAACGCGCTGAACTATGACCCGAACAAGCCCAAGTACTACGGTCGCTTTAACCAGGGCGTTGTGACCATCAACCTGCCCGATGTCGCGCTGAGCTCGCATCAGGACATGGATAAGTTCTGGAAGATCTTCGACGAGCGCCTTGAGCTGTGCCACCGCGCCCTGCTGTGCCGTCATGAGCGTCTGATGGGTACGCTTTCGGATGCCGCACCGATTCTTTGGCAGTACGGTGCCCTCGCCCGCCTGAAGAAGGGCGAGACGATCGACAAGTTGCTCGTGGGCGGTTACTCCACCATTAGTCTGGGTTATGCCGGCCTGTATGAGTGCGTTAAGTACATGACGGGCCACAGCCACACCGAGAAGGAGGGCACGCCCTTTGCCATGGCCGTCATGCAGCGCATGAACGACAAGTGCGCGGAGTGGAAGGCCGAAAGCGATATTGACTTCTCGCTGTACGGTACCCCGCTTGAGTCGACGACCTACAAGTTCGCCAAGTGCCTGCAGCGTCGTTTTGGCATCATCCCGGGCGTGACGGACAAGGGCTACATCACCAACAGCTACCACGTCCACGTGTCCGAGGAGATCGACGCATTCGACAAGCTCAAGTTCGAGGGTATGTTCCAGCAGCTTTCGCCGGGCGGTGCCATCTCCTACGTCGAGGTTCCCAACATGCAGGACAACCTCAAGGCTGTCATTCGCGTGATGCAGTACATCTACGACAACATCATGTACGCCGAGCTCAACACCAAGAGCGATTATTGCCAGGTGTGCGGTTACGACGGCGAGATCAAGATTGTCGAGGATGACGGCAAACTGGTGTGGGAGTGCCCCAACTGCGGCAACCGCGACCAGGAGAAGATGAACGTCGCCCGTCGTACGTGCGGCTACATCGGTACCCAGTTCTGGAACCAGGGTCGAACCGAGGAGATCCGCGACCGCGTGCTGCATCTCTAATACCGCTCCGGGGCTGAACCGAGAGGGCCGCTTGGGCTTTTGCTCGATATTTCGGACAGTCCTGCGCAAGACGAAGGCCACATTAAGTGGCCTTCTTTGCGTGCGGAACTCATATCGAGCAAAAGCCCAAGCGGCCCTCTCGGTTCAGCCAAGTTTACGTAGCTGAGATGCAGCGCGCGGTCTGCTCACTCCTCGAAGTTCTTAGCGGAAATAATTTGAGCTGCAGCTGCGATTTACTTGCGATGGCGGTTGAGCCGCAACCCAGTTTTTATTGGACCTCGAACCCTATGCTCGATGTTCGCTTCGTTCATTGAGTTACCCTTTGCATGAGGCCGGGACATATCGTCCCGCCCGCAGTTTCGCAGGCCGAAGGCCGAGAATGTTTGAGGACGGGATGATATGTCCCGGCCTCCCGGGAGAGTTACCTATGAACTACGCGAACATTAAGTATTTCGACATTGCTGATGGAGAAGGCGTTCGTACTTCTCTGTTTGTGAGCGGGTGCCGTCGTGGGTGCAAGAATTGTTTTAACTCTGTCGCGTGGGACTTTGCCGCTGGCGAGCCGTTCGATAGCGCCGTCGAGGACAAAATTATCGAGAGCCTCGACCATCCCTTTATCGATGGCCTGACGATTCTGGGCGGCGAGCCTATGGAGCCCGAGAATCAGGTGGGGCTTGTTGACTTTATCGAACGCGTGCGTGCGGCCTATCCCGCGGGGTCGGGCAAGACCATTTGGTGCTTTACCGGCGACGTGCTCGAGGAGCTTATGCCGGGTGGCCGTCATCATACCGAGGTGACGAACCGTATCCTGGCCTGCCTCGACATGTTGGTGGACGGCCCGTTTGTTCAGGATCTGTACGATATCTCATTGCGTTTTAGAGGCTCGAGTAACCAGCGTGTGATCGATATGAACGCTACGCGCGACCGTGCTGAGCGCGAGGGTGTTGCGCTTTGTGATGCGGTTGAACTTTGGCGGGACGATCCAGTCTATTCGACCCATACTATGTAGCTTGTGGCCGATGCCAAAGGGCGTGGTACCATAGCGCGAACGTGAAATCGGAAAAGTGAGGCCCAGATGGTCGATCAGGAAAAAGTCGAGGCCGCCATTAAGCTTTTGCTTGAGGGCATAGGCGAGGACCCAACTCGTGAGGGCCTGCTGGAGACCCCGGCGCGCGTTGCCCGTATGTATGGTGAGATCGCCGGCGGTATGGATCAGGGTGCCGAGGAGCACCTGTCCAAAACCTTTGCCGTCGCTTCGAACGATTTGGTTATCGAACGCGACATCACGTTTTACTCGCTGTGCGAGCATCATCTGCTGCCGTTTTATGGCAAGGCTGCGATCGGCTATATCCCTAACGGTCGCGTGGCGGGTCTGTCTAAGCTCGCTCGCACGGTTGAAGTCTATGCCCGTCGTCTGCAGCTGCAGGAGCAGTTGTGTGCACAGGTTGCCGACGCTCTCATGGATTATCTCGCTCCCCAGGGAGCGATTGTGCTCATGGAAGCCGAGCATATGTGCATGACCATGCGCGGCGTGCAAAAGCCCGGCACCAAGACCGTGACGCTCGCTCGCCGCGGCGTCTTTGAGACTGATCCTGCGCTCGAGGAGCGGTTCTTTAGGATGCTGGGCCGTTAGCATGAGGGTCGTCAACGACTTTACATCGAAGACCGATGAGGGGACGTCGCGTCGCGGCTTTATGGCTTCGGGCTTGGCTCCCTTTGGTGCCATGCCTCGCATTGATTACATTTGCGCCAACGGGCTGTTCCGTCGGCACCTGGGCAACATTGCACAGTTGGAATCGGGGCGCATCTTCTGCCGCCACGGTATTGACCATCTGCTCGATGTCGCTCGCATTATGTGGATCAAGAATCTCGAGGAACAGCTCGAATTTGACCGCGAGGTCGTCTACGCCACGGCACTTCTTCACGATATCGGCAAAGATGAACAGTATGAATCGGGTATATCCCATGATGTTGCAAGCGAATGCGTCGCTGATGCGATTCTCGGCGGCATGCCCGATGACGTGGCGTTTGAGCCGGCCGATGCCGCAGCCATTAAGACGGCCATTCTGGGCCATCGAAAGCTGCGCGTGAACAGCCAACCGCTTGAGCGTCTGCTCTATGCAGCCGACAAAGCGTCGCGCGCCTGCTTTGCATGCCCCGCGCGCAATGCTTGCAACTGGAGCGATGATAAAAAGAACCTGTCGATTCGCGTGTAGTTAGTTTGCGCGGTCGGGGTTCTAAGCGAAGGAGACGATCGCGATGAGCAACAAGAAACTGCCCGAGAATGCAACCAAGACTGAAGGCGCCGAGCTCGCCCGCCGTGGAAGGGGCGAAATATCCACCGCAACGGCGGTTCCCCACGTGAGCTATGACGATCTTCGCCATGCCGACCGCATTACTATCGACGGTCTCGAGGTCTTTGCTAACCACGGCGTATATCCCGAAGAGAACGCGCTGGGCCAGAAGTTCATCGTGTCCTTGGTGCTCTATGCCGACCTGCGTGCAGCGGGGGAGCACGATAACCTGGACGCCTCGATTGACTACGGCTCGGTGTGCCACGATGTCGATGGCTATCTGCGCGAGCATACGTTTAAGCTCATCGAGGCGGCAGCCGAGGGTGTGGCCCAGATGCTGTTGCGTCGTTACCCCCTGCTGCTTGGCGTGCACGTTAAGCTCGATAAGCCTTGGGCGCCTGTCGGTCTTCCCTTGGCAAGCTGCGGTGTCGAGATCGAGCGCGTGCGCTAACCGACTCTAGAGCTCGTTGGCGGGCGGTTTTTTGAGCCGCTGCGACAGAGCCCTGTTGTTGGGGCAGTACGTGTCGAGCAGCGCGTGAAACCGATGATTGTGGCTTGGCTCGAGCAGGTGGACGAGCTCGTGGGCGACAACCATGTCAAGGCACTCGACGGGGTAGGCGGCAAGTTCTCGTGCGATGCGAATGGCGCCGGTTTTGGGCGTGCATGATCCCCAGCGCGTTTTCATGCTGCGCACGGAAACGCGGGAAACGGCGACACCCATTGCGATTTCGTATGCGTGCACAATATCGCGCAGCGCCGATGTGACCTCGGACGTATAGAGCTGGTCAATATGGGCTTGGATCTCACTGGGCGTTAAGCCGTCGAGGGTTGCGTGCCGCTTGGCCTGCGGACGTTCGTCTGGCTCGTCGGTACCCATAAAACTTGCGAAGGTGGCTTGCTTGGGCTGCGGTGTGGGTGATGCAAAGTTGTGATCGAGTGCATCCTGTACCGTGATGGGCTTGCCCCAAAGTGCAATGATCGAGCGGGGACTGAGCGACTCCTGTGCCGTCGTCTGACGTTGCTCGCGCTGGGCAAGTCGGCTGATAATCCAGGCGCTGTTGCGCTTCACAAACGCTTCGATACGCTCGCGGCTGGCGCCGAGCGGTGCGCTGGCGTGGACCTCGCCGCTCGATGTGACGCGTAGGTTGAAGTTCTTGACGCGCTTTTTGGTAACGACGACGGGGATGGGCGTCCCATCCGGTCGGGATACGGAAATCGTAAACTGCTGCGTCAAAAGCGGTCCTTCAGATTGGGGACGAGCCGGCATGTCGACCGTTCGGCATGCCGGCCCGCTCAAGGGGTGTGAAATTAATAACGCTCAAAGAAGGCAAGCGCGTTGTCGCTGCAGAGCTTCTGCATCACGGTCTTGCCAAAATGCTTGGAGAGCATGTTCTGGAACTCGGGCATCTTGCTGGCATCGGAGAGGAAAGCGGGCACCGTGGCGCCGTCCCAGTCGCCGCCGAGTGCGATGACGTCCTCGCCGCCCAGGTCGAGCCAGTGCTCGATATGTGCCGCCAGCTGGTCGAAGGTGACGTCTGCGGCGGTCTTGTCGGTTGCGTCGTTGGAAAGGAACTCGCTGCAGTAGTTGAGGCCGACGATACCGCCCATGTCGCGAATAGTGCGGAACTGGTCGTCGGTGAGATTGCGCTTGACGCCACAAACCGCACGGGAGTTGGAGTGGCTGGCGACGAAGGGGCGCGTGGCGTGGGCGACAACCTCGTCAAAGCACTCATCGTTGAGGTGGGAGACGTCGAGTACCATGCCGGCGTGCTCCATCTGCGTAAGCGCCTCGATGCCGGCTGCGGTGAGGCCGGCGTGGGTGTCGTGGCCGCTCGCAAGCGGTCCCTGCGCGTTCCAGCTGAGTGACGACATAAGCACGCCCAAGCTCTTGAGCACCTCGATCAGCGCGGGGTCCTCGGCAAAGAACGTGGCGTTTTCGATGGTGTGGATGCAAGCGACCTTGCCGTCCTTGAGCGCGGGGCGAATGTCTGCGGCGCTGCGTACGTTGACCATGCGGTCGTGGTTGAGCATTGCCTGGCCGCTCATATGCGCCATGATCTGCGCCTGGAAGCGCGCGGCGTGGGCGGTGGGAATCTCGTCGGGGACAAACGTGGCGAAGCACTGTGCCCACGGCGTGTTGCCGATCTTTGCGAGCGAGATGGCGCAGGCGTTGCCCTCGATGAGGTCGAAATCTTGCGGATGCGTTTCGTCGCCGGGGAAATAACCGTCGGTGCCGGCGGTAAAGCGCAGGTCGAGATCGAGTGTGGCCCAGCCGATGCGGTCGGCGGTGTCGCAGTGCAGGTCAAATACGGGATATGCCATGGTTCCTCCGGTTGCAGCGTTTCTTTGCAAACTGTCATTGAATTGTATGACTAGGGTATAGTTAGCGCCATATGTTCACGGCGGCCCGCGTTGTGCGCCGCCCTTATCACGGAGGTTACCATGTCCAACCAGGGCAAGAAGGTCAAGACCCATTATCGCGGCACGCTCGATGACGGCACGCAGTTCGATAGCTCCTACGATCGCGGCGAGCCGCTGGAGTTCACCTGCGGCGCCGGTCAGATGATCAAGGGCTTCGACGCCGCCGTGGTCGACATGCAGGTGGGCGAGAAGAAGACCGTGCACATTCCTGCTGCCGATGCCTACGGCGAGCACAACCCCGAGATGGTTCTGACCTTCCCGGCCGAGCAGGTTCCCAACATCGAGCAGATCGAGAAGGGCATGAAGCTCTTCCTGTCCACGCCGAGCGGCATGCCTGTCCCCGCCGTCGTCATTGACGTGACGCCCGAGGCCGTGACGCTCGACGCCAACCACGAGCTTGCCGGCAAGGACCTCAACTTTGATATCGAGCTCGTCGAGGTCGAGGACTAGGCTATGCCTACGAATCTGGTTTCGACAGCGTGCCTCGGAAATCTCAACGACCCGTCCTATGAGCTTTTGCTTCGCCGGGAGCTGGGCGGTGTCTTTGAGGTCGATGAGCTACTGCTCGATTGGGACCAGGCTGATGTATGCGCGTTTGTGGGCGTGACGGAGCTGGGGCGCACGGTCGATGTTCGGCTGGATACTGCCGACGGCGGTCGTCTTGTCGACGGAGACGTGCTCGCCGTCGACCACACGGGTGCGGTACCCGTGGCGGTTGTCGTGCGCCTGCGCAGCGCCGAGGTTTATTTGGTCGAAGTTGACCGCATGGACCCGATTGCGCTCGCGCATGCGTGCTGGGAGATCGGCAATATGCATGCGCCGCTTTTCCGAGGCGATTCGGACGAGCATACCGTGCGCATGTATACGCCGGTGCAGCCTGTTTTGGGCCGCATGCTCCGGGGCGTCGAGGGCGTTCGGCTCTCGAGGGTTATCCGTGAACTCGATTCGGACCGGCGCTTTGCGTCGAGTGCGGCGGATGCCGTTGTGAGTATGGCTCCAGACTTTACGATCGTAAAGAAGGCGCGCGGTTAACGTGCGTATAAGTAAGACGGACTTTGAGAGGCAACTATTCAAAGTCCGTCTTACTGTTGATGAGATGCTGTGGGGGAAAGCATATGGGTCTTGAAGGAATCAAGCTGATTGCATGCGATTTGGATGGCACGTTGCTGCATCCGGGGGAGCGCGAGCCGCGTTCCGAGGCCTTTGAGCTTATCGATGAGCTGCATCGTCGCGGTATCGTGTTTATGCCGGCGAGCGGCCGTCAATATGCGAGCTTGCGCCACCTTTTTGCCCCGGTGGCCGATGAGCTCGCCTATGTATGCGAAAACGGAGCCCTGGTGATGAGCGAGGGGCGTGCCGTTGTCAAGCGTTCCATGGAGCGCAGCCTTGCTATGGATATCGCGAATGCCGTGGTTGCGTATCCCCATGCCGACGTGACCCTTTCGTGCGAGGGGCACCTCTACACCATGAGCGGCAACGATGCGTTCGTCGACCATTTGCGCTATGAGGTCCACTGCGATGTGGCGGTGGTCGACCGTCCCGAGGACATCGACGAGGACGTCATTAAGATTGCCTTCCAGACACCCGAGGTGGATCAGCCGGCGGCGCTGGAGCATTTTGAGCGCCTCTTCAGCGACCGTGTCGACGTGATGACGTCGGGAACCGAATGGACGGACTTTATCGGTTTCGGTTCGGGCAAGGGCTCCGCGCTTGCCGATTACGGTCGTGCCCTGGGTATTTCGCCCGATGAGATGATGGCGTTTGGCGACAATGAGAACGATCGCGACATGCTTAACGTCGTGGGCCATCCCTATCTGATGGAGAGCTGTAATCCCTCTATGCGTGGCATCAACGACCGCGTCCGCTACGTGCGCACGGTCGAAGAAGAGCTGCGTCGTCTACTTGCTGAGTAGACATTTGGGACATGTCTAGAAATCTACTTTTTGCTGCAGAGTGCGGAAAGGTGGATTTTAAGGCATGTCCCAAACATCTACCGACAGTCGGGGCAGAGACCCTCGAAGATGGTGTAGTGCGACGTGACGTGCCAGCCGATTTGCTCGGACGCTTTGGCGTCGAGCTGGGCATCGAAGGGGAGCGGTACGTCGATGACGCGGCTGCACGAGGTGCAGATGATATGCGCGTGCGGCTCGATGGTGCGATCGAAGCGACTGCCGCCCGGTGTCTTGATGGAGAGGATCTCGCCGGCGTCGGCCAAGAGATTGAGATTGCGGTAGACCGTACCGCGGCTGATTATGTCATCCTGCGCGCGCACGACGTTGTAGATTTCGTCGGCGGTGGGATGGTTATAGCTTTGGCGTACGGCGTCAAGAACCAGCTTTCGCTGCCTGGTATTCCTTCTTTGCACCGCCATGCGCCTCGCCTCTTTTCTATTAACGGTCGTAGGTAAATGATACCGTATTTAGCACACAATACTAATAACGAGGACTGAAACCGTCTTCATTGGCAAGTGGGGCTCGGGCCTGGGCGTCTACGAGGCGAAAACGCGTTCCCATGCGCTCGTAGGAGGCATGAAGCGCCTCGAGATGAGATAGGACGTTTGCCGGAGCTCCCTGTATCTCCATCTCGACTGAGCCGTCTTCCATGTTACGCACCCAGCCGGTGAGTGCGCGTGCCTGCGCGAGGTTGGTGTTGGTAAAGCGAAAACCAACGCCCTGGACCTGCCCCTCCCAGCGCAGGAAATAGCGCAGGGGAGTGTCTTGAGTGGCCTCGTCGCTTGCAAGCGCAGTAAGCCTGCGGCGCAGCTCGAGCTCGACGTTTGATGGTTTTTGAGGCTCTCGACTGCCGCCGGTGACGCTGGAGAAGAACGTATCGAAGAAGCCCATCGCTATGCCTGCTTGCCTGCGTCGGCCGGGAAGGTTATACCGGCCTGCTGGCGCACGGCATCCATGATGCGCAGTGAGACGAGCGTGACATCGCGGTAGTGGCCAAGCTCGTGGCGTCCCGCCGGGGTCTCCCAAATCTCTTCCTTGACGTTATCGATGCCGCCGATGGCGGTGATAAAGTCTGTGAGTTCGTATTCCATAGTGTTGCTCGATTTGGGCAGGTCGAGCACGCGGCCGTTATCGCCCTGTTCGCGCGGCGCCTCGGTCGCCGAGCCGCGTACGACATCGCCGCGATAGTCGATGCGGACGTTGCGGGGCGTGGACAGATGGTCGATCTGGATAGTGCCACGCTCGCCTTCTATCTGCGAGGGCAGCAGGTCATTCGTAATTTTGGAGTGCGCGAGCTCGACGGAGATACGGCCACCGCCGTAGCTGGCGAGGATGGAACCGCAGCCATCGATGGGGCCGTGCGTGAGCTGTCGCGTGGTGGGGTCGAGCAGAGTAGCCATGCTCGTAAGGCCGGAGGGCATGCCGAAAATCTCGACCATGGGCTCGACGGTGTAGACGCCAATATCCATGAGGGAGCCCGATGCCATATTGCAGTCGAAGATATTGGTGGCGCGTCCCGCGAGAATCTCGTTGTAGCGCGAGGAATATTTGCCAAAGCGCAGCGAGGCGCGGCGAATGGGCGCAATTTCGCCCAGAGCGTCCTCAATGGCGTGGAAGGCGGGATCGTGGAGGGGACGCATGGCCTCGAGGGCCACGACACCTGCTGCCTCGGCAGCCCGGAAGACCTCGAATGCTTGCGCCTCGGTGGCGCAGAAGGGCTTTTCGACGATAACGTGCTTACCGCCGGCGATGCAGGCGAGCGCTTGCTCGTAGTGGAGCGCATTGGGGCTGCCGATATAGACGGCGTCGACGTCGTCGGCGGATGCAAGCTCATCGAGTGAAGTAAAGTTTCGCTCGCCACCGCGCTCGGCGGTAAAGGCGGCGCCGCGATCTGCATTGCGCGAGAGCGTGCCCGCAAACGCGGCTTGGTCGTTGGCGTTGACGACCTGGATAAAGTCGTCGGTAATCATGGATGTGCCGATGGTCGCTATACGCAGCATGTATCCCCCTTGCGTTGTTTGGTCTACAGGATGAGTGTAGCGCGTGGGGATATAAAGCTGCGCGAAAAGGCTATTACAGGTCGCTCTCGTTAAAGCCGGTGTCGATATCGAGGTTGCTGCCGTCGGCCGCCGTGGTGGCGAGCTCATCGCAGCGCTCGTTGAGCTCGTGACCGGCGTGACCCTTAACCCAGATGAACTCAACCTTGTGCTTGCTTTTGGCGGTGAGTAGGCGCTCCCATAGGTCGCGGTTCTTGACGGGCTGCTTGTTGGCGGTTTTCCATCCGCGTTTTTTCCAGCCGTCGATCCAGTGCTTGTTGAAGGCGTTGACGACGTACTGCGAATCGGAATGGACTTCGACGTCGCAGGGGCGGTTGAGCGCCTCGAGCGCCACGATAACGGCCATGAGCTCCATGCGGTTGTTGGTGGTCTTGGCATAGCCGCGCGAAAGCTCGGAGGTGAAGGTCTTGCCGGCGGGGTTGGTGTATTTGAGCACGGCGCCGTAGCCGCCGCGTCCCGGATTTGATCGGGCCGAGCCGTCGGTATAGATGATGACCTTCACATGGTTCCTTTCGTTGGGTATGTTTCGTGCGAGTGACCATTGTAGCGCCATGCCCGCCGGGGGCTAGCAATCTACGATTTCTACCCCGTCTTCCGACAGTTGGTTGGCATGGATGATGCGGTTGAGCTCGTCGAGGTATTGCTGCAAGAGGGGAGAGGGTTTGCGCTCGTCGTGCATGATATAGCCTACGTGCATCGTTGGGGCGTCTGCCAGCGGGATCGAGGCCATGCCCCACTGCATTTCATTGGAGAGGACGCCGGTCGACAGGGTGTAACCGTTCGACGTGATAAGCAGGTTGGTAAGTGTTCCGCGGTCCGAGATTCGTATGTTGCGGTCGCAAGGGATGTAGCTAAAGGGTTCCTCGGCGTAATAGAAGGAGTTCGAGGTTCCCTGCTCAAAGCTGTAGCGCGTATAGGGCGTGAGGTCGGCAAGGGACAGCTGAGGGCGGCGTGCGAGCGGGTGACGTTCGCTGACGAACACGTGGACTTTTGCATCAAAGAGGGGATGAAAGCTCGCCCGGGCATCGGTAAAGGCCTTCTGCAAGACACGGGTATTAAAGTCATCCAGATAGAGGATGCCGATGTCACTGCGAAACGCGCGCACGTCGTCGATGATCTGCGCTGTGGTGGTCTCGCGCATGATGAACTCGAACTTGCTGTCGCGGCAGCGCTCGACGACGTTGACAAAGGCCTCGACCGAAAACGCGTAGTGTTGGGCCGAGATGGCAAGGCGGGCTTGCGGGATGCCGCCGTCTTCGTAGCGGGCCTCGAGCATGTCGGCCTGCTCAACGACCTGGCGCGCATAGCCCAAAAGCTCGGTGCCATCGTTGGTGAGCGTGACGCCGCGGCTGGAGCGCGTAAAGATTTCCAGATGGAGCTCCTGTTCTAGGCTTTTGACGGCGTTTGAGATGTTGGACTGAGCGGTATAGAGGCGCTGGGCCGCGGCGTTGATTGAGCCGGACTCTGCCACGGCGATCAAAAAGCGAAGCTGCTGGAGGGTCATCGGCGCCCGTCCTTTCGTGTGTTATCTACAAAACCGATAACAGGTTAGCGCTTTTAAGTGATTGACCGAGAGAAACAATGCTCGTACTATTCAAAACACACAAAGGCGGTAGGTAATTAAGCCAACCACGGAACCGGGATGCGAAAGGAGGCCCGCATATGAATTGCTTACCAAGACGAATGCCGGGCTCCTGTTTGCGCCCGTCGGTGTGATCAGGAGACAGCGACTTACTTCTCTTTAATTTATTTACTTTTGTTCGATCAAGGAGATCATCATGAGCCAGTTCATCAACAACCCCGAGCACACCTTTGGTTTCGATACCCTGCAGCTTCACGTTGGCCAGGAGAGTGCCGATCCCGCATCCGACTCCCGCGCCGTGCCTATCTACCAGACCACGAGCTATGTGTTCCGCAACTCCCAGCACGCCGCCGACCGCTTTGGTCTTGCCGATGCCGGTAACATCTACGGCCGTCTGACCAACTCCACCCAGGGCGTCTTCGAGGACCGTATCGCCGCACTCGAGGGTGGTGTGGCCGGTCTAGCCGTCGCCTCCGGTGCTGCTGCCATCACCTATACCCTGCAGGCTCTTGCCCAGGTCGGTGACCACGTGGTGGCTCAGAAGACCATCTACGGTGGCTCCTACAACCTGCTGGAGCATACGCTCTCCCAGTTTGGCGTCGAGACCACGTTTGTCGATGCCCATAACCTGGAAGAGGTCGAGGGTGCCATCAAGGACAGCACCACGGTCATCTATCTCGAGACGCTCGGCAACCCCAACTCCGACATCCCCAACATCGACGCCATCTCCGAGATCGCCAAGAAGCACGGTCTGCCGGTTGTCGTCGACAACACCTTCGGCACCCCGTATCTGTTCCGTCCGCTGGAGCATGGTGCCAACATCGTTGTCCATTCTGCAACCAAGTTCATCGGCGGCCACGGCACCTCGCTGGGCGGTGTGATCGTCGATGGCGGTAACTTCGATTGGAAGGCGAGCGGAAAGTACGCCCAGATCGCCGAGCCCAACCCCTCCTACCATGGCGTCTCGTTTGCCGAGGCTGCCGGTCCCGCCGCCTTCGCAACCTATGTCCGCGCCATCCTGCTGCGTGACGAGG
>DBGDZK010000125.1:0-2921 GCA_048373195.1 Collinsella sp.
GCAACATATCGATAATCGAAAGGTCAACAAGCATCTTGAAATCTAAGTTGACATATTCACCCTTGCGTTTTCCATCCGAAACCTTTGGAAATCCGGTGCGGTACGAGCGCAAGCGAAAGTAATTGTTGTTCTTCGTCAGATACTCGACTGCCTCCGCCTCGCTCATATAGCGGAAACGGACACCCTTGCTCTTAAGATGGGAGACTTGTTCCCAAGGGGTAAGCCAAGGCTTTTGATCGCACATATCTTGTTGACGAATAGGACTATTCATTGCGCTCTCCAGCGTATTTGATGAAATAACAGATTGATTTTATCCTAACTTTAAATACCTATTAAACAGCCGGACGCTCATGCAAATACATCATGGCGCGCCGCCGTCCATCTTGCCTTGAGCTCGTTACATCATTTGCATTAGCTTCCACAAAATTAGGAGGAATATCCTCTCGCTATCTCATTTTGAGCTGAGTAACATCGTAAATTGACCCGACCTGAGCCACTGTCCAGCACACGGTGCAGAAACCCTCCCCCAAGAAAGAAGTTTTTATCGCACTTACACCCACTAAGGCTCCTCTTCATACTTTTCCGCATAGGGAGAACGACACCTACTAGCAAACTCATAAACCAATAGATAGAGTTCATATGCGTCGCGATCTATCCACGCCATTTTCTAAAGCGAGAAGTACTCGCTCTCAGCGGATAAGTTCGGCCCCAACCATGGATCGCCCGTCAAGAAGAACTCAGGCCAGCGCTGCATGAACAGCGCTTGCTCGCGCTTCCAGCGGCGCAGCTTTTCCTCGTTGGCCTCTTCCCTGCCGCGCGAGGTGAACTCGTAGTGATACAGCTCGGCGTAGGGCGTATAGATGGTGCGGTAGCCCGCCTCCCATACGCGCAGGCAAAAGTCTGCGTCGTTAAAACCGACGGCGAATTCCTCGTTATAGCCTCCGACCTGCTCAAATACGTCGCGTCGCACCATCTGGCAGGCGCCCGTTACGGCACTGAAATTACCGGGGCGCACAGCGCGGGCAAGATAGCCCTCGCGCTTTGCCAAGAAATCCTGGTTGGCGTGGGCAAGTGCACCACGCACGCCAACCAAAATGCCAGCGTGCTGCACCAGATGATCGGCAAAGTAGAGTTTGGCGCCCACCACGCCCGCATCGGGACGCTGCAGATACCCCATCATCTCTTCGATAAAGTCGGGGCTTATGACCTCGGTATCGTTGTTGAGCAGCAGCAGGTAGTCGCCCTTGGCATGCTCCACGCCAAAGTTAATGATCTGGGAGTAATTGAACTCACCCGGCCAGTACACAACGCGCGCGATACCCTTGCCTTCGGATGCCGCAGCCACGCGCTCTGGCAGGGTTTCGTAATACGCAAACGTCTCCGGGGCTTCGCTGTTGTTCTCCACCAAGACGATCTCGTAATTGGCATACGTTGCCTTCTGAGCGATCGACATCACGCAGGCATCGAGCGTCTCAATGTGATCCTTGGTGGGAATCACAATGCTCACCAGCGGCGCAGGCTCCGGCAGCGCATAGCGCATGCGGTAGACAAACGGCGTCTCGGTCTCCTCGACCGTTCCGCAAATGCCCAGCGTGTTAAAGTGGCGCTGAAGCGCAAGGCGCCCGGCTTCAATAGCATACGGCTTGCTATCGGCAGAGCCATCGGCGGTCGATCCCGGATGAACGCGCCAGTGATACAGCACGTGCGCAACATGCTCAAAGCGCGCGCCCGCTGCAAGACAGCGAAGCGTCAGGTCGTAGTCCTGGGCACCCGCAACGTCTTCTGGGGACATGCCAATGTAATCGATGAGCGCCTTCTCCACCATCAGGAAATGCGTCACACAGTTATGGCTATAGAGCAGGTCGGCGTTGAGCTTGGTCTTAAAGACCGGCTGACCCCACTCCCCCGTTTTCTGAAACATGTCCTCGTCGCAGAACAGGACCTGGGGGCGCTCGCCCTCGGCCGCCTTATTCAGCGCGGAAACATACTGGAATAACGCGTCCGGCTCCAGAATGTCATCGTGGTCCAAGAACGCGATGTAGTCGCCCATCGCTTGCTCAATACCTGCGTTGGTGTTGACCACAATGCCGCCGTTGCCAGGCAGCTCAATACGACAAACCCGCTCGTCATTGGCGGCAGCCGCAAGATTGGCCACCGCATCCCATTCGGGCGAGGCGTCCATAAGCAGCAATTCCCAGTTGTCATAGCTCTGGGCTAGCACCGAGTCCAGCAGCTCGCGCAGGTAGACCCGATCAGTCTTGTAGCACGGCACCACAATGCTCACGAGCGGTCTATAGGCAAAGGCCGCCGAAGCGACACGCTGGCACGCCAAATCGCCCGGCTTTGCGCGATGTTGCTCAAACCAACGTCGATAAGCTGCGTCGTCTGCACGCGCGTCCTTCATGCGGTTCCAGCTGTCATCGAACATGCCGTTGTACAGGCGACCATCCATGGCGCAAAACCCGCTTTGGATCCGCTCTGTGGGATCGTTCACGATCGCGACAAAATCTCGTATATCCTGAGGCATCTCAACACTCAGATACGTTTTATTGACGCGGCAACCGTTGCGCTGGGGAACATCGACCTGCGATTCAAACACATGCACGGTGACATCGATGGCATTCATATGCGTATCAAAGATCTGGAGCTCAGGTGCGCACTGGGGGTCTCCAGCCCAGGTAACCTCATAGCGCCACACCGCGCCGGCGTCTGCCGGCAAATAGCGAATGGCATCGATCTCGTAGCGACCGCAGCATTCGCCACGCTGCGCATCGCGGATAAGCGCGCACAGCGAAGGCTTTGCTTTGTAGTTAATCTTGGATTCCAGCTTGGCCACGCGGCTATCAAGGCGAATGGAGCCCAACCTTTGGCCATCGGATGCAAAAACGACATCCATCGACGAGTCATCCAAAAACGGAAGC
>DBGDZK010000126.1:0-5741 GCA_048373195.1 Collinsella sp.
TCCTGGCACAAAAGGTGAGCCTCGAGCTCGGTCAGCCCGTCAAGCAGGGCGATATCGTGGTGTTTCACAACCCCGATGGCACCTCCGAGCATGATGTTCTTGTCAAGCGTGTTATTGCCACGGCCGGGCAGACGGTCGACCTGCAGGATGGCAAGGTGGTCGTTGACGGCCAAGCGCTCGACGAGGACTATACGACGGGCATGAGCTGGCCACTTTCGGTCCAAGCGCCCGGCGCTCAGGTAAGCTATCCCTACACCGTTCCCGACGGGTGCGTGTGGGTGATGGGCGACAACCGCGAGAACTCTGCTGACTCCCGCTACTTTGGTCCCGTCGATCGCTCTGATTTGATCGCTGTGGCGCTTGTGCGCTACTGGCCGCTCAACCGCATCGGCGCTATCGACTAAAAACCGCTATAGTACAGTACCTAACCGTGTAATCGTTTCGACGAGGGGATATTAGAGGCATGAACGCTTCATCGCTTTCCTTCCAAGACATCATCCTGCGCCTCCAGCAGTACTGGGGCGAGCAGGGCTGCGTCATTATGCAGCCCTATGACTCCGAGGTCGGTGCCGGTACCTTCCATACCGCGACCACGCTGCGCTCGCTCGGTCCCGCCGAGTGGCGCACCTGCTATGCGCAGCCCTGCCGCCGTCCCGCCGACGGCCGCTACGGCGAGAACCCCAACCGCATGCAGCACTACTATCAGTTCCAGGTGCTCATCAAGCCTTCTCCGGTTAACGCCCAGGAGCTCTACCTGGGGTCTCTTGCCGCTATCGGTCTGGATCCCAACGACCATGACGTCCGCTTTGTCGAGGATGACTGGGAGAGCCCGACCCTTGGCGCCTGGGGCCTTGGCTGGGAGGTCTGGCTCAATGGCATGGAGGTCACGCAGTTTACGTACTTCCAGCAGGTGGGAGGCATCGAGGTCGACCCCGTGCCCGTTGAGATTACCTACGGCCTGGAGCGTATCGCCATGTACGCCCAGGGCGTCAACTCGGTCTACGACCTGGTGTGGAGCTACCTGCCCGACGGCACGCCCATGACCTACGGCGACGTGTTCCTCGAGAACGAGCGCGAGTTCAGTGCCTATAACTTTGAGGTCGCCAACGTCGAGATGATGCGTCAGAAGTTTGACGACTACGAGGCCGAGTGCCATTCCTGCCTGGAGCGCAAGCTGCCGCTGCCGGCATATGACTGCGTCATGAAGTGCAGCCACGCTTTCAACCTGCTCGATGCTCGCGGCGCCCTGTCCGCGGTCGAGCGTGCCAACTACATCCTGCGCGTCCGCGCCGTCGCCAAGGCGTGCTGCGAGGCCTACATGGCCGAGGTCGCCGGAGTCAACGAGAATGCCGACCAGGAAGGCGAGGTGGCGTAAGCCATGGCAGACGCTAAGGATTTCCTGTTTGAGATCGGTACGGAGGAGATGCCCTCCGCGCCGCTGAACAATGCCGTCAAGCAGCTTGGCTCCATGATTGCCAAGGGTCTCGACGAGGCCGGTCTGGCCCACGGCGAGGTCCGTGTGATCTCGAGCCCGCGCCGCCTGGCTGCGCTCGTGGCTAACGTCGCCACCGCGACCGATGAAGTCCATGAGGTCAAGCGTGGCCCCGCGGCCAACATTGCCTTCGACGCTGACGGTAACGCCACCAAGGCCGCCCAGGGCTTTGCCCGCAAGTGCGGTGTGGCTGCCGAGGACCTGGTCCGTCGCGAGGACACTGACGGTCGCGAGTATGTGTTCGCCGAGAAGAACATTCCCTCCGCACCGGCTACGCCGATTCTGACCGCTCTGTGCGAGAAGACCATCGCCGGCCTGCAGTGGCCCAACTACCGCAGCCAGCGCTGGGGTCACGAGCATGCGACCTTTGTTCGTCCGGTCCGCTGGATCTGCTGCCTTTTGGGCGAGGATGTTGTGCCCGTGTCGTTTGCCGACGTGACGAGCGGCAACACCACGCGCGGTCATCGCGTACTTGGCCCTGGCGACCATGTTGTTGCCAGCCCCGCTGTTTATGAGCAGGTGCTCGAGGACGCCGGCGTGCTTTCTGCCGAGCGTCGTCGCGAGGCCATCCTTGCCGGCATCGCCGAGGTCGAGGCCGCTCGCCCCGGCTGTCATGTCGACACGCCCAAGAAGGTCTTCGAGGAGGTCATTAACCTCTGCGAGTGGCCGACGGTGCTCGTCGGTACCTTCGATGAGGAGTTCCTCAAGGTCCCGCACGAGATCATCTGCGAGTCCATGCTCACCAACCAGCGTTACTTCCCGATCTATGACGGCGAGGGCAAGCTCACGCGTGAGTTCGTGGTCGTCTCCAACAGCAAGCCCGAGAACGCCGAGCGCGTGATCGACGGCAACGAGCGCGTCGTGCGCGCCCGTCTGGACGACGCAAAGTTCTTCTACGAGGAGGACCTGAAGATCTCCCTCGACGAGTTCCGTGAGCGTCTGGCCAAGGTTGCCTTCCAGGAGAAGCTCGGTAGCGTGCTCGCCAAGTCCGAGCGCATTGAGCAACTCGCGCTTGCCATCGCTCGCGAGGCCCATCTGGGCGCCCACCTGGCCGCCGATGCCGCTCGCGCCGCGCACCTGTGCAAGGCCGACTTGGTATCCAACGCCGTCGTCGAGTTCACGAGCCAGCAGGGCGTGATGGGCGGTTACTACGCCACCGCGATGGGGGAGAACGACGAGGTTGCCCACGCCATTCGCGATCATTATCGTCCCCGCTTTGCCGGTGACGAGCTGCCCGAGGGCACCGCTGGCTGCATCGTGGCCTGCGCCGACAAGCTCGATACCATCGCCGGTATCTTTGCCATTGGCGAGCCCCCGACCGGCTCCTCCGACCCCTACGCGCTGCGTCGTGCCGCTATCGGCATCATCAACATCCTGCGCGACCGTCTGCCGATCGACCCCACGTCGCTCATCGACTTCGCCCTCGAGCTCTACAGTGAGCAGGGCATTGAGTTCGCCGCCGCCGAGGTCGCCCAGCAGGTTCACGACTTCTTCCATGGCCGCCTGGTGAGCATGGCCCGCGACGAAAAGATCCCGGCCGATACCGTTGCCGCCGTCTCTGCGGTGCACATCATCGCCCCGTCCGTCTTCTTCGCCCGCTGCGCCGCCCTCGACGAGGCCCGCAAGAACGACGCCGAGACGTTCGACAACCTTGCGACCGCCTATGCTCGCGCCGCGCATATCTCCAAGCCCGAGCTGGGCGCGGAGTACGACCGCGCCTTGATGGGCGAGGTCGAGCTCGCGCTTGCCGATGCCTCCGAGGCTGCTCAGACCGCTGTCGACGCCGCCCTTGCTGCCGAGGATTACCCGGCCGCATTTGCCGCCCTTGCCGCCCTGCGCGCCCCCATCGACCGCTTCTTCGACGAGGTCATGGTCATGGACAAGGACGAGCAGCTCCGCGATAATCGCCTTAAGCTGCTCAACCGCTTCGAGGCCGTTTTCTCCGGCATTGCCAACATCGGTGAGCTTGCCCGCAAAAAGTAAGCCAGCCTGCGCGTAAGCGCAAAAGGAGCCTCGCATGGATTGCCCGGTCACCGCTCGTCCCACCGTTATCGTTATCTCCGACTCGCTCGGCGATACCGCTTGTGAGGTGGTGCTTGCGGCGTCCGGGCAATTTGATGAAGGGGCTTTTCGCGTTTTACGTCTGCCCAAGGTGACTTCCGTGGAGCAGGTCAAGTCATTTGTGGGGCCGCGCGTCGATGCCGACCATCGCGATATTGCCGTGTTTCACACCATTGTCGATCCAGCGCTTCGCGCCCGCGTGCTCGATTACCTGGGTATGCTGCATATCCGTTCGGTCGACCTGATCGGCCCGACGCTCGCCGTGCTGTCGTCGCTCATCGGTGTGTCGCCAAAGGGCGTCGCGGGCGTGATTCACAAGACTGATGACCGCTATTTCCATCGTATCGAGGCCATGGAGTATTTCGTTGAGCACGACGACGGGCGCGGTTGCGACGATCTGTCGGGTGCCGATATCGTGCTGCTGGGCGTATCGCGCACGTCCAAGACGCCGCTGTCGATGTATCTGGCCTATCAAGGTTTCAAGGTTGCCAATGTTCCGTTGGCCCATGGCATGGAGCCGCCGAAGTCGATTTACGAGGTTGACCCGATGCGCCTGTTCGGCCTGATTTCGACCGTCGATGTGATTTCCGAAATTCGCGATAGCCGCTTGGGCGATGACTACGCTCGTGCCGTTGCCGGCTCCTATGCCGAGCCCGAGAGCGTGCGCAGCGAGCTTGAGGAAGCTCGTGCCCTCATGAAACGCCTAGGCTGCTTTGTGGTGCGTACCGACGGCAAGGCCATCGAGGAAAGCGCTGCCGAGATCATTAGCCACTTGGAGGAAATCCAAGAAGCCCGTGCCCGCCGAACCCAGCAAAGTTAACTCATTTCGGTAGCTAAAAATGCACCGTCTCAAAAAGACTACCTAAAAATAATGCACGATATTGGTAAAGCGATTTAGCAAAGAACTTGCATTTGACCTGCAATTCTCTTGCATTGGTATCTTCATAAGGTAACCACCTTTACCTACCGTTTACCGTCACATTTACCACGTTTACCAAACCCCGCGCCCTCTACGCAAGCCCGCTCAATGCCCGCCGTATAGTACCCTCACGGCCCGCATCCGGCGGGTCGATTCGTTACCACGGTCGTGCGCGAGAGCGCATGGAAGGGGAAGTATCGTGAGCGATTGCAAGAGGGTTTACCGTTTTGGAACCGACGCCCAGGGCACCTGTGTCACCGAGGGCGACAAGTCCATGAACTTCGTGCTTGGCGGCAAAGGCGCTAATCTTGCCGAGATGAGCCGTATCGGCCTGCCGGTTCCCGGTGGCTTTACCATTACCTGCCAGACTTGCGTCGAGTACTCCGGTGCCGGCAACGTGTGGCCCGAAGATGCACTCGATGAGATCGTTGCTGCCGAGGCGGACCTCGAGGCCCGCTGCGGCAAGAAGCTCGGTGACGATAATGATCCGCTGCTCGTGTCGGTTCGCTCGGGCGCTCCGTTCTCCATGCCCGGTATGATGGACACGGTCCTCAACTTGGGCCTCAATGACGATTCCGTCCAGGGCCTCATCGCGCAGACGCAGAACTCGCGTTTTGCCTGGGATAGCTACCGCCGCTTTATCCAGATGTTTTCCAATGTCGTCATGGGCGTTGACGCCGACCTGTTCGAGAACGCCCTGACCCAGGCCCGCCTGGTCGCCGGCGTTCGCGTCGATTCCGAGCTTTCGGCCGAGGACCTGCAGGAACTCGTCGAGACCTTTAAGGGCATCTTCTCCGAGAACGTCGATGCCTCACTGTATCCCGAGCTCGAGGTCGCTGACGGCAAGCCCGTTTTCCCGCACGACCCGGAGCTTCAGCTACGCCTTGCAATCCAGGCCGTCTTTGGCAGCTGGATGAACGAGCGTGCCTGCATCTACCGCAAGCAGCATGGTATTTCCGACGAACTCGGCACCGCCGTCAACGTGCAGGCCATGGCCTTTGGCAACAAGGGCGAGACCTCTGCGACGGGCGTCGCCTTTACGCGTAATCCGGCCGACGGCACCAAGGAGTTCTACGGTGACTTTTTGGTCAACGCCCAGGGCGAGGACGTCGTCGCCGGTATCCGCAACACCCTGTCGCTGGCGGACCTGGAGCGGTTGGACAAGAAGTCCTACGACGAACTGCGCGCCGCCATGCGCAAGCTCTAGACCCACTACCGGGACCTGTGCGACATCGAGTTCACCATCGAGCGCGGCAAGCTGTGGCTCCT
>DBGDZK010000127.1:0-3770 GCA_048373195.1 Collinsella sp.
CCGCACGCAAAGAAGGCCACTTAATGTGGCCTTCGTCTTGCGCAGGACTGTAGAGCAGGAAACCTTATATCCGGCCCCTCCGTCCAGGGACCGCGCCGTACCAGCTACAGCGTCATGTTTGGATCGGCGTCGACGTCGAACGGCGAGATTTCACCTCGGTCGAATTTACGGCGGGCGACCTCCGCGATCATGGCTGCGTTATCGGTACAGGCAGACAAGGGCGGCACCGTTACGCGAATCCCCTGACGCCCAAGCTTCTTGATCATCATCTCGCGCAGATGCGGGTTGGCCGAGACGCCGCCACCGATGCAGTATTCCTTGCATCCGGTAGCGTGCAGTGCGTTTTTGGCCTTCTTGTACTGCACGTCAAAGACAGCTGCCTCAAACGAAGCTGCCAGATCGGGCAGGTGAATCGTGCGCCCGGCCTTGGTCTCCTGTTCAATGTAGAGCGTCACAGCGGTTTTAAGGCCCGAAAGCGAGAAGCGATAGTCTCCTCTGCTGTTAAGCGCACGGGGGAAATCGATCGCCTTGGGATTGCCCGTCTCGGCCAGCTTGGAGATGATGGGGCCACCGGGATAGCCCAGACCCAACGCCTTGGCTACCTTGTCGAAGGCCTCGCCCACAGCATCGTCGAGCGTCTCACCAAGTACCTCGTAGTCGCCCCATGCCTTCACGTGCACGAGCATGGTGTGCCCGCCCGAGACAAGCGTGAAGATGAACGGCGGCTTGAGGTCGGGCTGCGCCAGCAAGTTGGCAAACAGGTGCCCCTCCAGATGGTTGACGCATACGAGCGGCTTACCGGCAGCGTAGGCAAAGCCTTTGGCGAAGGCGACGCCAACCACGAGCGCGCCCACCAGGCCCGGACCCTGTGTCACGCCCACGGCGGCAAGCTCGCTGGGGGCAATGGCTCCACCCTCAAGACCAAGCGATGCTGCGGCATCCTCGAGCGCCGCATCCACGACACTCACAATCACCTCAACGTGTTTGCGCGAGGCGATCTCGGGCACCACGCCGCCAAAGCGGGCGTGAAAATCAATCTGTGTCGACACCTGGTTGGCCAGCATATTGCCATCCGCATCGATAATCGCCACGGCCGTCTCGTCGCAGGAACTCTCGATAGCGAGCACTAGGCGGCGGCGCTCAATTTCGGCACGCTCCCCCTCGGAGCGCCCAGGCGCAGGCAGCGGCCATACACGCTGCTCAGCCGCCGTCGGCTCGGGCGAAGCATTGTCGACCGGAAGCACGAGGGGCAGCGGAGCCGTCATGACGATGGCATCCTTGTCGGCACCATAGTAGCCGCGGCGACGGCCAGCCTCGGTAAAGCCCAGAGCGTTATAAAGCGCGATCGCTCCCTCGTTGCCGTCCTCGACCTCGAGCGAAGCCGTGGTGCAGCCGAGCATCTGGGCATCATAGCTCACATGCGACAGCAGCTTGCGGGCAATGCCCTCACGGCGATGTGCCGGGTCGACGGCGACATCCAGAATCTGCACATCACCGTCCACGACCATACCGCCGGCAAGGCCCAGCAGCTTGCCGTCGTCGTGTGCCACCCACCAACTACGCGGCGCAGCGACGTCCTCGCCCAGTTCGGACAGGAACATGCCCGGCGTCCACGCCTCGTGTCCGGCACCTTCAAAGCAGGCAGCCTCTAGCGCGCTCGCGCCCTCGGCATCCGCCGCGCCCATGGGACGGAACTGCAGATGACGACCGGCGAGCTCATCGGCAACGCCCGTAATTTCGCTCTGCGCACTCTCGGCAAGACCAAGACGCTTGCGCTCGTTTTCCTCGGCATCCGAAAGGCGCGTGTAAATCGGCAGGACGCGAGCCGGATCGCCGTCACCCGCAGCGTGCGCGAGCAGCAAGCCCTCGCCCGAAGGCCACCACAGGTCGCGCTCCACACAGCGAGCGGTCTCATCCCCACCCAGCAGCTTGCCATAGCGCACGAGACCGTCACCGGTCAGCTGAACCTGGTCCCAGTCCGCCGCTTGGCGCCACTCATCAAGCGCCACGGCGGCCTTGACCACGCGCTCGCGCTGAAACAGACGCTCGGGACCCTCATCGACCAGCATATACAGCGCCGGATATACCTCACCGCGCATAGCATCGGCCAAGATACCAAGCTTGCCGCGCACGCCAGCCTTCCACGCCGTCCAAGCGCAGGCGTCGAGCGTCGACACGCCCAGCAGCGGAACATTGGCACCACGCGCGAGGCCCTTGGCAGTGGAGATGCCGATGCGCACACCCGTAAAGGACCCCGGGCCGCGGCCGACCACATAGCAACCAACATCGCTGCGATCCAGACCGGCTTGAGCCAGCACGCCATCAACGGTATTCACGAGCTCAACGTTGGCGTGACGGCGACACATGTGGTCGCCACTCACGAGCTTCGTCTCGCCCGTCTGCCCATCAATCCAGCTTGCCGCGCAGGCAAGCATGTCGGTCGAGGTATCGAGCGCCACCACCAGCGCGTTGTCGTTATGCAAGCTCATCTTGTACAGCCCTATCAATCAAATGGGAAAGCTCCATTGCGCGGTCACCGTGCGCCTCAAGCGTTATCGTTCGCACATCGCTGTCGCCCTCATCACGCTTGAGCGTCACCGAAAGATACTCATCCGTCAGCTCGTCCTGGAATTGTTCGCCCCATTCCAGCAGGCAAGCACCCTCATAGCCCAGCACATCGAAAATGCCCGTATCCTCGAGCTCGTAGGCATGCTCCAGGCGGTATAGATCAAAGTGAAACAGCGGAATACGACCTTGATCGTGAACGGCCATGAGCGCAAACGTAGGACTCGTAACCATATGCCCATCGCCCAGCCCGCGCGAGACGCCCTTGGTAAAGTGAGTTTTGCCCACTCCCAGGCCACCGGTCAGGATGAGCACATCGCCGTCCTCAAGGCACGGTGCAATTAGCTCGCCAAAGTACTCCGTATCGGCAGCGCAAGTCGTTTTGTAAGTACCTACCCCCAGGCGCTCCAGGGACATATATGCTCCTTATTATTCCGAGGCGTCCTCTGGTGCGGGATGTCGCTCCAGATAATCGCCCAGCATCTTAAAGTCTTCCTCCAGCAGCTCCTGCCACGCCGGATTGCGCAGCGCTGCTGCCGGATGAAAAGTGGGCATTACTACAAAATGCCCCATCTGGTGGAACCTGCCGCGCAGCTTAGTAATACCAATCTCGGTCTTAAGCACAAAGTGTGTCGCGGGGTTGCCGAGCGTCACGATAATATCAGGCCAGATGCTTCGAATCTGCTCACGCAAAAACGGCGAGCAAGCCAGCACTTCCTCGGGACGCGGATTGCGGTTTCCCGGCGGGCGGCACTTAAGCACGTTGGCAATGTAGACGTCTTCGCGTTTGAGCCCCGCCAGCGACAAAATGCCGTTGAGGTCCTCGCCTGCCGCCCCCACAAAGGGCTCGCCCTGCAAATCCTCATTGCGGCCCGGCGCCTCACCAATAAACATCACGCGAGCGCGGGGGTTTCCCACGCCAAACACGACATTGTGACGCGACTGGTAGAGCTGGCAGAGGTGACAATCGCCCAGAACGGCCTCGATTTCCTCGAGTGCGACCTCACGTGGTGCCTGATGGGTATGGCCGGGGATGTGCATGACGCCCATAGCGGCTCCTACACGTAGACCTTGTCGAGACGCATGCCAAAACCGCAGGCGACCTCGTAGTTAATCGTTCCGCGCAGTCGGGCCATCTCGTCCATAGTGATCTCGGCATCGCCATCGCGGCCGACAATGATCATCTCGTCACCATACTCGGCCTC
>DBGDZK010000128.1:0-3128 GCA_048373195.1 Collinsella sp.
ACAGGTGATTGCTGACCGTTTGGGCCGGGCGCGGACGTAGCGACCGTGTGTTCAACAAACAAAAGGGCGGCCAAGAACGTGTCTCGGCCGCCCTTCTCACGGTTGATCTTCCAAAGATCGCTTTGCCGCCTACTCAGACTGCCCGCTCTTCTTGGCATGTTTGGACGGACCGCTCAAGAAACGACCCGTCAGATAGTTCGCGGGACCGGAGATATCGATCCCCAGCAGCACGTGTCCTAGCCATAGGAACGCCGCGAGCACCAGTAGAGGAATCACACACGAGGTCACGATCATTACGATGACGCCTTCGATGAGGTCGGTCACCTGCTGCACGATCTCGTCGGTCATCTGCTTGGCACCGCTGGTCACCGACGTAACAAGGCTCGAGGCCCCATCAGTCAACTGCTCGAGCACGTTTTTGGACTCCGTGGCCTCGGATTTTTTCTTGTTCGATTTTGAGCTGGTCTCGGCTGACTTGTCCGTGGTGTCGGCTGCGTCCGCAGCCTTTTGCTCAGCTTGCTCAATACTTACGCGATACGTTTCATCGACCTTCTGCGACACCCATACGCTCGCGGGTACGAGCGCCATGCCGATCACGGCAACCACCAGCACGCGTGTCGCCACACGGCGCAGGACGGCGCTCGTACTCCAGCGCCCGTGAATGCCGAGCGACACCGCAAAGAGCACCAACGCAAACGGGATTAAGATGCCCAAGCCAACCGACCACAAAATAGTCAGCAGATATTTCTCTAGGTATAGCACGGCAAGCACGATACCAAGGTTGCCTGAAAGCTGTGCGAGCTGCTCGGCGACCGGCGTTCCCGTATCGCCCGGCAGCGCGGTGATACCCGCAGATAGGGCGACGCACGAGGTCGTGAGCGCCAAAACATTGCCCTTCTTTTGATCGAGGACCTCGATGGTGGAGTCCCAAGTCTTGGTATCGGCAAAATGCGGACGAGCTACAAAGCCCGACAACAGCGCCAGTACCACGAGTGCAACGATAAAGCCAATCTGCAGCTTTTTGTTTGCGCACACGACATCGGACAGGCTGGGCTGCACCTCGGTTACCGTCGTATGCTCGGTTATCTGGACAGGACGCCCATGAGTCATCTCGTGCGCGTCTCTTTTTTGTATTGACCCGTTATCCGGCATTTGGATACCTCCTCAGTCCGGCGTTTAATGCGAAAGAAAGTATACCCACCGAGCAAAAAACGAACGGGAAGACGAACAGAGCGCACCAAGACTGTCCCCAATGACTATCTCGGGATCAGTTGCGGTGAAATAGGGATTGTTTTGCGCCCGCCGGCCTCTATTCAGTCCCTATTTCACCGCAACCTAGATAGGTGGATACAGAAAAAGCCCTGTCGCGGGTAGCGGCAGGGCTTTTGGAAGGGGACTGGGTTGTGAGGGCTCGTTAGGCGAGCTTGGCCTCGAGCTCGGCGATGCGCTTGTAGGCATCGATGGTAAAGCGGGCCTGCTTCTCCAGGATCATAGTGGTCATGAGAGTGTCCTGAGCGTGAGCCATGATGAAGGTCATCTCCATCTCGCCACCGCCGGCCTCCTGCGAAAGCAGCTTGGTCTGCGTGTCGTGGGCGCCGATAAGTGCATCGCTGGCATCCTTGTGCAGCTGTTCGGCCTTCTCAAAATCGCCCTCGCGAGCAGCATCGAGCGCTGCAAGCAGATCGGTCTGGGCGTCACCTGCGTATGCGACAATCTCGAATCCAACCATCGAGATTTCTTCTTTGGTTGCCATATTGCGTTCCTTTCACATATGAACCAATGGAGAGCATCGCGTCCGGGCATACGCGCTGCGTTCTGTATGACAGAAACATTAACATTCAAACAAAAAAGAACAGCGCAAAACGCAATTTCAAGCTATGAACGGTCACTTTTTCGCCCGTGAACGGTTTTTAAACCAATCTGAACAATATCGAACACAGTTAGTGACAACCCAAACAGGACCGCACCCTAACGCAAATCGCGCACCGTATCGCCCTCTACGAGCACACCGGGGATCAGCATGTGCTCCACGCCAGACGCACCCCCATCGGCGCCGGCAATCTTGTCGACCGCCCACATGCCGACGCGCTTGTTGTCAAAGCGCACCGTGGTCAGGCGACGGTCGGGCACGATATCGCCCAGACTATCGTCAACACCCGCCACGCTCACGTCCTGGGGCACGCACTTCCCGCGCGACTCGAGCCCACGGATACAGCCATATGCCATGGCATCGTTGGAGGCATAAATGGCCGTGCAGGTCGGATCATCCGCCAGAGCCTGGCCTGCGGCATACCCGCTCTGTGCCGTCCAGTCGCCGCGCACGAGCTGCGGGGGCTCAATGCCATGCGCGCGCAATGTCTCGCGCCAGCCTTCCTCGCGCCGCATGCCCGAAAGCGAGCGCTCGGGACACGAGATAAAGTGCACGGTCTTGTGCCCCCGCTCCAGCAAGTACTCGACCACCTGGCGCGAGCAATCGAACTGGTCGTTATCGACCGTTGAACAGAGCGGGTGCTCCAACATCGTAACGAGCACCGTCTGCATGCCGGGCAGCGGCTCAAAAGTGCCAAAGTCTGCCGGCATGCGATTCATGATCACAACCATACCGTCCACTGGCAGTGCGCTCATGCGCGACGATGCGCTCTCGAGGGTATACGGATGCCCGTCTACTTTAGTGAGGGTGATGGCATAGCCGTGCTTATCGGCCGCGGCGGCAAAGCCCTCCATACGGTCGAGATTGCCGGTGCCGGTAATGTTGAACATGGCGACGCCGACGGTCTTAAACTTACCGCGGCGCAGCGATCGACCGGCAAAATTGGGGCGATACCCCAGCTCGCGCATGGCGGCACGCACGCGTTCCTTGGTCTCGGGGCGCACGCTGGGCGAATCGTGCACGGTGCGCGAGACCGTCTGCTCCGAGACGCCCGCGAGGCGCGCTACGTCTTTGACGGATACCGATTTTTTAACAGCGGCCATAGGTCGATCTTTCTATGTCAACGATGCCATTGGTGGCACCTTGCGCAGTCATTTTTAACGCCTTCAAGTATATCCAACGCCTCCCCCACCATACGCTCACCACCCAAAACCTACCGTTCACCGACATTTTTGCTTCCCCGAACGGCTTTTGTCGC
>DBGDZK010000129.1:0-24652 GCA_048373195.1 Collinsella sp.
GCTCGTAAAGCAATAGCCCGCGTCGTCGGTGGTGCCGGTCTTGCCGCCGATGTTGCCATCTTGGCCCAGCAAATAGTTATGCGTGTCCATGGAATGCGAATGGTCGGTGCCGTCGGCGCCCGTGACCTCGATCCAGGAATCCTCGCTCGATACGACCTCGCGGATCGTGTCGTTTTTCATGGCCTCCTGCATCATCAGCGCTACGTCGTGTGCGGTTGAGTGCATATTGCCAGCCCACTCATCAAAGTCCAGACCATGCGGGTTTTCAAAAAGCGTACCGGTGCAGCCGAGCTTTTTAGCGCGCTCGTTCATGGCCTTCACAAATGTGGCCTCGGCGTCTTTGGTCTTAGGGTCGATCTTCTTGCCCACATATTCGGCGAGCACGACGGCGGCGTCGTTGCCCGAGGGAATCATCAGGCCGCGCAGTGCCTGCTCCACGGTAAGCTCGTCACCTTCGAGCAAGCCGGCGGTCGAATTACCCACGGTGGCTGCGGCGTTGCTCACCGTGACCTTCTCGTCCATCTTGCAATTCTCGACGGTTAGGATTGCGGTCATGACCTTGGTGATCGAGGCGATTTTAACCTGCTCATCGGCGCCGCGCCCATAGTAGACGGTGCCGTCTTTGCCCATGACGAGGGCATTGGTCGCATCGATATCGGGCAGGTTTTCTGCCGTGATGCCGCGCGCATCGGCGGTTTTGCCGCAAACATTGTCGGTCGTGAGTACTTGGGCGCCGGCGACGGTGGGCACGCCAGCGGCAAGGGCGATAGCGCAGACAAAGCCGGCGGCAAGCTGGGCTGAGCGCTTTGCAAAAGGGGTGAGGGACTTCACGGATTTCGCTTTCGACGGGATGGTCTCTTCTGGAACTAGAGTATATCGTTTGCCGGCGTCGGCGATCATCGCGTGCGTGCGTGGCCCACATCCGCTCCCGAACGGGCACAAGGGCGCTTAAGGCCGACTTAATCACCCACGCTTGTTGTGTGTGGCGTGCGTCGCCTCGGGCATAATGGAGCGCGAGAGGAGCACGCATGAACGAGCGCATACTGGTAGTTGATGACGAGAAGGCCATCGCCGACTTGGTTGGAATCTACCTTACAAAAGAGGGCTTTGATGTCCAGATTGCCTATAGCGGGGCCGATGCTGCCAAGGCAATCTTGGAGCAGGAGTTCGATTTGGCGCTGCTTGATGTCATGCTGCCCGATATCGATGGGTTTGAGCTGCTGCGTACGATCCGTTCCAGCCATACCTATCCCGTGATCATGCTGACGGCGCGCGATGCCCAGCAAGACAAAATCGAGGGCCTTTCGCTTGGTGCGGACGATTACGTGGTTAAGCCGTTCCGCCCGCTGGAGCTCATCGCGCGTGTGCACGCTCAGCTTCGCCGCTACACCAGCTACGGTAGCCGTGCGCAGGCGGCCGAGTCGCCGACCATTCAGCTCGACGGCTTGGAGATCAACCGCGATGCTCGTTCCGTAACGGTGGACGGTTCACCGGTACGCCTCACACCCACCGAGTATTCAATCTTGCTGTATCTGGTCGAGCATCGCGGCAGCGTGGTGGCCGTGGAGGACCTGTTCCGCGCGGTATGGAACGAGGACTTTATGCCCGGCTCCAACAATACGGTGATGGTGCACATTCGCCACTTGCGCGAAAAGATCGGCGACGACGCACAAAAGCCGCGCTTTATCAAAAACGTCTGGGGCGTCGGCTACATCATCGAATAACGCTTTTCGCTTGTGAGGATCTTGATATGACAAAAGACGATAGGCAAGCGTTCGAGGTGCCCGATCGACTCTTTGAATACGTGAGGTCAGTCGTCGACAACCGCGCGCTTGCAACGGTGCTGCTCTTTTTGCTGAGCCTGCTGCTGATTGGCATCGATAACATCGCTGGAATCTTGGCGGTGCTGCTTGTTGGCTTTTTGCTGATCGATCGATTTGAGATCGTGTGCCGCTGCGTGGTGATTGGCGGCGCCGCGTGGGCCATGACGTTGGCGATTGGCGCCATGGCGCTCGGCGGCATCGAAGGGCCGGTGTTGTTCGATGCCGGCTTTGTATTCAACATGCTTGGCTTTGTGCTGGCGCTTGCCGCGTGCGTGCTGTTCTTGTGCGGCCGCGCCCTGTACTACCAGGGCTATGAGCAGGGCGAGCAGCATGTCGATTGTGTGCTGGCTGCTCGTATTCAAGATCGCCTGATCGATCACCCCGACACCTGGGACAACATCGACGGCGACTTCTTGGAGGTCGAGGGCGCCCTTAACCGCGTGCGTGACCGTGAGCGCAAGGTGCAACAGGCCTTGCGTGACGAATCTCATCGCAAGGACGATCTGGTCACGTACTTGGCACATGACCTACGCACCCCGCTTGCCAGTGTGGTGGGCTATCTTTCGCTGCTGCAAGAGGCTCCTGAGCTGCCGGTTGAGCAACGTGCGCACTTTACGGGCGTGGCGCTCGACAAGGCGCACCGGCTCGATACGCTCATCGAAGAGTTCTTCGATATCACGCGCTTTGACTTCCACGATATCGTGCTCACGCGCGGCTATGTTGATCTGGGGTTGCTGCTGGCTCAGGTGGCTGACGAGTTCTATCCCATCCTCAACGAGCAGCATAAGGAAGTCCAAGTTGATATTCGCGAGGACCTGACGGTGCTCGTGGATGGCGACAAAATGGCTCGCGTGTTCAACAACATCATGAAAAACGCTATTGCCTATAGCTATGAGGGCTCGACCATCACGATCGAGGCCAGACGCCGGGACGGCGGTGGCGTGCGCGTGCGCTTTATCAATCAGGGCGATCCCATCCCTGAGGCAAAGCTCAAGGTGATCTTTGAGAAGTTCTATCGCCTGGATGCGGCGCGTGCGACCAATCGCGGCGGCGCTGGACTGGGGCTTGCCATCGCCAAGGAGATCGTATGCGCGCACGGCGGTACCGTTGCATGTGAATCGACGCCCGAACACACGATATTCACCATCGAGCTGCCCGCCGCATAGCCAGTGTGCCCTTACAAACACTTGACAATGCGCTCACGTGCATATGAGCCGCGATTCCTACTATCGATACTGCTGAATTGATATCGATGTGGAGGTATGCGGTATGACGGCTGCTGCGGCTGTGGAGCCCACGGAGCTTGAAGAACTCATGAAAGCGCAGGCCGAGGCCGCGCACGAGCGCGAGGTTGGGGATGCGACTCGCCCCACGGCAGAGGATCTTGCCGCCTCGCCGACGCGTATCGATGTCGAGGGCCTCGACCTGTTCTATGGCGACCACCATGCGCTCAAGGACGTGAATATCAAGATCCGCGACAAGCAGATCACCTCGTTCATCGGGCCTTCGGGCTGCGGAAAGTCCACGTTGCTGCGCTGCTTTAACCGCATGAACGACGGCATCAAGGATTGCCGCATCGAGGGCAAGATTGCGCTCGATGGTCAAGATATCCTGGGCGACTACGACATCTGCCGCTTGCGGCAGCGCGTGGGCATGGTGTTCCAGCGCCCCAACCCGTTTCCCATGAGCATCTACGACAACGTCGCCTACGGTCCTCGCGGCATGGGAGTGCGCGACCGCGTCGTGCTCGACGAGCTGGTCGAGGATTCCCTTCGTCGCGCTGCGCTATGGGATGAGGTCAAGGACAAGCTCAACGAGTCGGGCCTGGGTCTTTCGGGTGGACAGCAGCAGCGCCTGTGCATCGCCCGCGCACTTGCCGTGCAGCCCGACATTCTGCTGATGGACGAGCCGACCTCGGCACTCGACCCTGTGTCGACGCTGGTGGTGGAGCAGCTGGCCTGCGAGCTCAAAGAGACCTGCACGCTCGTGGTCGTTACGCACAATATGCAGCAGGCGGCGCGTATCTCCGATTCGGTCGCATTCTTTTTGCTGGGTGAGCTGGTGGAGCACGCGCCCACCGCGCAACTCTTCAAGAATCCGACCGATCCGCGCACGGCGGATTATTTGACGGGACGTTTTGGCTGATACCATCTAGTAAAGGTACCTTTAGGGTTAAGATGCGGTCATGCCGGCCGCAAAGGGGTTCAACATGATCTATTACGTCGAGGACGATGACAACATCAGGGATTTGACGGTCTATGCGCTGCGCAAGCAGGGGATTGAGGCCGAAGGCTTTTCGTGCGACGGTGAGTTTAAGGCTGCCGTGGCGCGACGGGTACCCGATGCCGTCCTGCTCGACATCATGCTGCCCGATACCGATGGCTTGGCGATTATGCGTCGACTGCGTGCCGATCGCCTGACAGCGACGGTGCCCATCATGATGCTTACCGCCAAGGATACCGAGCTCGACAAGGTGATGGCGCTCGATGGCGGTGCCGACGATTACCTGACTAAGCCGTTTTCGCTCATGGAGCTTGCGAGCCGCTGCCGCGCACTGCTGCGTCGCGGCGGCATGGTCAAGCAGGCGAGCGATGTGCTCAGTGTGGGCGACATCGTGCTCTCGCCCAGCCATCGCGAGGTGACCGTTGCCGGCGAGCCGCTTAAGCTCACCCTGCGCGAGTTCGACCTGCTCGAGTACCTCATGCGCAAGCCCGGCGTGGTTTTTACCCGCGAGTCGTTGCTGCAGAGCGTGTGGGGCTGGGACTTCGACGGCGGTTCGCGCACCGTTGACGTGCACGTGCAGACGCTTCGCCAAAAACTGGGCGAGCATGCCGGCGCCATCGAGACCGTGCGCGGCGTGGGCTACCGCTTGGCCGAGCCTTCTGCCGGTGATGGTGCCGAAGGTGACGACACCGCGGCCACCGCATCGGAGGAGTAACCCGTGGTCTTCGCCCCCCAGGGAAAACATACGCTGTCGCACCGCGTTTTTGTGACGATCTTTGTCTGCGCCATGGCGGTTATCGTGGCGTTTACGGTGCTGGGTGCGTTCTTTGTGCAAAACACCTTGGCGGATGCCACGAGTGCCAACCTGGCGCAAGAAACCGAGCTCATTGCTGCCGCCCTCGACGAGCAGCAGGAGCCCATCCCGTTCTTGCGTAGCCTCGATCGAGAGGACTTGCGCATCACGCTGATTAACAAGGATGGATCGGTTGCCTACGACAACGAGGCGTCGCCTTCCACACTGCCCAACCATGGCGATCGCCCCGAGGTCATCGAGGCCTTTGAGAGTGGTTCGGGTTCCGCGGAGCGCGCAAGCTCTACGCTCGACGAGATTATGCTGTATCGCGCCGTCGCCCTTGATAACGGCCAGGTTGTCCGCTTGGCGCAGGCCCAGCCTGGCGTTGCGGCGATTTTGCTGTCGATGGTGGCGCCGATGCTGCTTATCGCAGCAGCGGGTGCGGTACTCTCGTTTTTTATGGCGCGCCGCGAGTCCCGTGCCATCATCGCGCCGTTGCAAGAGGTGGATTTGGACCACCCACGCCGTAGCTATGAGCACGCCTATGCCGAGATGGTTCCCATGCTTGAGCGTATTGAGTCGCAGCGCCAGGAGCTCAAGCGCCAAATGGCGGTGCTGGCGGACAACGACCGTATGCGCCGCGAGTTCACGGCGAATATCACCCATGAGCTCAAGACGCCGCTTACGGCGATTTCGGGCTATGCCGAGCTCATCGCAAACGGCATGGTCGAGGGCGAGGGCGACCTGCGCAACTTTGGCGGTCGCATCTATCGTGAGGCGGGCCGCTTGGCAGCGCTTGTCAACGATATCCTTACGCTGTCTAACTTGGACGAGGCCGAGCGTGCAACTGAGGGCGAGGCGGTGCCCATTGGTTCTACGGAGCCTATTGAGCTCTCGCGTGCCATCTACGCGGTTGAGCAGCGTCTTGAACAGGTCGCCCGTCAGGCGAATGTGACGATAAGTCATGAGACCAAGCCTGTGGTCATCGAAGGCGTGTCGCGCTTGATTGACGAGCTCATCTATAATCTGGCGAGCAACGCCATCCGCTACAATCGACCCGGCGGTGCGGTTACGCTGCAGTGCGGCACCAACGACGAAGGCCATCCGTTCCTTGCGGTCGCCGACACGGGAATCGGTATCGCGCCTGAAGCACAGGGCAAGGTATTTGAGCGGTTCTATCGCGTGGACAAGAGTAGGTCCAAGGCGCGCGGCGGAACCGGTCTGGGGCTTGCAATTGTCAAGCATGCGGCCCTGTATCATCACGCCACGCTCGATCTGTCGAGCGAGTTGGGCGTGGGAACCACCATTACGGTGACGTTTCCCATACGGCAGGACGAGCCATTCGCATAGCGATACAACATAGATATTGATGCAGACGCCGCATTTGACTTTCGGGTGCGGCGTTGTTGTGCAATTTTACGATTGCTTCCGACATTTTTACAGGAGAGCCTGTTTCTTATGTATAGAGTTTGGTCTCGGTAAAAAGATGCGATAACATACGGACAGTTTTGTCAATCCGAACTGGGGAAATGAAAGGCAAGCTGCATGACCCTTCTCGAACTGTTCCAGCTGCTGAAGAAGCACCTTAAGCTGGTCATCACCCTTCCGGTGGTCTGCGCGATCGCCATGGGCATCGTGTCCTTCGTTGCGATGGACAACACCTACACCGCGACGACGAGCATGTACATTCTCGCCAAGACCGACGATAGCGGTCAGATGAGCTACAACGATCTCTCGGCGAGTCAGATGCTTTCCAACGATATCGCCACGCTGCTGGATAGCGATAGCGTTAAGAGCGGCGCAGCCAATGAACTGGGCCTCACCGATCTGGATGACTACAAGGTGTCTGTTTCCTCCGAGACCACCACGCGTGTCATTACGCTTTCGGTTACCGGCACCGATGCCAAGGAGACGGCTAAGGTCGCAAAGGCCATGGCCAGCTCGGTGAGTACGGTCGCTCAGAACGTCGGCGCTGCCCAGAGCATCAACGTTATCGACGAGGCTAAGACTCCCGAAGTCCCCAGCGGCCCCAAGCGTATGCTGTACGTTGCTGTCGCGTTCCTCGCGGGCATCTTTATCGCAGTTGCCTATGTCGTTTTGGCAGACATGCTCAACACCCGCATCCGCGGTGCCGAAGAGGCAGAAGAGCTCCTGGGCATTCCCGTTGTTGGCCGAATTCCGGCTATGAAAGGTGGTAAATAGGCATGGCTAAGGCAAAGAACACCGATAAGCTCGTTGTACAGAATGCCGCCAAGACCCTTCTGGCCAACATCCGCTTTGCGAGCGTGGACGACCCCATTCGCACCATCACCGTTACGTCCTCGATTCCCAACGAGGGCAAGTCTACGGTTTCCATCAACCTTGCCCAGGCTATCGCCACCAGCGGCAAGAGCGTCCTGCTGGTCGAGGCTGATATGCGTCGCAGGTCCCTTGCCGATATGCTCGGCGTCCGCTCCCGCGGCGGACTCTATGCAGTCCTTTCCGAGCAGGTTTCTATTGACCAGGCGATTGTCGAGACGGGTCAGAAGAACTTCTACTTCCTCGATGCCGAGCCGCATATTCCCAATCCTGCCGACATCATCGTCTCTCACCGCTTTGCCAAGCTGGTAAAGGCACTGTCCGCCAAGTTCCAGTACGTCATCTTTGATGCTCCCCCGGTCGGCACCTTCATCGATGCTGCCGAGATCGCAAGTCTGACCGACGGTGCGCTTTTTGTCGTGCGTGAGGACTTCACCAAGCGCGAGGAGGCGCTCAACGCCATCGGTCAGCTTAAGAAGTCCGAGAAGGTCAAGCTCATCGGTACCGTTATGAACTACTGCGAGACCGAGACCAGCGAGTACTACTACTCCTACTACACCAAGGACGGTAAGAAGGTGAAGAAGGGCTCCGACGATCAGGGGACTTCCAAAAAGGGCATCTTCACCAACCGAGCAAACGTTTAGTTGATTAAGGCTGGCCTATGCGTGACATTCATTGCCATATCTTGCCGGGTGTAGACGACGGCGCCGCCGATCTCGATGAGAGCTTGGCGATGCTCGAGGCTGCCAAGTGGGCCGGTGTAACCAGAATCGTTTGCACTCCTCACTGCCGTGATCCCTATTTTGATTACGACAAGATGTGGGATGCCTTTGAGCTGCTGCGTGATAACGCTGACGGTTTTCCGCTCCAGATGGGCTTCGAGGTCAACCATCGAAAGCTCGTTGAGCTTGGTATCGATGCCGCGGAGCACTTGCATTTCGATGGGACCAACGAGTTTCTGCTCGAGCTTTCGACGCATGCCGATGCGTATGCGTTTAGAGAGTACGAGAACACGATTTACGATTTGCAGTGCCGTGGTTACCAGGTGATTATCGCTCATCCTGAGCGCTATCGTGCGGTTCAAAAGGATGTAAGCGTGGCGGAGCGCCTGGTCGATATGGGCTGCAAGCTGCAGGCTTCGGCGGACTTTATTGCCGGCGGTCGCTTTGGTCGCGAGAAAAAGCCGGCACAGCGCCTGTTCGATCAGAACCTGTACAGCTTCATCGCGAGCGATGCCCATAACGTGGGTCATTACGACTGCCTGGCGAAGGCTCGCGCGAAGTTTAGCGTGCGCGGAGCTCATTTTCGCTAATATCGGTCCCTAACGTTCGCATTGAATGAAAGGGCAGCCATGGATATCCAACTTAAGACGGGATGCTTTGATGACGCGGCGTTGGTGCGCCGCGTCGTTTTTATAGACGAGCAGGGCTACGAGAATGAGTTCGACGCTATCGACGAGGATCAGAGCTGCATTCATGTGACGCTCTATGTAGACGGCGAGCTTGCCGGTTGCTCGCGCGTGTTTCCCGAAGAGCTTGAGCGCGCGGCAGATTCAGAGGCTCCGGTTTCGCCGTCGTGCGATTTGGACGAAGGCGTCGCAGCGGGGGAGACCTATATTATGGGGCGCGTGGCTGTGCTGCCGAGCATGCGCCGTCGCGGTCTGGCGAGTGCGATCGTCGATGCCAGTGCTTTGTGTGCACGCGATGCCGGCGCAAAGCTTATTAAGCTGCATGCGCAGGAATACGTGCTGTCGCTCTATGCAAAGGCGGGCTACACGCAAATTGCCCCGGTAGATTACGAAGACGAGGGCCAACCCCATGTCTGGATGGCCAAGCGCGTAGATGGCAGATAGGGACGTTCCTTTTCTGCCGGCGGTTGGGGACACTCCTTGGCAATTGACGCATTGGAGCGCTTAGACATACAGTTTTTCGATTCCGTATGTATATATGCGCGCTAATGGGTTATAAAATCTAAGTCTGAACATAGCAGGTCTGCGATGCGGCTCGGGCAACCGGGCCGTTTTTGCGGACGGGGATAGCGCGAAAGGACTTCACATGCGTCAATTTAAGACCGAGAGCAAAAAACTGCTCGACCTCATGATCAACTCCATCTACACCAATAAGGAAATCTTCCTGCGCGAGCTTATCTCTAACGCGAGCGACGCCGTCGACAAGCTCAACTTTAAGAGCCTGCAGGACCCGAGCGTCAAGCTCGACCAGGGCGACCTGGCTATTCGCGTCTCCTTTGATAAAGATGCCCGTACCATCACTATTTCGGATAACGGCATTGGCATGACCGCCGAGGAGCTCGAGCGCAACCTGGGCACCATCGCCCATTCCGGCTCCGAGGAGTTTAAGACCGAGAACGCCGAGCAGCAGGGTTCGGAAGTCGACATCATCGGTCAGTTTGGCGTGGGCTTCTACTCGGCTTTTATGGTCGCCAGCCATGTGAAGGTCGTCAGCCGCGCCTACGGCGAGGATGTCGCCCATGTGTGGGAATCCGACGGTCTTGAGGGCTACACCATCGAGGACGGCGAGCGCGCCGAGCACGGTACCGATGTCATCCTGACGCTGCGCGAGAACGAGAAGCTCGATGCCGACGGCGAGGCCGAGACCTACGATCGCTTCCTGACCGAGTGGGGTCTCAAGAGCCTGATTCAGCAGTACAGTAACTATGTGCGTTACCCGATCCAGATGATGGTGTCCAAGAGCCGCCAGAAACCCAAGCCCGAGGACGCCGGCGACGATTACAAGCCCGAGTACGAGGACTACCAGGAGCTCGAGACCGTCAATTCCATGACACCGATCTGGAAGAAGCACAGCTCCGATGTCGAGCAGAAGGACTACGACGAGTTCTACAAGTCCACGTTCCACGACTTTGATAATCCTGCGCGCACCATCAGCTTCCACGCCGAGGGCACGCTCGAGTACGACGCCCTGCTGTTTGTGCCGGGCCGCGCCCCGTTCGATCTGTACAGCAAGGACTACGAGAAGGGTCTGGCGCTCTACAGCTCCAACGTGCTGATTATGGAGAAATGCGACGACCTGCTGCCCGACTACTACAACTTTGTGCGCGGTGTCGTGGATTCCGCCGACGTGTCGCTCAACATCTCGCGTGAGACGCTGCAGCAGAACCGTCAGCTCAAGGCCATCGCCAAGCGTGTGGAAAAGAAGATCACCGCTGACCTTGAGGATATGCGTGACAACGACCGCGAGGCCTACGAGAAGTTCTTTGAGAACTTTGGCCGCGGCCTTAAGTACGGCATCTACTCGAGCTATGGCATGAAGGCCGATGAGCTCGCCGACCTGCTGCTGTTCTGGTCTGCCAAGGAGCAGAAGATGATTACCCTAGCCGAGTATGCCAAGGGCATGCCCGAGGATCAGAAGGCCATCTACTACGCCGCCGGCGACTCGCGTGAGCGCTTGGCCAAGATGCCCGTGGTAAAGGGCGTGCTCGACCGCGACTATGACGTGCTGCTACTGACGCAGGATGTGGATGAGTTCACCTTCCAGGCCATGCGTGAGTACATTGCCGCCGATATGCCCAAGATTTACGAGGACGACGCTGCCCGCGAGGCTGCCGAGAAGGCTGTGGCCGACGGTGCCGAGCCCGAGGTCGAGGATCGTCATCTGGAGCTCAAGAACGTCGCGACCGGTGATCTTGACCTGGCGACCGAGGACGAAAAGAAGGAGGCCGAGGACGCCACCAAGGAGAACGAGGACCTCTTTAGCGCCATGAAGGAGGCGCTCGGCGACAAGGTCGAGAAGGTCGCCGTCTCTGCGCGCCTGACCGATGCTCCCGCGTGCATCACCACCGAGGGCCCGCTTTCGCTCGAGATGGAGAAGGTGCTCCAGAAGGGTCCCGAGGGAGCGCCCGATGGTATGCCCAAGAGCCAGCGCGTGCTCGAGCTCAACGCCAAGCACCCGGTCTTTGCCAAGCTTGTCGCTGCCCAGAAGGCAGGCGACGCCGACAAGATCAAGCAGTACTCCGGTCTGCTCTACGATCAGGCCCTGCTGGTCGAGGGCATTTTGCCCGAGGACCCCGTTGCCTTCGCGGCGGCTGTTTGCAACTTGATGTAGTTCGGGGATACGGCACCGTAACTAGATTAGAACGAGAGTGGATAATCTCCCACTTTTGGCTCGAATGCGGGCTTGAAGTGAGAGATTTTCCACTCTCGTTTCCTTTTGAATGATCCCTCCGTCCCCAAGGGATCATTTATTTGTGCGGGTTGTGGTTTTGTGACCTGCTGAAATTTAAGATACTGTACAACTGTACGTTAACTCATCTTCGTAGTATATTGCTACCCGCAAAACTCAACACCATTGTGCTTTGAGACGTTAAAGCGCCTACTACAATGGTTGTCGATAGTACGATTCGATTCAACGACAGGATGGATGGTCCAAGCGTGAGTCTCGGCAGCAAACTATCCAATGCAAAGGTCTCCTTTGCGATATTTAAGCGCGACATTAAGCGACTGCTTGTGAACCCCGTCGCCTTGGTGGTTACCCTTGGCGTGTGCGTTATTCCCTCGCTGTATGCCTGGTACAACATCGTGGCCAACTGGGATCCGTACGGAAACACCCAGGGCATCAAGATTGCCATCGCCAACAACGATCGGGGCACCCAAAACGACCTGGTGGGCGAGCTCAACGCGGGCGATCAGGTCGTCGATCAGCTCAAGGAGAACGATCAGCTGGGCTGGACCTTCGTCGATTCTGCGGCCGATGCCAAAGAGGGCGTCGAGAGCGGTGAGTACTATGCGGCCATCGTAGTCCCCAAGAACTTCTCGGATAACCTGGTTTCGATGCTCGACGGCAACTACCATCAGCCCAAGCTTACGTACTACGTCAATGAGAAGAAGAGCGCTATTGCGCCCAAGGTTACCGACACCGGTGCAAACACCATCGAGGAGCAGATCAACTCGGAATTTGTCTCCACGGTGGGCGAGACCGTTGCCAGTATTGCCAAGGATGCCGGAGTCGATTTAAAGGACAAGGCAACCCAGACTCAGGATTCGTTGGCCGGTTCGGTATCAGAGGCTTCCGATACGTTGGGCGAAGTGCGTGATTCGATTGGCGACATGAATGCCGCCATCGATAAGACGAGTGGTTCCATTGCCTCGGCAGATGCGGCACTTGCCGGTCTGCAGGGTCAGGCGCCGTCGCTGACGCAGGCGATCTCCCAGGGCAATGACCTGCTGGGCGAGGCTCGCGCCACGGCGGGCAACTCTGTCGCCTCGCTCTCCAAGGCGCTCTCGGAAGGCAGCCTTGCGCTCACCAAGACGTCAGCCTCTGCGAACGCTGCCATCGGCAAGCTGACGGGCACGGTCACATCTACGACCACCCGTATCGACAACTCGCTCGAGTCTCTCCAAGCGACGATCGACCACAATAAGGCCGTTATCGGGCACTTAGAGATTCTCGCCAATGACACGTCGACAGGTTCCGAGGAAATTGACGCGCGCATTGTATCGACCATCGATTTGCTTCGAGAGCAGAATGAAAAGCTTCAGAGCATCAAGGACGGTCTGTCCGCGCAGTCGAGCGCCATGGCGAATGACGCAGCGGCTGTTTCGGGTGCCAGTGACGCTATCAATAACGCAATTCATACCGGTGCGACCAACCTTGGCCAAGCCCAGACGGACTTGGGCCAAAACGCGCTGCCGAAGGCCTCGAGCGCGCTCGACTCTTTTGCTGCCGTTTCGGGCGACCTGACCGGTATCGTCTCGGGTATGACACCTACACTTGCAAATGCGCGCGGCACGTTGGCGCAGCTTAGCGCTACGCTCGGCCAGGCCAAGACCACGCTGTCCCAGACCGATTCCTCGCTTGCCAAGGTCCAGGACAAGCTTGCAACCGCCGCCAATGACATCGCGGCGCTGCAGACCTCCGAGTCCATGGGCGAGCTGGCCGATCTGATGGGCGTCGATGTCAATGACGTGGCAGATTTCATGGCGTCTCCGGTTGAGTTGACGTCCAAGTCAATCTATCCGGTCAAGAGCTTTGGCTCGGGCATCGCTCCCTTCTACACCAATCTGGCGCTTTGGGTGGGCGGCTATGTGCTCATCGCCATTTACAAGCTCGAGGTCGACCGTGAAGGTGTTGGCAGCTTTACGGCGCGCCAAGGCTACTTTGGCCGCTGGTTGCTCATGGTGATCCTGGGCGCGTTGCAGGCCATCATCGTTACGGTAGGCGATCTGGTGATTGGCGTGCAGTGCGTCAGCCCGCTGCTGTTCGTGCTGGGCGGCATCGCCATTTCGTTCACCTACGTCAATATCATCTATGCGCTGTCCACCACGTTTAAGCATATCGGCAAGGCTATCGGCGTCATTCTCGTCATCGTGCAGATCCCGGGTTCGTCGGGCATGTACCCCATCGAGATGATGCCCGGCTTCTTCCAGTGGCTGCACCCGCTGCTGCCCTTTACCTACGGCATCAATCTGCTGCGCGAGACGGTCGGCGGCATGTATTCGTTCAACTACCTGTTTAACCTGTGCATTCTGGGCGTGTTCTTGATCGTGGCGCTCTTTATCGGCCTGCAGCTGCGTCCGCTGCTGCTCAACCTTAACCTGCTCTTTGATAAACAGCTCTCCACGACCGGTATGATGATTTGCGAGTCCAACGACCTGCCGCGCCAGCGCTACTCGCTGCGCACGGCCATGCGCGTCATGCTCGATTCCGATTCGTACCGTCGCGAACTGCTCGATCATGCGGTCGCCTTTGAACATCGCTACCCGTACTACATCAAGGGCGGTTTTGCCGCCGTGGTGGGCGTTCAGGTCCTGCTCTTTGTCCTGTCGACGGTTCTCGATATCGACAATAACGGCAAGATCATCCTGCTTGTCATTTGGATCATCTCGGTTATTGCCATCTGCGGCTGGCTTATCAATATCGAATATATCCGAGCGAGCCTCAATACCCAGATGCGCATCTCGGCGCTTTCGGATGAGGACCTGCGTCGCGAGATGCGCGAACACACGGCCGCCATTCCTGCCGCCCGCCACATGTTTGGCCTCAACGCCAGCGAGCGTGGTGCCAAGGGCGGCGATCAGTCCACGGGCCGCTTGCCGCATATCGGCTCGCACCATAAATCTCAGGGCAGCGACAGCACAGCCACAAATGATGGAGATACCACCGCGCTTGGCAAGCACTCCAAAGGAGGTGAGGCATAAATGAAGAACATCCTGCATCTGTTTAAGCGCGATGTCCAAAACGTGTCTCGCTCCGTGATCGGCTTGGTTGTCGTGATGGGCCTCATTATCGTACCGTGTCTGTACGCGTGGTTTAACATCGCCGGCAGCTGGGATCCGTACGGCAACACCGGCAATCTTAAGATCGCCGTGGTCAACACCGATGAGGGTTACGAGAGCGATTTGATCCCCGTCGAGGTTAACGTGGGCGAAAACGTGACCGCCACCCTACGCGGCAACGAGAGCTTCGATTGGGTTGTGCTCAACAATCGCGAAAAGGCTATCGAGGGCGTTAAGTCGGGCGCGTACTATGCTGCCGTCGTTATCCCCAAAACGTTTAGTGCCGATATGATGACGCTCTTCTCGACCGATGTGAAGCATGCCGATATCGAGTTCTACGAGAACCAGAAGGCCAACGCTATCGCACAGATCGTGACCGAGAAAGGGTCGAGCGCCGTCCAGAGCCAGGTTAACGAAACCTTTACCGAGACCATCACGACCATCGGTCTTAAAACCGTGTCCAGCCTGCTCGATTACATGAGCACCGACCAAGTGAGCAACTTTATCGCCAACCTGTCCTCGACGCTGGGCGATTCGGTCCAGGACCTGCAAGACGTTCAGGCCAGCGCAACGTCGCTGGCGGGCATTTTGAGTTCCACGTCCGATTCGCTGACGTCGGCGGGCGGTATGCTCAAGCAGACGGGCACGGTCGATGAGTCGACTAAGCAGCTGATGGAGCATGCCAAGAGCGGTATCGATGATTCCAAAGAAGCGCTTAAGGCGGCAAACGATGCCATCGATGCCGCGATCGATGGAAGTGCGGGTTCGTTCGACAATGTGTCTGCCGAGCTCGCGAAGGCGTTCGATGCCGCGAACCAGCATGTCTACCTTACGGTGTCCCAACTCAACGATGCCGCTGCGGCCCTCAATGCGCGCGCCAAGGATATCGATGCGATGGCCGATCAGCTCCGCAGCTTTGCCGACCAGGTGAGGGATGAGAATTTGAAGGACGGCCTCAAGTCCGCTGCGACGTCGCTGGGCAGAATCGCCGTTGAGTACCGCAATAATGAGAAGGACCTGAAGGCGACCGCGAAGTCTCTCTCCGACAGCATGGCCGAGGTCAATAGCTCGCGTGCCGAGGTCGATCAGGCCATCGCCGATGCCAAGGCCGGCATCGCGGGTGCCAAATCCGATTACGATTCCACGTTCTCGGTTAAGGCCAAGGAGCTCAAGAAGACCGTCTCGGGGGTTCTGGATTCACTGAATGGTATTTCAAGCGATCTGGATAGCGCCGTTGCAGGACTGACCGATGCGTCCGGCTCGCTGGCAAAGGGTCTGTCCAAAGCCGCAAAGCTGGTCAACAAGGCTTCCGATCAGTTGGGTGAGGCATCGGACAAGATCAGCGCGTTTAAGGACGAGCTTGACGGCGCCCTTATGTCGGACGATCTGGCCACGATCAAGACAATGATCGGCAACGACCCCGAGGGTTTGGCCGCGTCGCTTTCCGGCCCCGTCGCGCTCGACCGCAAGCCGGTCTATCCGATTCGCAATTACGGCTCTGCCATGGCGCCGTTCTACACGATTCTGTCGCTCTGGGTCGGTTCGATCGTGCTGGCGGCCATGATGAAGGTGTCGGTTGACGATGAGCTCATCAACGAGCTCATCCCCGTGCGCCTGCACGAGATCTACCTGGGCCGTTACCTGTTCTTTGGCGGTCTGGCGCTGCTGCAGGCAACGCTCGTGTGCGCGGGCGACATCCTGTTCTTTGGCATCCAGTGCGACAACCCGCTGCAATTTGTGCTGGCGGGCTGGATCGCGAGCCTCGTGTTCTCCAATATCGTCTACACGCTTACGGTGTCGTTTGGCGATATCGGTAAGGCACTCGCTGTCGTGCTGTTGGTTATGCAGGTCGGCGGTTCGGGCGGTACGTTCCCCATCGAGATGACCGGTCCCGTGTTCCAGGCGATATATCCGTTCCTGCCGTTTACCCACGGCATCAACGCCATGCATGCCGCCATGGCCGGTGCCTACCATATGGAGTACTGGATTGAGCTGGGCATTCTGGCGAGCTATCTGATTCCGTCGCTGGCCCTGGGCGTCATCTTCCGCCGTCCGGTCATCAAAGCCAACGACTGGATCATCGAAAAGCTGGAGTCGACAAAGCTTATTTAGTTACGCGGTTTTACCAAACCGCGTAACGGCTCGACGCTGCAAACGTCCCTAAGCGGCAATCTGACGTTCAATTTCAAGGGCGCGACCAGAAGGTCAGCGCCCTTTCATTTCACGTCACCTTGCTCGCTTAGGGGCGTTTTCGCTGACGTTGCCGGAACATCGAGGTTTTCTGTACCGACGCTTTAGCGTAGTGAATTGCGTGGGTTGCTTGGTTGTTGCTACAGTAGCGGGGCGTGCCGGGGGTCCGGTGCGCCCCGTTTTTATTTGACCATGAGGCGGCACGCAGCCATACGCGTGCGGACACCACGCCCAGATTGAGTGTGAGGATGTTCCATGGCCCAATACGCTGCCAACGAAATCGAGAATATGCCCGATAGCCCTGTAGCCCGCGAAGACCTAGGTGCCGGCGGTGCCTCTCGCGGTGCCGGTGCGCGCTCGCCGCTGTTCTGGAAGGTCTTGCTGCTTTCGGTGGCGGTCATCTGGGGCTATTCCTTCACCACCATGAAGGATGCGCTCGATACCATTCCGGTGTTCGAGCTGCTCTACATTCGTTTTCTTCCGGCGTCGTTGGTCATGCTTGCCATCTTCCACGAGCGCATTGTTGCCCATTTCAACGCTCGAAACCTGATTGTTGGACTTGGCATGGGCGCGCTCATGTGGGGTGCCTACGGTTTGCAGACGATCGGCCTGGCACAGACCACGGCAGGCAAGAGTGCATTTTTGACGGGCACGTACTGCATCTTGGTTCCGTTTGCGAGCTACGTTCTAAGCGGCGAAAAGCTTACCCGTTACAACTTGGGCGCCGCGTTGCTGTGCCTGGCGGGCATTGGTCTGGTGGCGCTCGATAGCGTCGAGTTCAATGTCGGCGATGTCATCACACTGGGCGGTGCGGTCTTCTTTGCCATCCAGATGGCGGTGACCGCCAAGTATGGCCGCAAGATGGACATCAACGTCATCACGTTTTGGATGTTTGTGGGCAACGGCGTGCTGAGCCTGATCTCGTCGCTGCTATTCGAGACCCAAGCGCCGCTGTCCGTTTGGACGCCGAGCTTTATCAGTGTGATGGCGTTTCTCTCGGTGGGCTGCACATGTGTGGCTCTGCTCATCCAAAACGTCGGCCTGGCGCATGTCCCGGCCTCAACGGGCTCGCTGCTCCTTTCGATGGAGTCGCCTTCGGGTGTGCTGTTCTCGGTGCTGCTGATGGGGGAGGCGCTCACCTCGCGCCTGCTCGCCGGCTTCGCGCTCATCTTTCTTTCGATTATCTTGAGCGAGACGCATTTCGATTTTTTGCGTCGAAAGCCGCGTCCGCAATTGTAAACAATTTGTTGCGCCGCCTTCCGGGGCGGCATTTTTTATGCGTCGCCCTTAAAGTAGTACCTTGCACTTTACGCTATCAAAGTGCTTACTGCAAAAACGTTACTGGAGGGCATCTATGGCACCAGCACTGTCAGATCTTCAACCGCAATCAGCGCCCAAGGCCACCGCGGCGGCGCAAGCCGCCATTGGCGACAGTCTGGTCAAAGAGGCTCAAACTTTTGCCGATGAGCTTGCCGCATGGCGTCACGATCTGCATCGGACGCCCGAACTTGGTAACGACCTCCCGCAGACCTCTGCGTATATCCAAGCGCGCCTGACCGAGATGGACATCCCGTTTGCCACGCTCGTCGATGGTTCCTGTGTTGCGGGCCTTGTCGGTGCCGGTGCCGCCGCGGCCCAGGGCAATGGCGTCTGCACGGACGAACAGGCCGGAACGGTCATTATGCTGCGTGGCGACATGGATGCCCTGCCCGTTGCCGAGGAATCCGGCGAGCCCTTTGCATCCACCAACGGCTGCATGCACGCTTGCGGTCACGATATGCACGCGACGGCGCTGCTTGGTGCGGCTCGCCTGCTCAAGGCCCGCGAGGCCGAGCTCGTCGACGCCAATGCCACCGTCAAACTGCTGTTCCAGCCGGGCGAGGAGACCTTTGAAGGGGCACGCGCTGCCATCGCCGATGGCCTGCTGCAGAACCCGCGTCCTCAGGCGGCCTTTGCCATGCATGTCAACAGCCAGTCGCCGCTTGGCCTGGTGCTCTACGGCAGTCCGGCGCTTTCGGGCGTGTACGGTTTCCGCATCACGCTCCAGGGCAAGGGCGGCCATGGCTCGAGCCCCGAGATCTGCATCGACCCCATCGCGGCCGGCGTCCATGTGCACCTGGCGCTCCAGGAGCTTATCGCCCGCGAGGTGCCGGCGGCCAAGGAAGTCGCACTTACCGTTGGTAAGTTTGCTGGCGGCTTGGCGGCCAACGTCATCCCCGACACCTGCGTGCTCGAGGGAACGCTGCGCGGCTTCGATGTTGAGCTCATGGAGCACCTCAAGGAGCGTATCGCCGAGGTCGTCAACGGCGTGGCCGCAACGTATCGCACGCCGGCCACCATCGAGACGCTCTCGGATGTTCCCCCGCTCGTGCTCGATGACGACATGACCCAGGCTTCGCTTGGCTATGTGGGTGCGACGCTGCCCAAGGCCGCCTTCTTGCCGCTGTTCCATGCCATGGCGAGCGAGGACTTTGCGCTTATCTCGAGCGAGATGCCGAGTGCGTACTTTACGATCGGCGCAGCTGTGTCCGATACGGACGAGCACTTTGCCCAACACCATCCCAAGGCACGCTTTAGCGATGCCGAGCTGCCGCTCGGCGCCGCGGCTTACACGGCGGTCGCTTTGGGCTATATCGCCGACCACCGGTAGCACCCAACCTTGCCTTTCAAGCCTGCGGGCATGGCCATAAGGCCTATGCCCTTGTCTTTCAAGGCAATCTTGGGCACTACCGGCGCCCGGCGCAGGCTATTCGTTTGTTTAAAAGGAGCAGTATGTCCCGGCAGCATAAATTCTTCCCCGGTTGGCTCGTCGTGGCCTCCGGCTTTGTCATCATGGCCACGTGCTACACGATTTTCGTTAACTGCATGAGCCTGTTCCAGCCGCTCATCGTCAGCGACTTGGGCATTTCTCTTGCGCAGTACAACATCTCCAACGCCATCTCCACCGTGGTGAGCGTTATCGGCTCACTTGTGATCGGTCATGCGGCCGATAAAGTGAGCGGTCGCGTTTTGGGTTCCCTCACTGTTGTCGCCACCTCTGCCGTTCTCGCCGGCATGAGCTTTGTCGGTGAGCTGTGGCAGGTCTACGTGCTCTTTGCCGTTTCGGGCTCCTTTGCGAGCACCTGGATCGTGTGCTTGGCGTGCTCCGTGGTCATGCTCGTGTTCCTGCTGGTATCCGAGCCCATCGCCGCCAAGCTGCGCGCGAGCGTGGCGGGGGAGTAGGCGTCCGTCGCTCTTTTCTGTTCGTCCCGTTCTGTCCGTGGCCGCCTTGGAAGCCGAATGGATGCTCGTACCATCATTCGGTTTCCAAGGCGGCCACGGGCCTACGAAATGATCCCTATTCCTCCGTCCCCAAGGGATCACGTGATCCGAAGGGGACGGAGGAAAAGGGATCACAAACAGCGGCGGCGCGTCTGGCCGAACGAGTCCCCATACCCTCGTTCGGTCAGACGCGCCGCCGCTGTTTGTATTTGTGCCGTATAATGACCGTTACCTATGACGCGATACAAAAGAAAGGTGTTTGCCCATGCAGGCACAGAAGGCGGAGGGAACCCGCGACCTTATCGGCGCCGAGATGCGCGCCTGGCAAAAGATGCAGCAGATTGCGGCCGGCGTGTTCGAGCCGTTTGGTTTTAAACCCATCGAGACGCCCGCGATCGAGCAGGTGGACGTGTTTGTCCACGGTATCGGCCAGTCGACCGACGTCGTGCGCAAGGAAATGTTCCGCGTGTTCAGCGGTGCCAACCTGGAGCGCGTCTTTACCGAGGGCACCGACACCAAACTCAAGCCCAAGCAGCGCCTGGCGCTTCGCCCCGAGGGCACGGCCGGCGTGGTGCGCGCTGTCGTCGAGAACAATCTGGTGCCCCAGGGCTCCACGCCGTTTAAGGCTTACTACGCCGAGGCCATGTTCCGTGGCGAGCGTCCCCAGAAGGGTCGCCTGCGCCAGTTCCACCAGGTAGGCATCGAGTGGCTCGGCGCTCCCGATCCGGCTGCCGACGCCGAGTGCATCATCATGCTCATGGAGTTCTACAAGCGTCTTGGTTTCGATCTTTCCAAGCTCCGTCTGCTCATTAACTCGATGGGCGATGCCCAATGCCGTCCGGCCTATCGCGAGCAGGTCAAGCAGTTTATCCTCGATCACGCCGACGAGATGTGCGACGAGTGCCGCGAGCGCGCCGAGCTCAACCCGCTGCGCGCCTTCGACTGCAAGAACGACCACTGCCGCGAGATCATGGCCGACGCCCCGCTGATGGGCGACAACCTGTGCGACGAGTGCCGCGAGCACTACGAGCAAGTCAAGCGCTATCTGGATGCGGCGGGTATCGAGTATGTCGAGGACCCCACCTTGGTGCGTGGCCTGGACTACTACACCCGTACCGTCTTTGAGGTCGAGGCTCCCGGTGCCGGTGTCGGCTCCATCGGTGGCGGCGGTCGCTACGACGGCTTGGTCGAGCTCGAGGGTGGCAAGCCCACGGCAGGCGTCGGCTTCGCTGTCGGTTTTGAGCGTGCGCTGCTGGCCCTTCAGGCCTTTGGTAACGACTTGGGTGCCGAGGAGGCCCCGTGCGTCTACGTTGCCAATGCCGGCAAGGAGCTGCGCCAGAACGTCTTTGCCATCACGCAGGAGCTTCGCGCCGCTGGCATCGTGACCGAGGCCGACTACCAGGGTCGTTCGCTCAAAGCTCAGTTTAAGCAGGCCGACAAGGTGGGCGCCAAGCTCATTTTGGTCCTGGGTGGCGACGAGCTTGCCGCCGGCAAGGTCAAGGTGCGCGACATGGAGAGCCATGACGAGGTACTCGTCGATCTGGCCAACGTTGTCGAGGCGGTTCGCGAGCGCCTGTAGCGCATCTTTTTGAGCTGCGGGCCTGCTATCGTGCCCTGCTCATGAAGAGCGATTGTTACGGGGGTGTTTCGCTTTTATGCGGAATGCCCTCGTTTGCATATGCCGTCCACCGAGAAATACGACCATTTGGGGCAAAAACCCTTGCAATGCAGAAAATACTTTTGTGTGGTAAAGCGCAATCAGTGTCGAAAGTATTTCTCAAGCGCCTATAATGAATACCGCATGTTACGTGCATAGAAGGAGGAATGGGAGGAAACGTGGCTGAGAACCTAAGCAACCAGTCTGTACCCGAAGCCGCGGCGCGCGTCGCTGCCGTGGTCAACCGCCTCGTTAACCGAATCGGCTCGAATGCCGAGTCCAGGGAGCGTCTCGCCGAGATCGAGATCCCCGAGGAGCTGCGCGATAATCTGGCGCTGTTCCTGCGCCTGGAACGTCGTGTGCTTAGCGAGTATGATCCCGAGATCGCGGACCTGTTCGACAAGATTTTGACAGCCGAGATTGTGGCCAATGCTGGCAACCCCGGTAGCCGCGCTGCCGACGAGTCCGTTGACGAGCAGGGCGTGCCCACTGCCGACGAGCCCACCGCCGTGGCGTTTCGCGAAGTCGTCGATCTGATTGACAGCCTGCCGCTCGATAAGCAGCAGGTCATCGTTCGCGCCTTTACGAGCTTCTTCCACTTGGCAAACCTGTCGGAGGAGAACTACCGTGTGGCGCAGCTGCGCGAGCGCGAGGCCGGCGCATCGACCGATACCGAGGTCGATCCCGCCAACGAACTCACCGTCGCCTATCACCAGTTGGTAAACGAGATGGGTGTCGAGGGCGCCAATGAGCTGCTCGGCAAGCTTGAGTTCCACCCTGTCTTTACCGCACATCCCACCGAGGCCCGTCGTAAGGCCGTCGAGGGCAAGATTCGCCGTATCTCCAACCTGTTGGAGGAGCGTCCGCGTCTGGGCGACTCCGACCTGGTGGAGAACGAGCGCCATATGCTGCAGGAGATCGACGCCCTGGTGCGTACGAGCCCCATCGCGCTCAAGAAGCCCACGCCGGTCGAGGAAGCCGATACCATCATCGACATCTTCGATAACACGCTGTTCGACGTCATCCCCGTCATCTATCGTCGCTTTGACGACTGGGTGCTGGGCGACAAGGCCGGTACCGTGCCGCCGCTGTGCCCGGCGTTCTTCCATCCCGGCAGCTGGATCGGTTCCGACCGCGACGGTAACCCCAACGTCACCGCCAAGGTGAGCCGTGAGGTCGCCGCCAAGTACTTCACCCACATGGTGCTCAAGCTCGAGGACAAGTGCCGCCGCATCGGCCGCAACCTCACGCTCGAGGCCACCTACAGCAAGCCGTCTGCCGAGCTCATCAACCTGTGGAACCATCAGGTCGAGATGAGCACCCAGTACACGGCCCGCGCCGAGCTGATTTCCGAGCACGAGCCGCATCGCGCCGTTATGCTCGTCATGGCCGACCGTCTGAACGCCACCGTGCGCCGCATCACCGACACCATGTACCACAGCGCCGACGAGTTCCTGGATGACCTGCGCGTCGTCCAGCGCTCGCTGGCCGCCTGCGGTGCCGTCCGTGCTGCCTACGGCCCGGTCCAGACCATCATCTGGCAGGTCGAGTCCTTCGGCTTCCACATGGTCGAGATGGAGTTCCGTCAGCACTCCGTGGTGCACGCCCGCGCCCTCAAGGATATCCACGAGAACGGTATCCATGGCGATCTGCAGCCCATGACGCGCGAGGTCATCGATACCTTCCGCGCTATCGGCTCCATCCAAAAGCGCTACGGCAAGAAGATGGCGCACCGCTACATCATCTCGTTCACCAAGAGCGCCCAGCATGTGGCCGACGTCTTTGAGCTGGCACACCTGTCCTTTGCACACGAGGAGGATGTCCCCGAGCTCGACGTGATCCCGCTGTTCGAGCAGCTCGAGGACCTCGAGGGCTGCGTCGACGTGCTCGACCAGATGCTTACGCTGCCCGTGGTGCAAAAGCGCCTTGCCCAGACCAACCGCCGCATGGAGGTCATGCTGGGCTATTCCGACTCCTCCAAGGATGCCGGTCCTACCACGGCCATGCTTGCGCTGCACTCCGCGCAGGAGCGCATCGCCAAGTGGGCAGAGAAGAACGATATCGACCTGGTGCTCATGCACGGTCGCGGCGGTGCCGTGGGCCGTGGCGGCGGCCCGGCCAACAAGGCCGTGCTGGCGCAGCCCAAGGGTTCGGTCAATTGCTTCTTTAAGCTCACCGAGCAGGGTGAGGTCATCTTTGCCCGCTACGGCAACCGCACGCTGGCTCAGCGCCATGTTGAGTCCGTTGCCGCCGCAACGCTTTTGCAGTCGGCTCCGAGTGTCGAGAAGACCAACACCGAGACCACGCAGAAGTTCTGGGATATGGCCGAGAAGCTCAACGCCGCAAGCCACGAGCGCTATCTGGACCTGCTGAACACCGAGGACTTTACACCGTGGTTCTCGACCGTGACGCCGCTGACCGAGGTCGGTCTGCTGCCGATCGGCTCGCGTCCCGCCAAGCGCGGCCTGGGCGCCAAGTCGCTCGATGACCTGCGTACCATTCCGTGGATCTTCAGCTGGAGCCAGGCGCGCATTAACCTGGCCGCTTGGTACGGCCTGGGCACCGCCTGCGAGCAGCTGGGCGATCTTGACCAGCTCAAGGCTGCCTACCAGGAGTGGCCATTCTTCCGCACCTTTATCGACAACATCGAGATGTCGATTGCTAAGACCGATCAGCGCATCGCCAAGATGTATCTGCATCTGGGCGACCGCGATGATCTGTCCAAGAAGGTCTTTACCGAGATGCAGCTCACCCGTAAGTGGGTCCTTGCCATCGTCGGTGATGAGTGGCCGCTGCAGCGTCGTCGCGTGCTCGGCTGTGCCGTTCGCGTGCGTAACCCCTACGTCGACGCTCTATCCATCGCCCAGGTCCGCGCCCTTCGCGAGGTGCGCATGAATCAGGACGAGATGGCCGAGGAGAAGAAGGCCGAGTACATGAGCCTGATTCTTTCGACTGTGACCGGCGTCTCGGCAGGATTGCAGAACACGGGGTAATCGATAGCCCTGTAGTCGTCCGGGCCCGCCATTAGTTTACTTTTAGGCACGTCCTCGGACATGCAGGAAGCCCTCGCTGTGCACTTCGTGCGGCGAGGGCTTCTTGCGTCCTGACGCTCCTATTTGGCAAGGTGTTTTTTAGAATCCATTTTGCGCTCGGCCTCG
>DBGDZK010000130.1:0-2806 GCA_048373195.1 Collinsella sp.
CCCCTTTGTGGTGGTTTTCGACAAAAAGAAGCCGCCCCAATAAAAAGAGGCGGCATCAAGCAGGTCTATTTTTGGCGTCCCTCAAGACCCAACGAGAACGCAGAAATGTAGCCCGGGACTTACCCTTTCCCGAACGCGACCCTCGCGAAGCGCGTGAGCGGGCGGGAAAGGGTAAGCCCCGGGCGGACAATAAAGTGCGTTACTCGGCAGCGGCCTTGAACTTGTTGTAGTTGATCAGGCAGCCGGCCTTGACGATGGCACGCTCCTCTGCCGTCATATCGGCAATATAGAGCTCAATCTGCTCGACCGTGCCATCGGCGCGCACCACGTAGGCGGCGATGTCCTTCAGGTCGCCATCGAGCGCGGCGCGGATACCCGGCACAAAGACGTAGTCGCCCACCTCAAAGTTAGGCTCGGCCTCCATCTGGAAGGGCACCATGCCCCAGTTCATCACGTTGGAGCGATAGCGCTTGGTGGCGTACTCGTGGACGATGTCGGCCAGACCGCCAATTACGCGCTGGCAGCTCGCAGCCTGCTCGCGGGCAGAACCGTCACCGGGCTTCTTGGCATAGAGCATGGAGCCGTACTCGGTCGCCTTGGTATCGGCCGCGACGCCCGCGCCGGCCAGCGCCTCAAACACGCCCGCAAGCTCGGCATCGAGTGCCGCCAGGTCGCCTGCGGCCTCGCCGGCAACGCGGCGCTTCTCCACGGCGTCGACTTCCTTGGAACGACCCACGTAGGCAGGGTCACGGCGGCTGAGCGTAAACTCGGCCAGGCCCAGCGGGTTGGAGCGGAAGGAACTCGTCTCACCCGAAGGAATGAGCTCGTCAGTCGTGGTGACCGGGTCCATGATCTTGGAGCACACCTTGAGCAGGATATCGTCGCCGAGAGGCTCCATCGCGGGCCACGGCTTGATGTTGGGGCCCTCGACCAGCTCGTCGGCAGGCTCCGCCTTGCCAAAGCCCCAGTACACGCGCTTTTTGTACGGCGCGTCGTCAAAGGTGTACTCGCAGGCCTCGTCCCAAGTCTCCTCGGGCAGATCGGTCGCCGGCGTCAGGACGCCGCCGTTGGCAGCCGTCGCCGCAATGGAGCGAGCGTCCATCAGGGCCACGGCGCTCAGCTGGCCATTGCCCGGCTTGGAACCCTCGCGGTTGGGGAAGTTGCGCGTGGTGTGGCGGATGGACAGGCCGTTGTTGGCGGGTGTGTCGCCGGCGCCAAAGCACGGGCCGCAGAATGCCGTGCGCACAATCGCGCCGGCCTCCATGAGGTCGTAGATATAGCCGCGGCGTGTAAGCTCGAGTGCCACGGGCTGGCTCGTGGGATAGACCGACAGCGAGAACTCGCCGCAGCCGGTGTTGGCGCCCTTGAGCACGCGGGCAGCCTGGACCACGGAGTCGTAGTTGCCGCCCGAGCAGCCGGCGATAACGCCCTGCTGCACGTGCAGCTTGCCGTCGACGATCTTGTCGAGCAGGCTAAAGTGCGTCTTGCCCTCGCCGATCTTGGCGGCCTCGAGCTCCACCTCGTGCAGGATGTCCTCGAGGTTCTCGTTGAGCTCGTCGATCTCAAAGCCGTTGGAAGGATGGAACGGTAGCGCGATCATGGGCTTGATGCTCGACAGATCGACCTCGACGCAGCCGTCGTAGTAGGCGACATCGGCGGGCTTGAGCTCGCGGTAGTCGTCGCCGCGACCGTGCATGGTCAAAAACGCGTGCGTGTCCTCGTCGGTGGCCCAAATGCTCGACAGGCAGGTGGTCTCGGTGGTCATGACATCGACGCCGTTACGGTAGTCGGTCGTCATGCTCGCGATGCCGGGGCCCACAAACTCCATGACCTTGTTCTTAACGTAGCCCTTGGCAAAGACGGCGCGGATGATGGCGAGCGCCACATCGTGCGGACCGACGCCGGGGCGCGGGGCGCCCGTGAGATAGATGGCGACAACGCCGGGATAGGCAACATCGTAGGTGTCACGCAGCAGCTGCTTTGCCAGCTCGCCGCCGCCCTCGCCCACGGCCATGGTGCCCAGGGCGCCGTAGCGGGTGTGCGAGTCGGAGCCCAAGATCATCTTGCCGCAACCGGCGAAGTTCTCACGCATAAAGGAATGGATGACGGCGATGTGCGGCGGGACGAAGATGCCGCCGTACTTCTTGGCCGCTGAAAGGCCAAAGACGTGGTCGTCCTCGTTGATGGTGCCGCCCACGGCGCACAGCGAGTTATGGCAGTTGGTGAGCACGTAGGGCAGTGGGAACTGTTCCATGCCCGAGGCGCGCGCCGTCTGGATGATGCCGACAAAGGTGATGTCGTGGCTCGCCATGGCATCGAAGCGAATCTTGAGCGCCTCGGGGTTGCCGGACGTATTGTGTGCTTGGAGGATCGAATACGCGATGGTGCCACGCTTGGCATCCTCGGGTGTCTGCGTAATACCGCGCTCGGCAGCCTCGGCCGCAGGCACAATCTCGCTGCCGCCGCGCAGGTAGATGCCGTCCTCGTACAGCTTAACCATACTGTCTCCCACTCTGCCCGAAAGGCTCGGGCGCATAGCATACATTCGTTCAATATCGTGCCATAGAACGGTTGCGAGTGGGTTACGAATCTGCACGTTCACTTTATCTCGGTAAAGTAAAGGACGAGCCCGGTGTGGGCCGGAAGACTTGGTGCGAGAGCGTCCCTTTCGACTAGTCATTTAAGAACGTCCCCAATGACTACCGCCGGAGCGAGGCAACGCCGCAGGAAGAGGACGGACAGCGAGCGACGTCCAGAGCGAACAAGTTGGCATGAAAAAGGCAAGGCATAGACCTACTGGTCATGC
>DBGDZK010000131.1:0-5321 GCA_048373195.1 Collinsella sp.
TGCCGGCACTTGGGGACGTTCCTTTTGGGCCGGCATTCGGGGACAGCCTTTGACGATTCAGCTGTGGACAGCCGCCTTACAGCTCCAGCGCGTCGGCGACTTCGGCAGCGCAGGCCAGGGCGTCGGCCATAGCGTTCACCACGAGCGAGCTGCCGTTACGAGCGTCACCGGCAACATACACCGGCGCGGCATCCACAGCGACGCCGCCAACACGCGCCGCAAGATGCGAGCCCTCGGCGGCCATCACCGGCAGCGGACGACCAGCAGTGGCAACGGGCACGCCAACGGCGTCGAACACACCGTGCTCTGGGCCCGTAAAGCCGCAGGCGATGAGCACCAGCTGGGCCGGCACCTCGTGCTCGGAGCCCGCGATGCGCTCGGGCTTGCCAGCCGACCAATCCAGATCGACCACGCGCAGGCCCGCGGCCGCGCCCTTCTTGTCCAGCAGCACCTCGAGCGTATCCACGCCCCAAGCGCGCATCTCGCCGCCCATGACAGCGATGGCCTCCTGCTGGCCGTAGTCGGTCTTCTTAACGTTTGGCCACTGCGGCCAGGGGTTGCTCGCCGCGCGCGCATCAGGCGCCGCCGGCAAGAACTCAAACTGGCGCACGCTGCGCGCACCCTGACGTACCGCGGTGCCCACGCAGTCGTTACCGGTATCGCCGCCGCCAATGACCACGACGTCCAGGCCGTGTGCATCGACGACAGGCTCGCCGCCATCGAGCACCGAGACGGTCGAGGCCGTCAGGTAGTCCACGGCATACACCACGCCGGGTGCGTCAATATTCTCAGCAGCCAGCCCACGCGGGGCGCGAGCACCGGCAGCCACCACGACGGCGTCAAAGCCATTGAGCTTGGCCGCCACCGCAGGGTTCGTAACGTCAGCACCCAGCTCGAACACAATGCCCAGCTCGCGCATGAGCGCCACGCGACGCTCGACCACGGACTTCTCGAGCTTCATGTTGGGAATGCCGTACATGAGCAGACCGCCCGGGCGGTCGTCGCGCTCAAACACAGTCACGCGGGCCCCACGACGCGCAAGCTCCCATGCTGCCACCAGACCAGCGGGACCGGAGCCCACCACGGCAACCGTGGGTGCACCCTCCCCTGCCGGCTCAAAGCGGTGCGGACCGCCATTTGCCCACTCATGGTCGCTAATCGCGCGCTCGTTGTCATGGATCGTCGTGGGCTGGCCATCGACCGAGCCCAGGTTGCATGCGGCCTCGCACAGCGCCGGGCACACGCGACTCGTGAACTCGGGCATGGGCGAGGTGAGTGACAGGCGCTCGGCAGCCTCGTCCCAACGGCCGCGGTACACCAGCTCATTCCACTCGGGAATCAGGTTGTGCAGCGGACAGCCGCTCGGACGTGCCTTGCCAAAGCTCGCGCCCATCTGACAAAACGCCACACCGCACATCATGCAGCGACTCGCCTGGGCACGGCGCGCGTCGTCGTCGAGCTCCACGTACAGCGGATCGAAATCGCGGCTGCGCTCCTCCACGGGGCGCAGCTCGTGGGTCACGCGATCGATATCAAGAAAAGCACCGGGCTTACCCATGGCACTTACGCCTCCTTCTTGGTCGAAGCAACAGGGCTGACAGCCACGGGCGCAGCGCCAGCCGCACCGCCCGCGACATCAAAGCGAGCGACATCCGCGGCACTTACGCGACCGGTCACAATGTCAAACGCCAGCTCCTCGGCCTGCGCATGCGTCTTGCCGACGGCCTCGGCGGCGGCGACAATCGCCAGCACGCGCTCGTACTCGGTCGGAATGACCTTCACAAAGTGCTTGCTCATCGTCTCAAAGCTGTAGAGCAGCTTAATGCCGCGCGGGCTCTGCGTCGCGTCCACGTGCTCCTGGATGAGCTCGCGAATCTGCGCCAGCTCGCCGGCCGTCGGGGCTTTAAGCTCAACGCTCGCGTGGTTCACACGGGCATCGAGCGTGCCGTACTGGTCAAAGACATAAGCCACGCCACCAGTCATACCGGCGGCGAAGTTCTGTCCGACCTCGCCCAGGATGAGCGCCAGACCGCCCGTCATGTACTCGCAGCCATGGTTGCCGCAGCCTTCGACCACCACCGTGGCACCGGAGTTGCGCACGGCGAAACGCTGGCCGGCAAGGCCGTTAATAAAGCCGCGACCGCTCGTGGCGCCAAAGAACGCAACGTTGCCCACGATGATGTTCTCGTCGAACTTGTAGGTCGCATGCGGGTTGGGGCGCACCGATACCTCGCCGCCCGAAAGGCCCTTGCCAAAGTAGTCGTTGGCGTCGCCGCACACGTTGAGCGTAATGCCGCGCGGCAGGAAAGCGCCAAAGCTCTGACCGGCCGAACCATCGCAATCGATGGTGATGGAGCCGGCGGGCAGACCCTCGGGATGCGCCTTGGTCACCGCGTTGCCCAAGATGGTGCCCACGCAGCGGTTGACGTTGGCGATGTCGGCGCGAAAGCGAATCGGACGCAGGTGCGCACGGGCATCGGCCGTATAGGGCACAAACAACGTGGAGTCGAGCGTCTTGTCAAGCTCGCTGTCGGCAGCCATCTGGGGCAGGAAGTGACGGCCGTCGGCACCCGGGATGTGGGCACCAAACTCACAGGTCGCGCTCGCCAGCACGGGCGACAGATCCAGCAGGTTGGCCTTGCGGTTGTCCGGGACCTCGATCTGGCGCAAGCACTCGGGATGGCCGACCATCTCATCGATGGTGCGGAAGCCCAGGCTCGCCATGACCTCGCGCAACTGCTCGGCAACAAAGAGCATAAAGCGCTCGACGTGCTCGGGCTTGCCGCGGAAGCCGCGACGCAGGCGGCAGTTTTGCGTAGCGATGCCGGCCGGGCAGGTATCCTGCTGGCAGTCGCGCTGCATGAGGCAGCCCATGGAGATGAGCGGCATGGTCGCAAAGCCAAACTCCTCGGCACCCAGCAGGCAGGCGACGGCGACGTCGGTGCCGTCCATGAGCTTGCCATCGGCCTCGAGCACCACGCGTGAGCGCAGGCCGTTTTGCAGCAGCGTCTGCTGGGCCTCGGCAAGGCCAAGCTCCAGCGGCAGACCGGCGTGCCAGATCGAATCGCGCGCCGCAGCACCGGAGCCGCCGTTGTGGCCGCTGATCAAGATCTTGTCGGCGGCACCCTTGGCCACACCGGTGGCGATGGTGCCGACGCCGGCCTCGCTGACCAGCTTGACCGACACGCGTGCGCCGGGGTTGGCGTTCTTAAGATCGAAGATAAGCTCCGCCAGGTCCTCGATGGAGTAGATGTCGTGGTGCGGCGGAGGCGAGATCAGGCCGATGCCGGGCGTGGACTGACGGACCTCGGCGATCCAGGGGTAGACCTTCTTGCCGGGCAGGTGGCCGCCCTCGCCGGGCTTGGCGCCCTGGGCCATCTTGATCTGAATCTCAAAGGCGCTGCACAGGTAGCGGCTCGTCACGCCAAAGCGCGCGCTTGCCACCTGCTTGATGGCGGAATTCTTGGAGTCACCGTTAGCCAGCGGGGTCTCGCGGCGCGGATCCTCGCCGCCCTCGCCCGAGTTGGAACGGCCGTGCAGGCGGTTCATGGCGATGGCCATGCACTCGTGTGCTTCCTTGCTGATGGAACCGTACGACATGGCGCCGGTGTTAAAGCGGCGAACGATGTTGAGCGCGGGCTCGACCTCGTCGAGTGCCACCGGGGTGCGGCCGCCGGCATCAAAGTCCAGCAGGTCGCGCAGGCGCACGGCACGGCCGGTGCGGTGCAGGCGGGCGCTGTACTCCTTAAAGGTGTCGTAGCTGTCCTCACGGCAGGCGGTCCGCAGCAAGTAGACAGTCTGCGGATCGATGAGGTGATCCTCGCCGCCGAGCGGGCGCCACTTGGTCAGACCCAACGTGGGCAGCTGATCGGGAGCCGGGCTCTTAAGGATAGCGAGCGCGGCGTCGTAGCGCTCATTCTGCTCGCGCTCGACGTCCTCGACACCCATACCGCCCACACGGCTCACCGTGCCGGCGAAGTACGCGTTGACAAACTCCGGCGTAAAGCCCACGGCCTCGAAGATCTGCGCGGAGTGGTAGCTCTGCACCGTGGAGATGCCCATCTTGGACATGATGGAGACGATGCCGGCGGTCGCAGCCTTGTTGTAGTTGGCGATGCCCTGCTCGGCTGTCACGTCCAGATCGCCGTGCGCCGCCAAGTCGCGAATGCACGCATGCGCGTTGTACGGATAGATGCCGCTCGCGGAGTAGCCCACCAGCGCCGCAAAGTCGTGCGGGGACACGGCGTCGCCACACTCCACCACGATGTCGGCAAAGGTACGCACGCCGGCACGGATCAGGTGGTTGTGCACACAGCCCACGGCGAGCAGCGACGGCACGGGCACCTCGCCCGCAGCGGCACGGTCGCTCAGCACCACGATGTTCACGCCATCGCGAACCGCAGCCTCGACGTCTTCGGCAAGCTGCTTGAGCGCAGCCTGCAGCGCGCCCTCGCCGGCATCGCGGCGGTAGACGGCACGGAAACGGCGGGTCTTAAAGCCCACGCGGTCGATGGCGCAAATGCGGTCGAACTCCTCCTCGCTCAGCAGTGGGCGCTCCAGGCGAACCAGCTGGCAGGCCGTACGAGAGTCCTCGAGCAGGTTGCCGTGGTTGCCCAGGTAGAGCGTGGTCGAGGTGACCATATGCTCGCGAAGGGCGTCGATGGGCGGGTTCGTGACCTGGGCGAACAGCTGATAGAAGTAGTCAAAGAACGAGCGCGTCTTCTTGGACAGGCAGGCCAGCGGCGCATCGATACCCATCGAGGCGAGCGGCGCCTTGCCCTGCTGGGCCATGGGACGCACGACTTCGTCAACATCATCCCAGTGATACCCGAGCTTGGCCATGCGCACGGCGGCGGGCACCTCGGTATCCTCGGCGGGCGTGGGCGCGACGGGCTTGTCGAGCGCGTCGACGGTCAGCGTCTCCTCGGCGATCCAGTCGCGATAGGGCTTTTCCTTGGCGTAACGAGCGCGCAGCTCGTCGTTGTAGATCACGCGGCCGCGGGCAAAGTCGACCTCGAGCATCTGGCCCGGCCCCAGACAGCCGCTCGTCAGGATGTTCTCGGGGCTCACCTCGATGGTGCCCACCTCACTCGCCAACATAAAGCGGCCGTCGCGCGTCACGTAATAGCGAGCCGGGCGCAGGCCGTTACGGTCGAGGGCGGCACCCAGGGTACGGCCGTCGGTAAAGGCGATAGCGGCAGGACCGTCCCACGGCTCCATGAGCATGGACTGGTAAGCGTCGTAGGCGCGGCACTCCTCACTCAGGCTGTCGTTGTGGTCCCACGGCTCGGGCAGCAACATGGACGCGGCACGCGTGAGCG
>DBGDZK010000132.1:0-5313 GCA_048373195.1 Collinsella sp.
TGCTCGTCGGTAATACCGCCGTTGCCGGTGTCGGTCGAACTGTCGTCCTGCTGCTGGTTCTGCAGCTCCTCATCGGAGCCCAGCTCGACGGTGACCTTCTTCTCTTCCTTGCCGCGCATGAGCGTGATCTCGACCTTCTCGCCCACCTCGTGGCTGCGCAGCGCGATGATCAGGCCATCGGCGCTCGTGATCTCGTCGTCGCCCAGCTTGGTGATGACGTCGCCCTCCTGAATGCCGGCCTTGGCAGCAGGACCATCCTCAACGACGCTCGCCACATACGCGCCGCTATCGGTGCTCAGCTTGTTGGTGCGGGCGTTAAGCGCATTGACGCTCGAAAGCGTGGCGCCCATGTACGGATGCACCGGCGTCTTGCCGTCGATGATCTGGTCGGCAATGTTCTTGGCGTAGTTAACCGGAATGGCAAAGCCCACGCCCGAGCTGGAGCCCGAGTAGCTCTCGATGAGCGAGTTGATACCCACCAGCTCACCATTGTCGTTGACGAGCGCGCCGCCGGAGTTGCCCGGGTTGATGGCGGCATCAGTCTGGATCATGTTGGCATAGATGGTGTTACCGCTGGTAGAGCTCATGGCCGTGGAGCGATACAGCGCCGAGACGATACCGGTGGAGACAGACTGCTCGTTGCCGAAGGGCGAGCCAATCGCCATGACCCACTCGCCCACGTTGAGCTTGGAGGAATCACCAATCTCGATCGGCGTGAGCTTGGAGGCATCGGCATCCTTGAGCTTGATGACGGCCAGGTCGCTCGAGGCGTCGTTGCCAACGAACTCGGCCTCATATGTAGTGCCGTCGTCCATGGTAACCACGTACTGGTCATAGCCATCGACCACGTGGTTGTTGGTGAGGACGTGGCCCTCGGTATCGAACACCACGCCCGAACCGACGCTGCCCGAGTTGTCCGACTCGTCGGCAGACTGCGAAAGCGAGCCATTCTGGCTACCGCTCGAAGTGGCGGTGATGGAAACCACGGAGGGCAATGCCTTGGCAGAAACGGCCTCGGCCAGCGTGGTGTCCTCGGAATCAATCGTAATCTTTTGCGTCGATGAACCCGAAGCACCCGCCGTCACGGCATTCTTGCCGCCACCGATATCGAGCGTGCCGCTCATAATGAGCGCAATGACCAGCAGGGCGCCGCAGGCACAGCCGGCGAGTGCCGTAATAAAGATCGGCAACTTTTTGGTCTTGGTTTTGACCACTGTGTGCTTGTTTACAACCTGCTGGCTGCCCAGCGGCTTTCCGGTCTGCGTGTCGTAAGCCTGCACGTAGGGAATGTTGCTACCGGCAGGCGTCGACTCCACCTGCACGCGCGGCTGCTGCTGGGTCTCGCCGGCGTTGCCCGCATCCTGGGGACGCTGGGAATCGTACTCGCTCATAGCTGCGATCCTTTCGTCAAATAACCAAAGGCCCGCCAAACATGTGGCGGGCCATCATTGTTCACGTTGAGTTGTACCCCAATATGCGGGCGAACGTGTATGAGAACGCAATCTTTTAGGAAGGCTTAAGTTCTGCTGCAAACTCGAAAGGGATCCACGCATGCGGCAAAACCACCACGAAGGTGCCTGTCCCCTTTGTGGTGGAAATCTAGTCCTTAAACAGATAACCCACGCCACGGACGGTGGTGATGTGCGCCGCGATCTGCGGACCCACCTTGGAGCGGATGCGTCGAATGTGCACGTCGACGGTGCGCGTGCCGCCGCAGTACTCAAAGCCCCACACGCGGTGCAGCAGCACCTCGCGGCTGTAGGCGCGGTTGGGGTGCGTCGCCAAAAAGCTCAGCAGCGAGTACTCCATCAGCGTCAGGTCGATGGGCTCATCATCGAGCGTCACCTGGTAGGTGGCCAGGTTAATCTCGAGGTTATCGATGTTGAGCACATCGTCGGCGGTGACGGTCTCCTCCTCGCCCATCAGGCGCTGCGCACGAGCCTTGAGCTCGTTGGGCGTCGCCGTGGGGCACACAAAGTCGGCATGCGCGTGATTCGGCAGGCGCAGGGTGCCAAGGGCCTCATCGTCGACGATCACCAGCATGGGGACGCCGCCACGATCGTCAAGCCACTTGGCAATCTGATCGATGCGGTCGCTGCGAATGCCGTCGGAATCGAGGATCAGCAGGTCAAAGTCGTGCGCCGCAGTCGGCGAATCGGGGGTTGCCAGGCTCACCTCGACACCCAGGGTGGTCGTCAGGCTGCGGGCAAACTCGTGGAAGCGCGTCGTGCGCGCCATGAACAGGGCACTCTTTTCGGACATATCGGCCTCCAAAGAAATGAGCTCAATCGTACTGGAACAAGCCAGCGCGATTAGGAGTTCGCCAGGTAGTGCTTGATCTCCCACTCGGTGATCGTAGACTCAAACTTATGCCACTCGTCGCGCTTCTTTTTGAGGAAGAAGCTGTGGATGTGCTCGCCGAGGGCATCCTTCATAAACTGCGAGTCCTCAAACACGTCGAGCGCCTCTTTGAGCGAGCGCGGCAGCGGCGCGTAGCCGGCCTCGACCATCTGACGGTCGGTAAGCTTGAGCGTCTCGGCCGTTGCCTCGGGCGGGAGTTCCAGCTTGCGCTCGATGCCGTCCAGACCAGCCGCCAGCGTGACGGCGTTGACCAGGTACGGGTTGGCCATGGGGTCGGGACTGCGCAGCTCGATGCGCGTGGACAGCGGCTTGCCGGGCTTGTAGACCGGAATGCGGACCATACTCGCGCGGTTGCGCAGGCCCCACGTGGCGTACTGCGGCACGGAGTCGCCACCCGTGGTGATGCGCTTGTACGAGTTGACCGTGGGGTTGGTGATGGCGCTGATCTCGCGGGCATGCGCCAGGATGCCGGCCATATAGTGCTTGGCGATATCGGAGAGATGGTACTTCTCGTCGTCCTCGCCCCAAAACACGTTGTTGCCGTCGTGGTCGAATAGCGACTGATGCAAAAACATGGCGCTGCCGTCCTCGCCCGCCAACGGCTTGGGCATAAAGGAAGCGTGGCACCCGCTCTCGTAAGCTTGCTGCTTAATGATGAGCTTGGCCGTGGTGACGGCGTCGGACATGCTCAGGGCCTCGGCGTGGCGCAGGCTCATGCCGTGCTGCGAGCGGCCGGCGGCGTGGAAGGTGTACTCCACGGGCACGGACATCTTCTCGAGCGTGAGGACCGTGTTGCGACGCAGGTCGCGGGCGGCATCGCTCACCGAAAGATCGAAGTAGCCCACGTTGTCGAGCGGCTCGGGGGTGTGCTCGTCGGGGAAGTAGTAATACTCCAGCTCGGCACCCACGTTGAGCAGATAGCCGGCCTTCTCGGCCTTGCGGAACATGCGGCGCAGGGCATCGCGCGGGTCGCCGGCAAACGGCTTGCGATCGGGAGTGCACACATCGCAGAACACGCGGGCGACGCCGTTGTGGCTCGGGCGCCACGGCAGGATCTGGAAGGTCGAAGCATCGGGGAATGCGAGCATGTCGGCTTCCTCGGGCGTGGCAAAGCCCTCGATGGCGGAGCCGTCAAAGCCAATACCCTCCTCAAAAGCGACCTCGAGGTCCTCGGGGCTAATGGCAAAGTTCTTGAGGCGGCCGAGAATGTCGACAAACCACAGACGCACAAAGCGGATATCACGCTGCTCTACGGAGCGGAGTACGTAATCGATGTTCTGCTGGTTCATGTCGCTCCCCTTTCTTTCGGGCGGGTTTCGACTGGTCTATATCGCAGATACTATCGCAGAAAAATGTTTCCGCAGGGTTAAAGCGTATCAAGCGCTCAAAAAACGTGGGCGAACAGGCTGTTGCGAACGATTGGTTAGCGTTCAGATTCGGAGACAATTTGTCTACAGGCTCGTTCCAGCGTGGGGAACTCCATCGTCACCGCATCCCAAACAACCGAGCGGTCGACATTGCCGTAATCATGCGCAAGATAATTTCTCATGCCGACAATTCCACGCCATTCGATTTCGGGATGAAGCCGCTGCGAGCGTTCCGACAATTTGCCCGCTTCTTCCGTCACCCTAAGCGCACACATCAAAAGGGAGTCCGCCAACGCCCTCGTCCGTACGTCATTCGCATGCAGAAACTGGTCCTCGGTGATATCAAAAGCCTTGATGCGCTCGTTCGTTTCGGAGATGGCCTCCAAAACCTCTTGGGCGCGGAGACCGTCTGACTTACGCGCGATCATAAAGGATCACTCCTTCGCGCTCGATTACCGCGGCAAGATCGTCATCAAGATGGTCGCTCGAGACGAGATCAACCTGCCTCCCGGTTTCTTTGCGCACCGCCTCGCCAAATGCCGACAGCGCGAAAAGACCAAAGCCCTGCTCGCGATCGACTTCGAGACGCAAGTCAATATCACTATCGACATGCGCCTCGCCCCGGGCATACGAACCAAAAAGAATCACGGTTTTGATGGCGGGAATCGAGCTGGCCGCCTCGCAGACGGCGGACTCAATCTGGGCAGTATCCAAAATGCCCGCCGCGGCGCTTTCGCTCGCAGAGCTTTTACCAAGTGAAGGAACAAACGGCAGCGAACGCTCGCGCAGCATCTGTCTCATAAACATATTGACCGCAACAGACGAAGTCATGCCAAGTTCTTCGCACAGCTCGGCAAATGAGTCTTTAATTGACGAGTCCACTCGCACACTCAGCACAGACGCAGCCATGGATACCTCCTGTATGACATTGTCTATATATTATCACACAGACTAGCGCGAGGTCGAGGCGCGGTGTTCGATGTGGCCGGGGATCTCGATGCGTTTGGGCGCCAGCTTTGCGGCCTCGCCCACGGTGGTGGTAACGACGTCGATGCGCTCGGACAGGCGCTCGACCACGCGCTCGGCAATGGTGAGGGTATCCTGCGCGGCCGTGGTGACGCCGCCAAAGAGCACATGGTTCCAAGGGTAGTCGTCAAACGTCGCGATCTTGAGCCCCGCCGGCAGCGAGGGACCAAGCTGCGCCAGCGCCTCGGTCAGACGCAGGAAAACTAGGCCGTTGACGGCAATGAGGCCGAGCTTTTTGCCTGCATAGCCGCGGATGGTCTCGTCCAAGCGACCAACGCCCGTGGCACCGCCATCGGCCAAGGTGACAACCTCGCCGGCAAGGCCGCGTCGCGACAGCTCGTCGGTAAAGGCCTCGGCGCGCTCGCGACGCACGGGGCTGTCGTCGCTCGCCTCGGTGAGCAGGCACAGGCGCTCGCTGCCAGCGGCGGTCAAGGCGTCTACCAGGCCGGCGACCAGCTCACGGTTGTTAGATGTCACCAGATCGACACCGCCGTCGGCAACGTCGCGGTCGAGCAGCACAACGGGCAGGCGCCCCGCGGCCGCGGCGATCGCCTTGTCG
>DBGDZK010000133.1:0-7395 GCA_048373195.1 Collinsella sp.
CACGCGTGAGCGGGCGACCGTTCATGACCAGGAACTCAAGCACATTGTCCAGAATCGCGGAGTCGGAGCCCTCGCGGTTGATGATGGGCATCACGCGCTCAAGATCATGCTGCAGCACGGGGCTGTACAGGTTGGGCTCGCGGGCGCGGATCCAGTTGACGTTGCCCTTGAGGGTGTTGATCTCGCCGTTGTGGATGATAAAGCGGTTGGGGTGCGCGCGTTCCCAGCTGGGCGTGGTGTTGGTGGAGTAGCGCGAGTGGACGAGCGCCACGGCCGTCTTGACGGCGGCGTCGTTGAGATCGATGAAGAAGCGGCGCATCTGCGTGGCGACCAGCATGCCCTTGTACACGATGGTGCGCGAGCTCATGGAGCATACATAGAAGATTTTGTCGCGCAGGGCAAACTCAGCGTCGGCCTTCTTCTCGATAGTGCGGCGGCACACGTACAGGCGGCGCTCGAAGGCATCGCCGGCGGGCGTGTCGTCCGGACGGCCCAGGAAGGCCTGCAGGATAGTGGGCATACAGGCGCGGGCCGTCTCGCCCAGGTCGTGCGGGTCAACCGGCACCTCGCGCCAAAAGAGCAGCGGCACGCCGGCCTCGGCGCAGCCCTCCTCAAACACGCGGCGGGCATCCTCTACGCCCTTCTCGTCCTGCGGGAAGAACAGCATGGCCACGCCATAGTCGCCCTCTGCCGGCAGAATCTGGCCACACTTTTGAGCCTCTTTACGGAAAAAGTGATGCGGAACCTGGAACAGGATGCCGGCGCCGTCGCCGGTGTTCTTCTCGAGTCCCGTGCCGCCGCGGTGCTCCAAGTTGACCAGAATGGACAGTGCGTCGTCCAGGATCTGGTGATGGCGCTCGCCGTTGATATCGGCAAGCGCGCCGATGCCGCATGCATCGTGGTCGAATTCGGGGCGATAAAGGCCCTGCTGCTGAGCGGAATCTGCCTGCATCGCGATCCTCCCCTAGATATTAGACAGTCAGTTGAATAGGCATACTAGGAGCACCGCCGGCCCGTTGTGTTTCCCACCCGTTTCGAAACAATCGCGTAACGCACGCCCTACGAGTGGACACCGCCGACCTCGAGGGCGACAACATAGGCCCCAAGTTCGGCCTGTAAGCTCACCGCTTCAAACATCTCAATCTGTAACAGTAAGACCCAATTTCGACGACTAACTGTTACAGATCAAGATGTTTTCGAGAGACGGTTCCGAATGTCTCAATCTGTAACACGAAGGGTCAGTTTTGGCGGTCAGCTGTTACAGATCGAGATTTTCCATAGGACCATTTCTTCCTGTCTTGATCTGTAACACCTAGACCCAATTTCCATCCCCAGTTGTTACAGATCAAGACATTTCGGCAACCCCCTTTCCCCACCCCATTCAAATACAACTATTTTGTTAGTCGTAGCTAACTTTTGAGCCTAAAACGGGTATCCTTTGCGGCGTCAAACAAACGGCACGCAGGAGCGCACCATGCTCAACCATCTCAAACAACACTTTGGCTCGCACCGCACCGGCGGTCACGGAGGCCTAGACATTGCGCGGAATATCGGCCCCGGGCTGCTCGTGACCGTCGGCTTTATCGACCCGGGCAACTGGGCCTCCAATATGGCCGCGGGCTCGCAGTTTGGCTACGCGCTGCTGTGGATCGTCACGCTGTCCACGATTATGCTGATCGTCTTGCAGCACAACGCGGCGCACCTGGGCATCGCCACGGGCGCCTGTCTTGCCGAGGCCACGACACGTTACCTCCCCCGCTTCGTTGGACGCACGGTGCTCGCCAGTGCCTATCTCGCGACCATCGCCACCGCCATGGCCGAAGTCTTGGGTGGCGCGATTGCCCTTCAAATGCTCTTTGGGCTGCCCGTACGTGCGGGCTGCGTCATCGTGGCGGCAGTATCGATGGCGATGCTCATGACGAGTTCCTACAAGCGTGCCGAACGCTGGATCATCGCCCTCGTAGGCGTGGTAGGACTCTCGTTTTTGGCCGAGCTTGCACTAGTCAAGGTCGACTGGCCGCAAGCCGCCGCAAGCTGGATCACGCCCAGTATGCCCACTGGCTCTGCCGCGATTATCGTGAGTGTCCTGGGTGCGGGCGTTATGCCCCACAACCTCTTTCTGCACTCCGAGGTCATCCAATCCATGCACTTCGAAGGCCAAGGCGAGCAGGTTATCGAAGAGCGTCTGCGCTATGAGCTCTTCGACACGCTCTTTTCGATGGGCGTGGGCTGGGCAATCAACTCGGCCATGGTCATCCTGGCCGCAACGACCTTCTTTGCGCACAGCATTGTCGTAGACGACCTCGCCGTCGCAGCGGCCACGCTCTCCCCCATCTTGGGCCCGGCGAGCTCGACCATCTTTGCGGTAGCGCTGCTGTTCGCGGGACTATCGAGCAGCGTGACAGCGGGCATGGCGGCGGGAACCATCACCGCGGGCATGTTCGACGAGGAATACGACATCCACGACCGACATTCCTCGATCGGGGTAGCGGCCTGTTTCGCCGGCGCAGTGGCGGCGTGTCTGGTCATCCCAAATCCTTTTGAAGGTCTCATCTGGAGTCAGGCACTGCTGTCGCTTCAGCTGCCGATTACGGTCTTTGTGCTCATACGGCTCACCAGCTCAGCCCGCGTTATGGGCAAATACGCCAACTCGCGCCCGCTCAACGCGCTGCTCGTAGGGATCGGCGTCATCGTGACGATTCTCGACATCGTGCTGCTAACGGGGATGTAATTGGGATGGCGTGACTGTCCAGATATAACGTCTTAATCTGTAACACGTGAGACCGTTTTAAACCGTCAGATAAATCAAAAGGGTCCCGGCCGAGAATTCGACCGGGACCCTTGGACAGAGCTATGTTCGGCTTTCGCCGTGTGCCTGCGAGTTACTCCTCGACGAGCTCAAACTGATCGGGACCGACGCCGCACACCGGGCACACGTAGTCCTCGGGCAGCTCGGGCGTGTCGACCTCAACCTCGTAACCACAAACGGTGCACACGAACTTATACGTCTTCTTCTCCTCAGCCATGATGTTTTCCTCTCGAACGTGACTGCTGGTGTACTTGCTTATTAGTATATATTCTCAATAATATAATGCAAGTATTTTTAGAACATTTCTAGCCTTGATACGACGAAGCCTTGGGCGGCGTCTTGCCCTTTAACACCTTGTGGTAGTAGTCATAGGTCAGCGGGGCCTCGCCGCTCAGACGCTCGGCATCTTCGACCTCACCGATAAAGAGCAGGTGCGTGCCCACATCCACGGCATCAATCAGACGGCAGCTAAACAGCGCCGCCGCGTGCTCGGGCACATAGGGCATGCCCAGCGCGGTCTCGTGGGTCTCGTACTTGGCAAACTTGTCGTAATCGCTGCTGGTGCGGAAGCCAAAGTTGCCGATATAGAGCATGTCGGCGGTCTGGTCAATCACGGTCAGCGCAAAAGCCTTAGCCGATGCGATTACGCCGGACGTGACATTTTCCTTGTTCACGGCAACCGAGATGCGCGCCGGGGCGGATGTCACCTGCACCGCTGTGTTGATAACGCAGCCGGCACGCAGCCCGTCGGCCGCGGCACTCACCACATACAGGCCGCTCGGCATCGTAAAGAACGCAGTTTTGTCCATAACGATCACTCCCCTAACCCAGAATTGAACCTCATGGATGTATGTACCCACAAAAAAAGGCGGCACCCATAACGGACGCCGCCTTTGAGACATATGTGTCAGAACAGTAAGAAAGATGAGACACCCACAGTTGCGGTGAAATAGGGACTGAATAGTCCCTCAAACAGGCAAAACAGTCCGTATTCCACCGCAACTTATACAGAGTGCCTAGCGGTTGCGTTCCTTAAGGGCGCGGTCGATCTCGCGTTGGACATCACGCTTGGCCATGTCCTCGCGCTTGTCGTAGAGCTTCTTGCCGCGACCTAGACCCAGCAGCAGCTTTACGCGGCCGTCGGTATTAAAGTAGAGCTCCAACGGAACCAGCGCATAACCACGGTTGCGAAGTTTGCCGTCAAGAAAGTCAATCTCCTTGCGGTGCAGCAGCAGACGACGCCGACGGTCGGGATCGCGATTCCACACGCCACCATGGCTATAAGGGTGGATATGCAGGCCGACGAGCCAGCACTCCCCTCCGCGGATCAGCGCGAAGGTATCGGTGATCTGGCAGGCGCGCTCGCGAATCGACTTGACCTCGGTGCCGCTCAGCTCAATACCGCACTCAAACGTCTCATCGATAAAGTACTCGTGATGTGCCGAGCGATTCTTGGAAATGAGTTTGCGCTCGCGCTTACTGGGCATCGCCGGCCCCCTTGGCTCCATCGGCGTTTGAGCCCGCAGTCTCGCGCTTTGCCTTGCGCTCGGCATTGAGCTCGGCATCGCTCTCGCGCACCAGTTTAATAATCGCCGCGCAGGCCTCCTCGCCCACCAAGTCGCGAGCACGCACCGTCAGGCGCGTCGCCTCCTGCTTGTCGCCGTCGCTTGCAGCATCGGTCGCGCACATAATCAGGCAGATGGCAATCTCGGCCGAAGGCGAGGTCGGAACGCCTTGCAGGGCCAGTTCACCCATCACGTGCTCGTCGCTCTCATCGGCGGCATCCGGATAGGTGGTATGGATCTTGTTGAGCAGGCGCGTCGTATGCGCATCGTTGGGCGCCAGGCGCAGCGCCAGACGCGCGCAGCCCACGGCAGCCGAAACGTTCTCGGTCTCGGGCTCCAAGAAGTACTGGCCTAGATTGGCGTAAGCGCGGGCGGCGCACTTGCCATCGCTTGCACGCTCCAGCACCGAGAACGAGAGCGATGCCCATTCCTGCTTGTCCTCGAGTGCGCGGAACAGCTCGGCCAAATCCAAGCGATAGTTGCAGTTCATGGGGTCCCAACGCACAGCCTGCATCAGGGCATTACGAGCGCTCACATAATCCTGCTGGCGAATGTAGGCAAACGCCATATCAGAGTACAGGCGGTCAAACGGCACCTCGACCTGCACGAGCTCGCGCGGATCCTTCTCCACGCGGCGATAGGCCAAGCGCTCAAACTTGCTATCGAAGCTAAAGTATTGACGCTTCTCCTCCGTCTTGCACTCAGCATCAATATACTCCTCGGCGAGCTCCACCAGACGCTCCAGCAGCGGCGTCGCCGTAGCCAGGTCGCCCTGCGCCAGATAGTTCTCGGCATACGTGATGTCTTGCAAGCTGATGGGCAGATCCATGGCTACTCCTCGATCTGAGCGAAACACGGCAGGCGCCGTATATACGGTCAATACACAAAACCCAGGTCTCTTACGAGGCCCGGGCGTTCAATTTTGGTAGCCCGTACCAGATTCGAACTGGTGATCTCCGCCTTGAGAGGGCGGCGTCCTAAACCGCTAGACGAACGGGCCATATGTAGCAAATGCAATGGCTGGGATGGAGGGAGTCGAACCCCCATTGACGGAACCAGAATCCGCTGTCCTGCCATTAGACGACATCCCAATGACTGCATCGCTGCGCTCGGCTGTGCCTTTGCGCAAGAAAGAAATATACGGGAAGTCTCGCCGTGACGCAAGCCCCAATTTTGACTTTTTTGAAATTCAGTCAAATTGGCCTAATTTAGTCCAACCCGTGAAGGACCTGTGAAGCCAACCGCTGTACACGAAGGGCAAAACGCCGTGAGCGGTAGCCGTCAACCGTTGGCAGATTCTACCGTGAAAACGATAGCACCAGGCAACACAATCGAAGTATCAATGATCGCGTAGATATCGAGGCGCCATGGACGAAGAGCTTGATTACCTATGGGAGACCCTGGGCCTCGAGATCACTGCCGACCTTTGGCCCGAACGGGACAAAATTCACCCCACGTTACGCCCCGCCATTACTGTGGTGCAGGCAAAATACCGCCGTGCATCCTTTTTAATCATGCGGATGTCATGGCACGCGGGACTCCCCGACCTTAAGCGAATCCAGGCAAGCCTCGTCGAGCTGTCCGGCATGCCGACCGTCATATCCGAGGCGCACCTGGAGCAGCGCCAGCGCGAGCGACTGCAACAGCAGCGGATTCCCTTTATCTGCCCCGGCATTCAGGCATATCTGCCCTTTATGGACGAAGAGTACTGGAGCGGCAAGCCCAACAAGCACGTAAAGGTCTACGATCCGCACGAATGGGCACAGCTGGCGGACTGACTGGGGCAGGCCCGCCGGCGGAAAGTGCGTCCCAGATTTCAAGCTCAAACTGGTCCCTACTTTCCTGTCGAGCCCTCAACCGGAAACCGTGTCCCGCAATCGAAGCTCAGAATGGGACGTGCTTTCCGCAACCGGCCACTTTGGGAAAGTGCATCCCATTCTGGAAGCGAATTCCGGGTCGCACTTTCCGCAGCCGCTACAGCAACGCCTCGGCCCAAGCCGATTCCCTAAAGCCGGGAATCGCAAAGTCGTCGCCCACCAGCAGCGGACGCTTGACCAGCATGCCGTCGGTCGCCAGCAGCTCGTAGCACTCCCGATCCGTCATGCCCGCATCCAGACGCGCCTTCAGGCCCAGCTCTCGATATTTCATGCCCGACGAATTAAAGAAGCGCCGCACCGGCAGCCCCGAATGAGCAATCCAGGTCGCAAGCTCATCAGCCGTAGGATTGTCCAAAACGATATCGCGGTCGATATACTCAACCCCATGTTCATCCAGCCATGCCTTGGCCTTCTTACAGGTCGAGCACTTGGGATATTCAACAAACAGTACGGTCATGGGAATCCTCCGAATATAGATCGGCCAACGCAGGCACACGCCACACGAGGCGCCTTCGTATGATGGGCCAATTGTAGCCCACGGGTCACACGCTAAACGAACCGTACCCCGAATCCGCGTTTGATGAACGGCAGCAGCTCCATTGCCTCGGGCGTGATATGGCCCGCAACGTTCATGCGCTCGTCACCGGGAAGATCGACCCGCGCAATCTCAAGCTCGCCTTCGTAGCGCCCATATCCGCTATTGCTCACAGCGATCGACCCCGCCTTTCGCGGCAGGCCGGCTCCGGCATCCGTCGACACGGAATCCGGCTTAAGCGTCGTACGTGACTCCTGAGACCTAAAGATGAGGACGCTCGAGTCGGGCCGGTCGTGATGAATCTGCCCGCGCACATAGGCATAACCGGGCTCAAGCTCGCATTGCAGGTCCACGTATCCGGCGGAAACTTGAGCAAACTGCGCCCAGCCCGCATCGGAAAGATCGGGGTCGCCGACCAACACAATGTCGCAATCGGCGCCATGTGCAAGCTCAAGCATATTGAGAGCAACCTTTGACGCGCGACCGCGCTGCGCCTCGACCGTCGGCAGTCCCTCGAATACCGGCCCGCGAACGTTAGCATCACCCGGCACAAAAGCCATGATTTCGAATCCAAGCGCCGCAAGACGAAGATTCACCCGAGCAATGTCC
>DBGDZK010000134.1:0-3915 GCA_048373195.1 Collinsella sp.
GAACGGGGGCACTTCATTGGTCGAGGACGTTTTCAAAACCAAGCCCGGCCCCGGCCGGACAGCCCACGAACGCTACAAGTTCTTGACACCCATCGCGCGCATGGCGTTCAGGATGGCGATGATCGCCACGCCTACGTCGCCGAACACGGCAAGCCACATGTTGGCGATGCCCAGCGCTGCCAGCACAAGGATCAGCAGCTTAACGCCCAGCGCAAAGATGATGTTCTGCCAGACGATCGTCATGGTCTTGCGTGCCACGCGGATCGCGCGGGAAATGTTGGACGGCTTGTCGTCCATGAGCACGACATCGGCGGCCTCGATCGCAGCGTCAGAACCCATAGCGCCCATGGCAATGCCCACATCGGCGCGCGTAAGCACGGGCGCATCGTTGATGCCGTCGCCCACAAAGGCGAGCTTGCCCTTGCCACTCTCGGTTGCAAGCAGCGCCTCGACGCGCTCGACCTTATCGCCCGGCAGCAGCTGCGCGTGGAACTCGTCGAGACTGAGTTGCTTGACCACAGACGCCGCAACCTCCTCGCGGTCGCCCGTGAGCATGACGGTGCGCTTGACACCGGCGGCGTGCAGGTCGCGAATCGTTTGCTCAGCATCGGCCTTGACGGTGTCTGCAATCACGATGTGGCCGGCGTACACGCCGTCAACGAGCACATGCAGAATCGTTCCGACGACCTCGCAATCGGGCGCTTCGACTCCGGCCGCGGCGAGCATCTTTGCGTTGCCAACGACGACGTGCTTGCCGTCGATGGTTGCCGTCACGCCATGGCCCGCGTCGTTGGTGGAGTCGCTTACGCGCTTGGGGTCGACCTCGCCCTGGTAGGCGACACGTACGGACTGCGCGATGGGGTGATCGGAGAACGACTCAGCAAGGGCTGCGACTTCAAGCAGCGATTGCTCGGTATAGCCTGCCTCGGGGTGTACCGCGACCACCGAGAACGTGCCGTTGGTGAGGGTGCCCGTCTTGTCAAAGACGACGGTGTCCACGTCGGCGAGCGTCTCGAGGTAGTTAGAACCCTTGATGAGAACGCCCAGCTTGGACGCGCCGCCGATGCCGCCAAAGAAACTGAGCGGCACGCTGATCACCAACGCGCACGGGCAGCTGACGACCAAGAAGGTCAGGCCGCGCAGAATCCAGTCGGACCAGGCACCGGTGACCAGGCCACCGCCGAGCGCGAGCACCGCGGCAGCGCCGGTGACGGCGGGCGTGTAGATGCGGGCAAAGCGCGTGATGAAGTTCTCGGTGCGTGCCTTCTTTTCGCTGGCATTCTCCACGAGCTCCAGGACGCGTGCGACGGTGGACTCGCCAAAGGGCTTGGTGGTGCGCACGTGGATGAGCCCCGTCATGTTGATGCAGCCGCTGATGATATCGTCTCCGGTTTTGGCCGGGCGGGGGACCGACTCACCGGTAAGGGCGGCGGTGTCGAGCTGGGTTTCGCCCTCGACGATGACGCCGTCGATGGGCACGCGCTCGCCGGGCTTGACCACGATCACGGTGCCGACCGCGATGTCATCGGGGAAGACCTGTTCGAGTGAGCCGTCGGGTTGCTCGACGTTGGCGTAGTCGGGTGCTATGTCCATCATGGCGCTGATCGATTTACGGCTCTTGCCCACGGCGTATGCCTGGAACAGCTCGCCGACCTGGTAGAACAGCATGACGGCGGCGCCTTCGGCCATGTGCGGGTCGGTATCGGGGAAGAGCACCATGGCAAACGCGCCGATGGTCGCGACGGCCATAAGGAAACTCTCGTCGAAGGCCTTGCCGCGGCGGATGTTATTGAATGCCTTTTGCAGCACGTCGTAGCCGGCAATTAAAAACGGTATGAGGAACAGCATAAAGCTGGCGTAGATGTCGCCCGGGGTACCGAATGCGGCGGTGAGGGTGCCGCACTCATCGAGGGCGTACACCACGGCAAAAATGCCCAGCGCTACCACGATGCGGTTGCGCTTATGCTCAAGGGACTCTTTCTTCTTACGCTTCTTCTTTTTCTTTTTGGGATCGGCGGTGGTCATGCCTCGTATCCTCCCATTTGAATGAATGAACACTCGCTCATATAATTTCGCGAGCAAAGGCCGCGGCAAGCGCGGCCTTGCAGGTTGGCGTAAACCCGGGCTAGAGAATGATCTCGCAGTCCGGCTCGGCGTCGGCCGTAAACTCTACAACGCGGTTGAGTACCTCGTCGAACTCGGCGTCATCGGCTTCGAGCGTCAATTTTTGGGTCATGAAGTTGACGGACACGGATTTGACGCCCTCGAGCTTGGCCAGCTCGTCCTGAAGCTCGCGCGCACAGTTGGCGCAGTCGATTTCGTCGAGCTTGAACTGCTTTTTCATGGGGGTTCCTTTCTCTGTATTTGCGGCTTGGGTGCAGGCCGCGCTGGTACCGTGGTTGGTCGCTATTCGCAGATGTGGCTCATGCCTTGGTTGAGCATGGTGTAGACGTGGTCGTCGGCGAGCGAGTAGAGGATATTGCGCCCGTCGCGCCGGAATTTAACCAGGTGCGACTGCTTGAGTGTGCGCAGCTGGTGCGACACCGCGGACTGCGAGGTTTCGGTCGCTTCGGCGATGTCTGCCACGCAGAGCTCGCGGCCCATGAGGGCATAGAGGATCTTGATGCGCGTGGTGTCGCTGAAGACCTTGAACAGGTCGGCGAGGTCGTAGAGAAGCTCCTCGTCGGGAAGGTCCTCGGGCGAGCAGGTGGTCGGGATCGCGGGTTCGGTGGCCTCGATGTCGAGTTTCGTTTCATCAACGCGGATGCTCATTGCAATATCCTTTCATATGAACATGCGCTCATATAATTTACTTTCGATTATATGAGTGCATGTTCATATGTCAATGACGTTCAGGTAATTCGTTGTACAAAATGATGGGGAATAGGTGACGAGATCCCGGACTGAGCGTTTTTTGATAGTCGATGCCAAGGTGGGTACCCTCGTGCCGTGCAAAAAATGGAGTATTCTGCAACTATAGGGGGTCCGCTAATTTATTGCAGGTCATATAATGCAGTTCAAGAGTTATCTTAGGGTGTTAATCCGATGAGTTCTTCCTCAAATGTTGCCTAACGCTCTCACGCAAGAGTGATTTCGCTTCACATTTGGATCCACTCGAGGGTGATAGACACCCGACCTTGCTGAATACTCGCAATTTTGCACATCGTTAGGGTACCCACCTTGTTAGCCGGCCTAGTTTCCGGCACCGAAGACCTTGCCCTCGGGCGTGAGACTGCTTGTTTGGGCAAATGATGGGCTGTCGGATTCGACAGTCTGCATGTCATCGATTGCTGCAACTTCATTAATTGTCGGGTCATCCAGCGTGATGCCTTCGAGTGTTGCTTTTTCGAGGTCGATTCGTTGACGCTCTTCGGAATCCTGGCGAAGCTGCTTCTGAATTCGCTTTTTCTCTTCTATAAACCTTCTGAGCACAAACTGTCTCAGGTCCTCTTGCATGATTTGAAAGTCTTTTGGCAGACGCGAGGGGCGTACGCCCTCTTTCCGCTGGATTGCTTCCATGACCCTAACAAAAGAGCTGGCATGCATAAAGGAATAACGGCTGACGGTGATGATTCCGTATCCCATGGACGCAAGCGCATTCTTGCGCTCCTCATCGATGGCGCGGTCTTCTTCCGCGTCATGATAAAAACCGTTGTATTCAATGTCTGTGCGAGATTTCTTTAGATATGCATCCATAAAGAACTTTTTGCGTCTCGTGAGATTCTTTGCGGCAGCGGTGACCTGCACCTCGTAATCGGTCTCAATTCCCTTAATACCAAAGGTTTGCGTTATTTATGGTCTAATTCTTGCAAACCATTTAGAAACACTTACAGAATTCACGCACGAAGAATTGATTGTCTGTAAAGCTTTGGAAAACGCTACGGATTATGATCTGAAGAATTTCAAAGAAATAAT
>DBGDZK010000135.1:0-7812 GCA_048373195.1 Collinsella sp.
GATAGAGCACCGCTCTCCTAAAGCGGGTGTCGACGGTTCGAATCCGCCCGGGGGCACCAGGAAAATCGCAGGTCAGGAGTTATTTTTGCTTCTGACCTGTTCTGGTTTTGGGGCTAAGAACCACTTCCGTTTGTAAATCTGGTAAGTAAATATTATGACTTCCCGAGTTTTCCACTGAAAACAGGAAATCACCATTTTGGGGATAAAAGTTTTCAACAGCTGTCAGTCGGTTCCATTTTGGTGAAGCGCTTCCCCCTTTTGGGTAAATTATTTCACCATTTTGATGATTCGGTAGCTTCGAATTCTTTGATAAAACGCCTGTTCAGAAGCTTGTGCTATACCCATTTTGGTGAAACCAATTAATAGAGAAATATATTATAAAGAAATAGGGACGGCGATGCCGTCCCCTTCGCTCGCAAAGCTCGCTGCGCGGTCACGTGCCGTGACCTTGCCGCCGGCTACGCCGTCGATTGATACGCTCACTGCGTTCGCTGATTGATAGACTAATCCGTTATATCGGTGACACCAGTCATAAGTGCAGCGATTGACATGTTGAATCCATTGGCAATTTTACAGATGTTGGAAAGACTGACATTTCTTCGTCCGACCTCTATCGAGGCGTAGTAAGACCTGTCCATGTCGATACGGTTCGCAAATTGCTCTTGTGAGTAACCAAACTTTGATCTGAGTTCTTTGCAGCGTAGACCAAAGGATCGTTGTAGTGGCGAGATATCCATGACAAAAAGAGTCATGGATTGTTGTATAAATGCCAACGGACTATATACAACAATCCCAGATGAGGAGCATAATTACCTTTATTGGAAAGAGCTCTGATACCTAGTCGGATAGGGAACGGAAAAGGAATGGAATGGCAATGACTCAGGGAAAGCACTTCGCTGCCGGCGGCGACCACTTCGCCGCACTGCCAAACAAAAAGATTCACACTCCGAAGGGGATCGCGCGTCTGACCGTCACCGCGGCGACCATGGCCGCCATGATCGGATCGAGCCTCATCTCACCGTTCACGGCATTCGCCCAGACCGGTGACGGGGGCACACAGCACCCCGCCGTGATGTCGCCGATCGCCGCCCACGCCGGCGCGGCATCCGGTACCGGCGCGAAATCCGCCGCACAGACCATCGCGGACCTGCAGAAGGCGGTCGACGAGGCGAAGGCGAAGGAGGACGTCGCCAAGGCATCCTACGATGAGGCCGCCGGTCCCTACAACGAGGCGGCTTCCGCCCGCGACCAGGCCAAGGCATCCTACGATTCTGCAGTCAACGCCGGTACGGCAGCCGACCGAGCGGCAATGGATGAGTACGCCCGTCAGGTCGTGGAGGGCAAGGACGCCGCCGATGCCGCCGGCAAGGACCTCGAGCAGGCGAAGGCGGGTCTCGCAGACGCCAAGGCGGATGCATCCGAGAAGGACGAAGCGTACCAGTCCGCCATCAAGGCGGCCCAGTCTGCAAAGGACGCCCTCGATAAAGCCAAGGCCGATGCCGTAGGCGCCACCCCGGAGGCTATCCGTGCCGCCGAGCAGGCCGTGCGCGACGCCCAGGCTGCCGTGAGCAGGGCACAGGCCGATCTCGACAACGCCAACGCGACGCTTGCCGATGCCCAGTCCAAGCTGGTTGCGGCCCAGTCTGCAAAGGATTCCGCCGATGCCGTCCTCGCCGCAGCCCAGCAGAACAAGGACGCGGCGGATGCGAAGGCCGCAGCCGCCAGCGCCGCCTACGAGAAGGCGAAAGCAGACCTCGCCGCAGCGGAGGCAGGCGCCAGCGGTCCGGAGTACGATGCGGCAAAACAGAAGGTCGCGGACGCAGAGGCAACCCTCGCCGCCGCACGAGCGGTGCAGTCCCAGTGCGAGTCCGAGCTCGAGCAGGTGCAGTCCGCCGCGGCAACGGCACAGACCGAGCTAAATGATGCCCAGGTGGCCCTCTCCGTAAAGCAACAGGCCGCGGCCGATGCCGAATCCGGTGTGACCGCCGCCCAATCCGCCCTCGCTGCCGCGAACGCCGACCTCGATGCCGCCAAGCAGGCGAACGTCGACGCCATCGCCAAGCTGGATGCAGCGAAGCAGGCTGTCAAGGATGCCGAGTCCGCCAAGGCAGCCGCCGACGTAGAGCTCGCGAACGCCAAGACCGCAAAGGATACCGCTGACGCCGCCGTGACCGCCGCCCAGCAGAAGGTCGACGAGGCACAGGCGAAACTCGATTCCGCCGACGCGCAGCTCAAGCAGGGAGCCATCGGCTTCTTCCGTGCCATGGGTGCCGATGACGCAGTCAACATCATCCTGAACGCCCAATATGCCGGAAAGACCGAAGTCGGCAACTCCAAGGACGCCACGTCTCTTGACAATATGCTCAATGCGATCAGGTGGATGAAGTCCGTCAACGACTACCGCAAGTCGGTCGGCCTGTCCGAGCTCCATGTCACCTACAAGCTCATCGCCGGTGCGATCGCAGATGCCAACTACAGCGACACCGTGCTCGATCATGCCCGTCAATATGATTTTGCCGAAAATCTGGCATGGAATTACGGAATCGATCCGAGTGGGCAGTGGATCGAGCAGGAGAAGGGCTTTTTCGACAAGGCAACGGAGGCCCTTTATGGAGTCACTGGTCTTGTCGGCAAGGATGCCTATGATTTCTATGCAAAGAACGGTGTCGCAATCAACCATTGGATTGCAGACAACTGCCACTGGGAGAACGGCAGTAGCGGCACCGTCGGCCATTACATGAACATCATCAATCCCGAACTCGCCGTTATGGGAATGGCAACCTGCACCAAGGGCACCATGTCCGGGCTTCAGACGCAGTGCTACACCGCAGAGATCTCCGGCTGGTCCGGCTCCGGTTGGAACATGAACCCCATGTCCGTCGACGAGTATGAGCAGAAGCTGACCTCCTATATCAACGGCCTCAAGAACGCCAAGAGCGCACTCGACGCAGCCAAGGCCGATCTCGCATCCAAGAAGCAGGCAGCCGCCGGCGCCGCCACAACCGTCCAGCAGAAGCAGGTCGCAGCGGATTCCGCACAGGCAGGTGTCGATGCCGCGAAGCAGGGTGTTGCCGATGCCCAGCGTGCCGTCGATGCCACCAAGGCTGATGTCGCCGCCAAGCAGCAGGGCGTCACGGATGCCCAGACCGAGCTTGATGCGGCGAAATCGGACCTCGATGCCGCCAACGCGGCAGTCGATACGGCAAAGTCGACCGTACAGCAGAAGCAGGTTGCTTTTGATGCCGCCAACGCAGCCGTAACGACCGCACAGACCAAGCTGGATTCCGCCAAGGCGGACACCGAGGCCAAGCAGCAGGACGTCATGGATGCGAACGCCGATCTCGCGAAGTTCTTCCAGGACGTCGCCGACGCCAAGAAGGCGGTCGATACCGCAAAGAGCGTCCACGACGCGGCGGCAGCCGGCCAGGCCGAGAAGGCGGCAGTCCTCGCAGCCGCCAAGCAAAAGGCGGACGGCACCGCACGCGCCCTCGCGGATGCCCAGCGTGCCGTCGATGCCGCAAAGGCCGACACCGGCGTTGCCGCCGACAGGCTTACCGGCTCCCAGACCGATCTCGATGACGCACAGTCGAACCTCGACATCCTCACCGGTCTTGCCGCGAAGCTCGCAGAGGCACAGCAGCGCGAGCAGGATGCAGTAAAGGCCGTCAATGACACCAAGGCCGCCCTCGATGCCGTGAAGGCGGATGCCATCGCAGCCGAGTCCCTGGTCTCCGCAGCCGAGCAGGCGAAGGCGCAGGCAGACGCCAAGCTGGCAAAGCTGAACTCCATCGATGTCGAAGCGGCGCTCGTGTCCGGCCATGACGCGAACGCGGATGACGCCCTCAACGCGCTTTTCGCCGCAGCAGTCGAGGCACGTGCCAAGGTCGCGCCCGCCAAGGCCATCCTGGACGAGAAGCAGGCTGTGGTGGACGGGCTCATGCCCGGCTATGATGCGGCACTCGCCGCCTACGAGCAGGCGAAGTCCGACCGCATCGCAGTGGAGCAGGAGCTTTCCGATGAGATCGCCCGACAGGAGGCGGAGGAGACCGCGAAGAAGCAGGCGGCATACAGCCCGAAGCACCTCGCCGGCACGGAGGCCGCTAAGCCCGGCAGCCTCGCCCAGACCGGCGACCGCGCGGGACTCATCGGGGAGACGTTCGTCATCGGCGGTACCGTCCTCGTGGCAGCCGGCGTCTTCCTTGACCGGAAGAAGCGCCGCGAGCAGATGTAAATGCGAGCCGGGCGTTGGATACCGGCTAGTGTCCAACGCCCGGTTTCATGGATAGGGAGATCGGTGTGAGAACAAAGGCTATTATCGTTGCGTTTCTGGTGTGCCTCATGGCACCTCAACTTGGATGTTCCAGCGTTGCAAAGCAAGAAAGCGGCTCTGCGGAAAGGACCACCACAGCGGTAAAGAATAAAGACAAAAAGAAGCCAAGCGAAGAAAAGGCGGCGCAAGCCTCTGAAGCCAAGTCCGAGGGGAAGAAAGAATCCGACGACAAGGACCAGAAGTCCGATGACTCCAAGAAGGAGGATAACAAGTCTTCCGACTCGTCGAAGTCTGACAGCAAGGGAAACTCCTCCGACTCGAAGCAGGGTTCCGGCAATTCACAGGGTTCCGGCAGCAATAATTCCTCTTCTAATGGCGGTAGCCAGAAGAAGTGGGTTGCCGAGCAGGGGCACTGGGAGACCGATTACAGCCAGGTCTGGGTACCGAACGTGGTATACACGCGTCATCCTCGCTATTGGGTAAACCATGGTGGTACTATGGTAGGGCCCTTCGATTCCGAAGATGCTGCCTATTCATGGGTTCATAATGATATGGACAACGGCGGCATCGGAGGATCTGTCGTAAACGATTCGTATACCACCTCTGAGGACCAGGGACATTATGAACAGCAGGCTACGGGACAGCATTGGGTTGTCGACGTCGCCGGTCACTGGGAGTAATGTACATTTGTTCCCCTTCTCTTACGTTCGGTGAATACATATTTGTTCGCGGGCGGTCGGTTTCGGCCGCCTTTTTATGTGCTCAGTTTGGGAATAAACGATAGGAGAATAATCAATCAGGAGGCCGTTGTGGAAAACAAGAATGCCAGTAAAAAGAAAACCGAAGAGCCGATGAGCCTCAAGGATAAAAAGGGGCAGGCCATTGCCGGATCAAAAAGAATTGCTGAGGAGCGCGCTGAACGTAGAAGACTAATGGGCCTTGACGTCTAGCTGATAACTCCGGTGATGTCTAAATTGCTTCCCGAAGCCTTTCGAGAAAGAAGATGAGGCCTCTCACCTTCTGCCTACGCTTCGCTTCGTCTATGCCCCCTTCTGGGGCATGCAAGATGACTGTGGATGGCATTTTTGTGGGCCCATTCGGACCCCAAAAACACCACGCCACAGACCTTGCTTATCGCCTGCTACGGCGATAAGGTTGTTGTGAAGTTGAAACTCCGCGATGAAGAATCGCGGAGACGATTCTTCGTTTTTGGAACGACGCTAGCCGTTCCTCAAAAGGAAAGCGAATCGCATAGCAGGTTTTGATCGGAGGTCTCTCCGATCGCTGATTCGTTTTCCGGAGGAATCATGAGCAGGCTCCGCCCACACACCGTCAAGGCGTCTCTTTCCGATGAAGAGAAGAAAGCCATCATCGCAATCGCAAAGCGACATGAGATGAGTGAGGCGGAACTCATACGTTTCGTCTTATGCAATGCCGACGATCTCGATATCGATTTTTGTCTTGCGGAAATTGCTGATCAAAAATCTCGAACTGAAGAATTGCACATCAGGGTTTCACCGGAAGAAAAAAAGATAATCGAAAGCAATGCTGATTTCCTTGGCGTGACCGTGAGCTCGTATGCACGGCGCGTACTAATTAACGGGAAGATCGAGAAAATCGATTTCGACCATGGCGGCGTGGAGAAGATCTATCATGAGCTTTTGAAGCAGGGTACGAACCTTAACCAGTTGGCGCACTTCATAAACGCGCAAGGACTTTCGGCTTACGACGAAACTGCCGTTCTTATGGCCATCGGGCGCGTTGCTAAAAGTTCTGATTACGCTTTTCAATTCTTGAGAACGCTCGAGCGTCGCTATTTCACCGATGGCGGCGATGCAAAGTGACTGTTATCAAGCAGAAGAGCGTATCGAGCGAGCGCTACGCAAAGAACGTTCGGCGGTACATCAACGGGAAACATGCCCTTGCCCGTGATGGCTGGAACATCAAATGCGATAAGTACTGGTTTTCGAAAATGGCAATGACGCGGAAGGTTTTCCATCACGACACGCCTTCGCGAGCCGGCGCGAAGAACGTGACTATCCTCCACCAGATTCTCGCGTTTCTCCCCGAAGAATGTTCGTGCAACGGCGGTAAAATGACGCCGGATGCATGTATGGCCTACGCAAGGCAATGGGTCGCGAAGCATTACCCGAATCAGCAAGTTATCTTCGCGCTACACGAGGAAAGCGACAAGGCGGGAAAACGCTACGCAGTGCACATGGCAATCAACCGCACGGATCTCCTGACAGGAAAACGTTGTGAGACGGGCGGGCGTCACGGGAAGTTCGAACGCGCCTCGTGGGTCCGCGAACTCGATAAGGACTGGAATCTCGCCCAACTTGAAAAGGGTAAGAAAAACTCGAAGATTCGTGATCGTCAACCGCGCGACACGGAAAAGGAGATTATTGGTCGCGGCGAGTACAGTTATAAAAACAATCTGCGTGAGCTGATCCATATTGCGATTGACGAAGGTCGCGTAAAGAATATGGAGCAGTTCAAAAAACTACTTGCATCATGGGGCGTAGACATTTTCATCAAGAACAATCGAGTCTATGCGACAGATCTCGATATCAAAGAAGCCGGCAATCCGAAGTGCACCTTCAACCTGACTCGTCTTGACGGACGCTTCGCGTTGAAGTCATTGCAGACGGCTTTCGAAAATAACGTGTTGGACGCCGAGCGTGCGCTTCCATACGAGAAGCGCTGTGAGATTTATATCCGACGACTCAAGAAAGCATACTCGGCGTGGGTCGAGCAGGCTAAAGCAAGCAAAGGCGTCGCCTACAATTCGTTCCCTAAATTCATTACACCGAAGTGTGACGAAGACCTGCTCGAAGATCCGGCGGTTCGCGATGAACTTCTTGCGCGTCGCGGTTATGCGAGGGAGATTCGCAACCGTTACGCCGGCGCCGTTCCCGATGCCGGCGATGACCGCGTTCGCACCGCCGGCCAGGCGCACGGCGGTAGCACTGTGTCGCGACAGATGAGCGATCGCGTTATCGACCGTGGCGATTTCTCACGTGGTGACACGCCTCGCTAGTTTTGGATAGTTCATCGTCAGTGCCCTGGCGCGCTACCGTTCGGTGCCGATTCTGCCACGCCTGCAGTCTCGGCGAGGGTGGGGAGCATGAATTGAATGAAGAGGGCCAGCCACTCTGATAGAATCGTCCTCGCTGTCGGCAGTCCTCGTGCCGGGCAGAGCCCTCCATTCGATGGGAGGTGATGCCCATGACCGATTTCACTGAGTTCGTGAAGCTCCTGACCGCTATGGTCTCGCTCCTCACGGCCCTTGTCGGCCTTTCCAAGGCACTTAAGCAGGGCTCGAAGCCCAAAAAGAAAGGTCACCGTCGCTAAGACGATGACCTAACTTCGTTAAGCAACGGCTCTGCCCAGCTCACTACAACTTGGGCTGCCGTCGGCATTATTTTACCCTCTTGACGAGGAATTCGTCCATAATTCAAAAATCAAATTGTGCTCGCTATCGAAGCCCTTGATTACCAACTTTATCCGAACACCTCCCACATTCATCCGCACATGTGCGG
>DBGDZK010000136.1:0-18928 GCA_048373195.1 Collinsella sp.
GCTTCCGGAGCTTGATGTGTACGGCATAAAACAGATGACTATGGAGCAGCTGTTTACAAGACTTTTGTACGAGGATTGGGATGAAAAAAATGGCTTCCTTTTTGGGCGACATCGACTATCGCCCGTTTTGGGTGTCCATTAAAACGAGCGGTCTTGCCCTGCTGATCTCCTTTGCGCTGGGCCTGTTCGCCGCGTGGAAGACTATGGGTACCTCGAGTCGCATCAAGGGCCTGCTCGATTCGGTCTTTACGATTCCTATGGTGCTGCCGCCCACGGTCTGCGGCTTTCTGCTCCTCATGCTGTTTGGTCGCTCGACCGGGGTGGGCCAGTGGCTCATCGCGAACGGCGTCTCGATTGTCTTTACGTGGCCCGCGGCGGTGATATCTGCCGTGGTGGTGTCGTTTCCCCTGGTCTACCGCACGGCGCTCGGAGCCTTTGAGAGCCTCGACACGCAGATGCTCGACGCCGCGCGAACCTTGGGATGGTCCGAACGTCGCATCTTTGCCAAGCTCATGATGCCGCTCGGCTGGCCCTCCATCGCCGCCGGCACGGTGCTCGCCTTTGCCCGCGCGATGGGCGAGTTTGGCTGCACGCTGTTCTTTGCGGGCAACTACGCCGGTATTACGCAGACCATCCCCATCGCCATCTACTTTGAGTGGATGGGCGGCAACACATCGGTGGCCCTCTTTTGGGTCGCCGTCGTGATCGTGTTCAGTTTCCTGGTCATTCTGTTCATCAACATGTACACCGCGCATTCGCAAAAGTATCGCGAGCGGGGCCTTTCCCGTGCGGAGCGCAAACAGGCCAAAGATCTCGCCGGACAGGGCGATTCGCTCGACCCGGCGGGCGGCGATGCCTTGCGTATTGATCGCGAGGCACTGGCCGAGCTCATGCGCGATGATGCGGCGCCGCAGGGAGGTCGATAAGCTATGTCGCTCGTTTTGGATATCAAAAAGCGCTATCCCGGCTTTACTCTCGACATTCAGCTCGAGGCTGGCGAGGAGCGCGTGGCGCTGCTGGGTGCCTCGGGTTGTGGCAAGAGCTGTACGCTGCGCTGCATTGCCGGCGTGGAGACGCCCGACGAGGGCAAGATCGTCGTCAACGGTGTGACCTTTTTTGACTCGTCGGCGGGCATCAACCTGTCGCCCCAGGAGCGCAAATGCGCCCTGCTGTTCCAAAACTATCAGCTCTTTCCCAACATGACGGTGGCCGATAACGTATGCGCCGGTGTAAAGGATGCGGGCGACGCCGTGGCGCGCAAAAGGCTGGCCGAGCGCTATCTGGGCATTTTCGGTCTAGCCGATTTTGCCGACCGCTACCCCGCGCGACTCTCGGGCGGGCAGCAGCAACGCGTGGCGCTTGCCCGTATGGTGGCGGCGCATCCGGGCATTTTTATGTTCGACGAGCCCATGAGCGCGCTCGATTCCTATCTTAAGAGCGCGCTCGAGCAGAACATGCTCGACCTGTTCGACGTGTGCAACCGCACCGTGATCTATGTGAGCCACGACATCGATGAAGCGTGCCGCCTCTGCCAGCGCATCTGCGTGATGCACGACGGGCATGTTGAGGAGATCGGCTCCATCGAGGACGTGGTCCGTCGTCCGCAGACGCTGGCGGCGCTGCGCCTGACGGGGTGCAAGAACACAAGCCGGGCGCGCAAGATCGGGCCCGAGGAAGTTGAGGCGCTCGATTGGGGCATGACCTTTAACGTGGGTCGCGAGGTTCCCGATAATGTGGCGTACCTGGGCATTCGCGCAAGCTACTTCCATGTTGACAATCGCGCGGAGCGGGGTCGCAACAGCTATGATTTGCACGTGGCCCGAGTGAGCGATTCGCGCTTTGAGCGCCTGGTGCTGCTGGACGTGCCGCGTGCTGATGCGCCCACGCGTCTGCAGTGGAAGGTCAACAAGGTGGGCATGCCTGTCGACGAGCTGCCGCAAGCAGGCGAGACGCTGCGCATGCATTTTGATGCCAGCAGGATCCATTTGGTTTGTCGATAGCGTCGGGTAATGCTGTCGGGGATATAAGCCTCGGTGGCTTTGTTTTTGCCGTTCGCCAAATGAGGGATGACAAACTCTTATCAATCAAGATAATAATTTATTAAACGACGGCACACGACGCTGTCGTACGAATGTCAACGGTGTTCGCATGGTCGATGACCGTTGATATAGTTGACCTCAACTTGTAAGGGAGGGTGCGCACATGCCACAAACGACATACATTCGCCGCGTTGCCGCGCGTGCCCTATATATGGCTCGGAGTCGCATATGAGCAGGTATGTTCACGGCTCCGGGAGAGACGACGTACAACTAAATAGTCAACCGCAAAGCAGGTTCCCCAAAATTCCGGGTTTGAGCACGGCCGGGCAATCGTCGCCCGTCGTGCATCGATACCGCTGTTATCCGTTTTTTGGTTCGAGAGGGGAACCGTCATGGCTGAAGAATTTGATTTCCATCCGATGTGGGAGAGCCTCGGCATGAATCTTGCCGACCACGACATGCTGCTGGGCGCCGTGGGCCAGATGTACGGCGATATGTTCCTGACGCAGAACAATCGCCCCAAGTCCACGTCCTACCTGGACTTTGTGGCCACCAACATCCACAGTGGCCGTATTAAGGAGATGCTCGACAAGAAGGAGGCTGGCGAGGCCACCAAGATCGTCGGTTCGTTCTGCGTGTACGTTCCCGAGGAGATTGTACTTGCCTGTGACGGCATTCCCGTGGGTCTGTGCTCGGGTGCCGATTGGGCAACCGATAAGGTTGAGGAGCACCTGCCACGCAACACTTGTCCGCTCATCAAGAGCTTTGCCGGCTTTAAGCTGGGCGAGGTCTGCCCCTACATTGAGTCGAGTGACCTGGTGGTAGGCGAGAACACCTGCGATGGCAAGAAGAAGGCCTACGAGTTCTTTGCCACGCAAAAGAACATGTACGTTATGGATATTCCCAACGTGCACGATGAGTCGACGCCCGTGACTTGGAAGGCCGAGGTCAAAAAGCTCGCCGCCAAGATCGAGGAGGAGTGTGGCGTTACGATTACGCCTGAGCGTCTGAAGGCCGCTATCCACGCCGTCAATGAGAAGCGTCGCGCCCTGCAGCGCCTCGCTGCCACGCGCGCTGCCGACCCAGCGCCCATCAGCGGTCTCGACAGCCTGCTGACCGTTCAGGCCGCCTTTATGGACGACACGCCGCGCTTGACCGGCGCCATCAACGACATGGCCGCCGAGTGCGAGCAGCGCGTTGAAGCCGGCGAGGGCGTGGCGCCCAAGGGGACCAAGCGCATCCTGTACACCGGCACGCCCATGGCCGTGCCCAACTGGAAGCTGTTCAACCTCATTGAGAAGGCCGGCGGCGTTGTGGTAGGCGAGGAGTCCTGCACGGGCTCGCGCTACTACAAGGATTTGGTCGACGAGTCCGGCGAGACGGTCGACGAGATGCTCGACGCCATCGCCGAGCGCTACTTTAAGATCAACTGCGCCGTCTTTACGCCCAACGACCAGCGTATGAAGGACATTGTCCAGATGGCCAAGGACCTGCATGTCGACGGTATCGTCGACGTGGCCTTGCAGTTCTGCACGCTCTACGAGATGGAGTCGTTTGCCGTGGAGAAGGCCGCCGAGGAGGCGGGCATTCCGTTTATGCACATCACGACCGACTACGCTGGCGAGGATGCCGGTCAGCTCCAGACCCGCATCGAGGCCTTCCTCGAGACGATTTAGCCGCACCTGCGCCAAGCTGTACCGCCGGATGTTCCTATCCACGCGATAGGGATTTCTCTGTTGCCATGCCGGTCAGTGTCCGGATGCACCGCAGGGCGCCGATTGGCCTCGCATAGCTGCCGGGGCGGGGATTTCCGCCGTCCCGGCAGATTCTGTCCGTTTGTTCAGACACGAAAGGAACTCAATGAACAACGACCTTTTCAAGGCGGGCGTCTCCCGTCGCGGTTTTCTGACCGGCTCCGCTGCCCTGTGCGTCATGGCGGGCCTCGGCCTCACCGGCTGCGGCGGTTCGGGCGCCGAGAGCGGTAGCGCCGCTGCCTCCGGCCAGGATGTGGAGTATCGCGACGAGCTGCAGATCGCGCTCCCGGCGAGCCCGGACGGACTCGATCCGCACACCACGTCGTCGCTTGTGACCATGGACATCATCTGCAACGTCGTCGAGCCGCTTTTTGGCCTCGATAGCGACTACGAGCCCCAGCCCGTGCTGGCTAAGGGCTATGAGGTCTCCGACGACGGCCTGACCTACACCATCAAGCTGCGCGAGGGCGTCACCTTCCACAACGGCAAGGAGTTTGGCTCCGAGGACGTCGTGGCCTCGATGAACCGCTGGCTCACCGTCAACGACCGCGCCGCGAGCCTGCTGCCCGGTGCCACCTTCGCCGCCTCGGGCGACCACGAGGTCACCTGCACGCTGACCGAGCCCGCCATCGACTTTCTGATCATCCTGGGCAACCACTCCCAGTATCCGGGTATTTTCCCCTCCGAGGTCATCGAGGCCGCGGGCGATACCGGCGTGACCGAGTACGTGGGTACCGGTGCCTACAAGTTTGTGGAGTGGAAGCAGGACCAGTACGTCCATCTCACCCGCTACGAGGACTATGTCGCCGCCCACGGCAAGGCTTCGGGCTACACCGGCAAGGTCTCCGCGCCCACCAAGGACATCTACTATCAGTTCGTGACCGAGGCCTCCACGCGCGTGAGCGGGTTTGAGACCGGCGAGTACGATATTGCTGGCGAGATCCCCACCGAGAACTACCACGACTTCGACGGCAACGACGACGTCAAGCTCTACACCCATAACGCCGGCGTTCTGACCGCCTTCCTCAACATGAACGAGGGCGTCTTCGCCGACGAGGAGATCCGCAAGTGCGCCCTCATGGCTATCGACTGCGAGGCGGCCGCTCTTGCCGCCTATGGCGAGAAGGAGCTCTTCAACATCGATCCCAACCTTGGCAACCCCGAGAACACTCAGTGGGCGACCGACGCGGGCAAGAAGTACTTCAACCAGGCCGACGCCAAGGCTGCCAAGAAGGCCCTGGCCAAGACCTCCTATGCCGGTGAGACGGTCAAGCTGCTGACCACCCCCGACTACAAGGATATGTACAACGCCACCGTCGCGCTGCAGGAGCAGCTCGAGAAGGCCGGCTTCACCGCCGAGGTCGACAGCTACGAGTTCGCGACCTTCATGGACATCCGCTCCGGCAAGCCCGAGCAGTGGGACCTCTTTGTGGCCTCCACCAACTACAAGCCCATCCCGGCCCAGTCCCTCTCGGTCTCCAAGGCCTTCTATGGCCTGTCCGACGAGAAGGCGCTCAAGCTCGTGGCCGAGACCCGCACCGCCAAGGACACCGACGCCGCGGCCAAGAAGTGGGCCGAGGCTCAGGAGCGCCTCTATGAGATCGCCGTCATCGAGCCGCTTTGCCACTACGCTTCCATCACGGGCACCCAGGCAGACGTCGAGGACGTCGAGGTGCTCGACGGCGCCATCATCTGGAACGCCAAGCGTCCGGAGTAATGCAATAGATGGTGTGGCGGCTGGAGGGGTCTGGCCCCCTGTGGCCGCCACGCCCTGTCCACGTTCAGAGGGGAAATAGACGCCTCGCATGTTGAAGTACACGCTCAAACGTATAGGCGCGATGGTTCCGGTGATGCTCATCATCTCGGTCGTCGTGTTTTTGATTATCTATCTCACACCGGGTGACCCGGCCTCTTCGATGCTCGGCATGGAGGCTTCGGCCGACCAGATCGAGCGCGTCAACGATAGCCTGGGACTCAACGAGCCGCTGCCGCAGCGCTACGTTGAGTGGATGGGCGGCGTGCTTACCGGCGACCTGGGCGATTCGTATTTTATGCGCCAGCCCGTCACGCAGGCGATCGCCGAGCACTTTGGCCCCACGCTATCGCTTGCGCTTCTGGCACAGCTCATCGCGCTGTTGATTGCACTGCCCTGCGGCGTCGTCGCTGCCCTCAAACATGGGTCGCGCACCGACGCGGTCTTGCGTGTCGTTGCTCTTTTGGGCGTGGCGATACCCGGCTTTTTGATGGCGCTCATGCTTATGTGGCTGTTTGCCGTCACATTGCGTGTGTTCCCGGTGGCCGGCTATGCGCCGCTATCGAAGGGCTGGTTCAGCCATTTACGCTATCTTGCGTTGCCGGCCATATCGCTTGGATGCGTTCAGGCCGCACTGCTCATGCGCATGACCCGTTCGAGCGTGATCGAGGCCATGCAGCTCGACTGCGTCAAGACGGCGCGTGCCAAGGGCGTCTCCGAGGTTCGCGTTGTGCTGGCCCATGCCCTGCGCAACGCAGCGCTGCCGATTCTCACCTCGGTCGGCTATTCTTTTGGCGCCCTGATTACGGGTGCCGTGGTGACTGAGGCCATTTTTAACATCCCCGGTTTGGGCCAGCTGGTCACGAGCTCTATCGAGCGTCGCGACTATCCGGTGATTCAGGGCGTGCTGCTGGTCATCGCCTTGTTGAATTCGGTGATCAATCTGGCCGTCGACCTTGCCTACGGCGCTTTTGATCCGCGCGCTCGCAAATGGGGCGATGCATGATGGCAAACGTTAAGAAGGCTCTTGCCAACAAGGGGTTTGTGGTCGGCGGCTGCATATTCCTGGCGATTGCGCTGATCGCGCTCGTCGGTCCGCTGGTGTGGACGGTTAATCCCAATGCGCAGGAGATGGCGTTGCGACTTTCGGCACCTTCGCCCGCGCATCCCTTTGGCTGCGATGACTTTGGCCGCGACCTGTTTGCCCGCGTCATCGCGGGCGCGCGCGTGTCGCTTGGCGTTGGCATTGCCGTCACGCTCGCGACGAGTGTGCTCGGCTTGGTGATCGGCGCCTATGCGTGCTACAACGAGAGGCTCGATCATATTCTCATGCGCATCTGCGACGGCCTTATGTCCATTCCGGGCGTGCTGCTGGCCATCGCGCTCATGGCGATGATGGGCGCCTCGGTCTGGAACGTCATCATCGCGCTCTCCATCGTCTATACGCCCAGCATGGCGCGCATCGTGCGCTCGCGTGCGATGGTGGTCAAGGAGGAGCCCTTTGTGGAAGCCCTGCGCGTGCAGGGCGCCTCGACCGCGCGCATTGTGTGGCTGCATATCGTGCCCAACGTTATGGCGCCCTTCCTGGTGCAGGCGACCTTCGTCTTTGCCGAGGCCGTGCTCTCGGAGGCCGCCCTCTCGTTTCTGGGCCTGGGTATCAAGGCGCCCGACGCCAGCTGGGGAAACATCCTGCAGGCGGGCAAGAACGTGATGCGCAAAGCCCCGTGGATGATCTTCTTCCCGGCAGCGGCCATCATCGCGAGCGTGCTTTCGCTGAACCTTGCCGGCGACGGCCTGCGCGACGCCCTCGACCCCAAGACCAAGGAGGACTAGCCCATGAGCGAACATCTTTTGGACGTGCGCGACCTCTGCATCTCGTTTGTGGGTCGCGATGGCAACGCGCTGGAAGCCGTCAACAAACTCAACCTACATATCGATGCCGGCGAGATCGTTGGTGTTGTCGGCGAGTCCGGCTGCGGTAAGTCGGTGTTTGCCCAGAGTGTCATGCGCCTATTGGAGCATGAACAGAAGATGGCCTATACCGGTCAGATTCTCTTTGACGGGGAGGACCTGCTCGCGCGCCCGCTCAAGCGCATGCGCGAGGTGCGCGGCTGCGATATTGCCATGATCTTCCAGGACCCGTTGTCCTCACTCAACCCCGTCATGACGGTGGGTGCGCAGGTTATCGAGGCGGTGCGGGCCCACCGTAAGGTGAGCCGACGCGAAGCCCGCAACGAGGCTCTATCGCTGTTGGAACGTGTGGGAATTCGAGATGCCGCGGCTCGCTTTGACATGTATCCGGGCGATTTTAGCGGCGGTATGCGCCAGCGCGTGATGATTGCCATGGCGCTCGCCGGGCACCCACGCCTGCTTATCGCCGACGAGCCCACCACGGCACTCGACACGACGACTCAAAAACAGATTTTGGACCTTCTGCGCGACCTCAACAGTTCCGAGGGCATGGCGGTGCTTTTTATCAGCCATGATTTGGGTGTCGTCACGAGCATCTGCTCGCGCGTGCACGTCATGTATCTGGGCCAAATCGTAGAAGAGATCGACGCCTGCGGCCTTATGGAGCGCCCGAGCCACCCGTATGCCCAGGGGCTCATCGCGAGCATTCCGCCGCTCGAAGGCGAGCGAGTTGACACGCTGGCGGATATTCCGGGCACAGTGCCGCCGCTTACGGCAATACCCTGTGGATGCCGCTTTGCGCCTCGTTGCGCCCGGGCGGACGAGCATTGTCGCGCGCAGGAGCCTCCGTTGGTTGCCGTGAATGCGTGCGACCGGTCTAAATGCTGGCTTGTCGAGAAAGGGGAGTGCCATGGCTGTTGATAGCGAAGCCCTGCTTAGGGTCTCACATCTGACTAAAACGTATCCCATGCCGGGCTCAGGTTTTAAGCGTCAGGTCTTTACCGCCGTGGACGATCTGTCGTTTGAGATCGCGCTGGGCGAGGTCTATGGCCTGGTTGGCGAATCCGGATCGGGCAAGTCGACGACTGGACGCCTGATCTGTGGTCTCGAACGTGCGGATTCCGGCTCGATTGTCTATCGCGGGCACGACCTCGCCACGATGTCGGAGCGCGAACGCAAGCCGTTTCGCCGTGAGATCCAGCTGGTATTCCAGGATAGCTCTACGGCTTTTGACCCGCGCAACCGTGTCGGCCGCATTTTGGAGGAGCCACTGATTATCGCCGGCGTGCGCGATGCGGGTGAGCGTCATGAGCGCGCGCTCTCGGCTCTAGCCTCGGTCGGCCTTCTGGCAGAGCATTATGACCGCTATCCGCACGACCTTTCGGGTGGACAGCGTCAGCGACTCAATCTGGCACGGGCGCTTATTTGCGAGCCGCGCCTTGTGGTATGCGACGAGCCGGTCTCGGCGCTTGACGTGTCCGTTCAGGCCCAAGTGCTCAATTTGCTTCGCGACCTGCAGCGCACGACGGGCGTGGCGCTGCTGTTTATCACGCATGATATGCGTGTGGTTCGGCATATGTCCGACCGGATTGGCGTGCTCTACCACGGTCGTCTTGTCGAGGAAGGCGCGGCCGAGGACGTGATCGCGCACCCGAGCGATCCGTATACGCAGGAGCTTATCGACGCCATTCCCTAGAGGATACTTCCTTTTGGGTATGGCGTGGGTTCGTCGTTTAATTGTCGGTATATCGGTGCAAGAGAGGGGAACTACTATGGCCGATATTGAGGAACAGCCGTTGCCGTCCACGTTTGAGGAGTTCAACGAGCAACGCAAGGCGGCGTTTATTCGCGTCAAGGATTACAAACAGGCTGGCAATCGCCTGGTCGGCTTTTTGTGCAGCTATACGCCGCTCGAGATTATCGATGCCGCGGGGGCTGCGAGCGTGGCGCTGTGCGGTACGTCCGATGAGGTGATTCCCGAGGCCGAGAAGGTGCTGCCGGCAAACCTGTGCCCGCTCATCAAGTCGACCTACGGCTTTGCCTACTCGCAAAAGTGCCCGTTTACGTACTTTAGCGACATGATCATCGGCGAGACCACCTGCGACGGCAAGAAGAAGATGTACGAGCTACTCAACGAGCTCAAGCGCACGCACATTCTGCACCTGCCGCAGGGTCGCGATCGCGCCTACGAGCGTGAAGGCTGGTACGAGGAGTGCCGCCTGCTCAAGGAGGAGCTCGAGGGTTTCTACGGCATCACGATTACCGACGATGACCTGCGCGCTGCCGTCCGTCGTCGCAACCGCTTGCGTGCGGCCCAGCTCGAGATGTTTGCGCTGCAGGCCAACCAGCCGGCGGCCATGAGCGGCGTCGACCTGATGAGCACCATGTTTGCCGGTACGTTTAGCTTTGATATCGAGGCCTATACGCAGCAGCTGGAGCAAAAGATTGTCAAGCTGCGCGAGGCCTACGACACAGGTGAGCGCCCGGTTGCAGCGGATGCCAAGCGCATTCTGATCACCGGTTGCCCTGTGGGCGGTGTGATCAACAAGATCGGTCGCACCATCGAGTCCAACGGCGGTGTGGTCGTGTGCATGGACGACTGCTCGGGAGAGCGCACGGCGGCCATGATGATCGACCCGGAGGCTCCCGACATCCTGCGCGCCATCGCCGACCGCTACCTGGACATCAACTGCTCGGTCATGACGCCCAACGACGGTCGTATGGAAAACACGCTGGCCATGTGCGAGAAGTATCACGTCGATGGCGTGGTAGAGAGCGTGCTGCAGGCCTGCCACACCTTTAACGTGGAGAGTGCGCGCATGCAGGAGGCTGTCGAGGGTGCGGGTATTCCGTATATGAAGATCGAGACCGATTACAGCAACGGCGACATGGGTCAGATCGAGACGCGCATCGCCGCCTTCATCGAAACCCTCTAGCTTCCTCAGGCACCGGATCTTGCTCCTCAAACCGTCGCTTGCGTACCCAAAGTACGCTGCGCTCCTCTTTCGGGGCAATCTACGGCACCTGAGAAACCTAGAGCTAAGGCGCCTGAACGCGCCGCTACCTTTGATGTTTAGATTGGGAGAGAGCCATGATAGGGATCGGGATCGATATCGGGTCTACGGCGGCTAAGGCCGCTGTGGTCGATGGGGAAGGTTCGGTGGCGTGGACGTGCGTGCAGCCAACCGGGTTCTCCTCGGTTGATGCGGCCGAGCGTCTGCGCGGCGAGCTTGCCGCGGCTGGCTATGACGTGACGGCCGAAGATGCTCGCGTGGTCGCGACTGGCTACGGCCGTGTCGCCGTGCCCTATGCGCACAAGGTCGTGACCGAGATCACCTGCCACGGTACCGGTGCCGTGCGCCTGTTTGGCGATCACGGCACGGTGATTGACGTGGGCGGCCAGGACACCAAGGTCATTCAGCTTAAAAGTGGCCGCGTGGCCAAGTTCGCCATGAACGACAAGTGCGCTGCCGGTACGGGGCGCTTTTTGGAGATCATGGCCGACCGTCTGGGTATTTCCCAACAGCAGATGGCCGACCTTGCGCGTTCCGGTGAGCCCACCAAGATCAGCAGCATGTGCACGGTGTTTGCCGAAAGCGAGGTCATCAGCCTGATCGGTCGCGGTGAGCCGCGCGAGAACATTGCGCGTGGCGTGATCGACAGCGTGGTCTCGCGCGTGGCGACCATGGCCGGGCAGGCCGCGGGCGCCCCGTACTACCTGACCGGTGGCCTGTGCGAGAACGCCTTCGTGGTGGAGCGGTTGGGCGAGCTACTGGGATCGCCGGTGACCACCTCGCCCCAGGCTCGCTTTGCCGGAGCGATCGGCGCGGCTGTCCGCGCCGCCGCCTTGGCCTAGGGGCGTACCGCGACATGCGCATCCTCAATATCACGGCACAAAAACCAGATAGCACCGGCAGCGGCACCTACCTTGCCGCGCTTGTGCGCGAGCAGATCGAGACGGGGCATCGCGCCGCCGTGCTTTGCGGTGCGGCACCGGGTGATACCCAAGGCGAGCTGGACCGGCGTGCTGCCGTGTTTGCCGTACCGTTCGAGTCGCCCGAGCTGCCGTTTCCCATCTGCGGTATGTCCGATGTCATGCCCTATCCCTCCACACGCTATCGTGATCTGACACCTTCGATGCTCAAGGCATTTGAGCGGGCATTTGCTAATGCAATCGATCGGGCGGTGACTGAGTTTCGGCCCGATCTGGTGCTCTGCCATCACCTGTATCTGGTGACCGCATTGGCGCGCGAGTGCGTCCGGGGCGTGCCGGTTGTTGCCGTGTGCCATTCGACCGATCTGCGCCAGCTGCGTTCGCATGCGCTCGAGCGCGATCGCATCGTAAGTGCGGTTCGTCGGCTCGATGCCGTCTTTGCGCTCCATGCTGAGCAGGCTGAGCAGATTGGCCTGGTGTGCGGCGTCGATGCCGATCGCATCCACGTGATTGGGACGGGCTACGACCATCGCGTCTTCTGCCGCGACGCAAGCTTGGCGAGGCAGCCGGGATCGCTTGTGTACGTGGGCAAGATTTGCTTTAAAAAGGGCGTCGAGTCGCTGGTTCGAGCTGTGTCATTGCCGTTTGACGATGGCGTCCGCCCATCTGGCTTGGTACTTGTGGGCGGCCGCGGGGACGATGTCGAGTACGCGCGTATCGAGCGCTTGACCGCGGTCTCGGATGTGCCGGTGACGCTGGCGGGGCGCCTGGATAGCGATGGGCTCGTGCGCGCCTACCGCAGTTCCGACGTCTTTGTGCTGCCTTCGTTTTACGAGGGTCTGCCGCTCGTGACGATCGAGGCCCTCGCGTGCGGCTGCAAAGTTGTGGCGACCGATTTGCCCGGCGTTCGTCCCTGGATGGAGGCGATGCTTCCCGGTGCTCCCGTGACGTGGGTGGCGTCGCCGCGTATGACGGATGTCGACACGCCCGTGGCGGCCGACCTTCCGTTGTTTGAGCGCGCACTGGCAGATGCTATCGCGCAGGCGCTTGCGGCTCCGCCTTCGACGTTCGAGCCGTCGGCGGTCTCTTGGGAAGCGTGCCTGGGGCGTATACTTAAAGTCGTTGATTTGTTGGAAGGGGGTTCGTATGGCTAAGGACACCATGAGGCTCACATCCATGACGGCCGCGAGCGGTTGAGCCGCTAAGTTGGCCCCCGGAGCCCTCGCCCAGGTCCTGGGCGATTTACCCAATGTGCATAACGACAATCTGCTCGTGGGGTTCGATACCTCCGACGATGCGAGCGTCTTCCGCGTAGGGGAGAACCTGGGGCTCGTGCAGTCCATTGACTTCTTCCCACCGATGGTCGACGACCCGTTCCTGTTTGGCCAGATTGCCGCGGCCAACTCGCTGTCGGACATCTACGCCATGGGCGGGCGGCCGAGCCATGCCATGAACCTGCTGTGCATTCCCAGTTGCCTGGGCGTTGAGGTTGCCGGCGAAATTCTGGCGGGCGGCGCCGACAAGTGCGTCGAGGCCGGCTGCTCCATCGCGGGCGGCCACACCATCAACGACGACGAGCCCAAGTACGGCCTGTCCGTGAGCGGGTTTGTCGCGCTCGACCGTATGCTCGCCAACAGCGGCGCGCGCGTGGGCGATGCGTTGCTGCTGACCAAGGCGGTTGGCTCGGGCATCATCACCACGGCCATTAAGGGCGAGCTCATCGAGCAGGACGAGGCCGCAGCCATGTTTGACTCGATGCGCACCCTCAACGGGGCCCCGATCCGTCTGGCCGAGGGACTCGAGCTTCACGGTTGCACCGACATTACGGGCTTTGGCCTGATCGGGCATGCGTGCGAGATGGCCGAGGGCTCGGGCGTGCAGATTGAGCTTGCGTCGGGGGCGGTGCCGCTCTTTGACCAAGTGCTCGACATGGCGCGTCTGGGCATTATCCCCGCGGGCTCCTACCGCAACCAGGACTTCTTTGGCCCGCGCGTGACGGCTGACGATGATCTGGAGCCGGGCATGTTTGATGCGCTGTACGATCCGCAGACTTCGGGTGGTTTGCTTATTGCGGCGCCCGCGAGGGATATGGATGAGCTTGCGCGCCGCCTGGATGCCGAGGGGCGCATCGCCGCCGTCGTCGGCCGCGTGTGCGAGCCGGTGCCAGGCGGTCCTGCCGTCCGCGTTGTTCGCTAGCCCGCACGTTTATGTAATTGTTTACCGTTCTCTAGAACGGTTCTTTCGAAAGGAATTTGCTATGTCTACCAAAATTGAAGTCAATGCCATGGGCGATGCCTGCCCGCTGCCCGTCGTCAAGACGCTCAAAGCCCTGAAGCAGCTCGATGGCGAGGGCGCCGTCGTGACCTCGGTCGACAACGAGACCGCCGTCAAGAACATCTCCAAGATGGCGCAGGAGAAGGGCTGCACGGCCTCGGTCGAGAAGATCTCGGACGCCGAGTGGCACGTGACTGTCGTGACCGCCGGTGCCGTGGCCGTTGCGGACCCCGAGCAGGACGGTGCCGCTTTCTGCGACGCCAGCGCCGGTAAGGGCAAACTCGTCATTTCCGTCTACACCGACTGCATGGGCCGCGGCGACGACGAGCTGGGCCACAAGCTCATGAAGGCGTTTATCTTTGCCGTGACGCAGCAGGAGGAGTTGCCCGCGACCATGCTGTTCTACAACGGTGGCGCCAAGCTCACCGTCGAGGGCTCACCGGTGCTCGACGACCTGAAGGGTCTGGCCGAGCAGGGCGTCGAGATCCTTACCTGCGGCACCTGCCTCGATCACTATGGCATTAAGGACCAGCTCGCGGTGGGCGAGGTCACGAATATGTACGTGATCGTGGAGAAGATGGAGCAGGCCGTGCGCGTCGTGCGCCCGTAGCGTATTGGTTGGAGTTGCCATGAGGGAGAAGCGCCCGGCGCTTGTCATCACGTTTCCCACCACGGCGGCCGCCATGGGCTGCGAGTCCCTGTGCATCGAGCGCGGCCTTCCCGGGCGAACGATTCCCGTGCCCGGGGAGGTCGCTGCCGGCTGCGGTCTGGCGTGGAAGGCGTTGCCTGCCGATGAGGAACTGCTGCGCGGCGAACTCGCCGCGGCGGGCGTTCCCACCGAGGGCTTTACGGTGATTGATATGTGGGAGGTCGTGCGATGATCTACCTGGATAACGCGGCGACGACCATGCACAAGCCGCAGACGGTCATCGATGCCGTGACGCAGGCGATGTGCTCGCTCGGCAATGCCGGACGCGGCGCCACGTCGGGTGCCCTCGATGCCGCTCGTACGATTCACGGTTGCCGCGCCAAGCTCGCGCGCCTTTTGGGTTGCCCGAGGGCGGACCATGTGTGCTTTACGCCCAACTCTACGGCGGCGCTCAACACCGCCATCAACGGGGTGGTGTGCCCCGGCGACCGTGTGGTCACGACGGTGCTCGAGCACAACTCCGTGCTACGTCCGCTCAATCGCTTGGCGGTAGAGCGGCGCGTGACCGTTGAGCATGCGGGCTGCGATGCGAGCGGCGCGCTCGACTACGACGAGCTCGAGCGGCTGGTGACGCCTGACACGCGTGCCGTAGTGGTGACGCACGCCTCCAATGTGACCGGCAACTCGGTCGACATTGCACGCGTGGCCGCCATGGCCCATGCGGCAGGTGCACTGGTAATCGTCGATGCCTCGCAGTCTGCCGGAACGGCGCATATCGATATGCAGGCCATGGGGCTTGACGTGGTGTGCTTTACCGGCCATAAGGGGCTCATGGGACCTCAAGGCACCGGTGGCCTGGCCGTGGCGGAGGGCATTGACGTGGCTCCGTGGGCCATAGGCGGCACGGGCGTGCACAGCTTCGATGCGCTGCAGCCGCTTGAGTGGCCCACGCGCCTTGAGGCGGGCACGCTCAACGGCCACGGCATCGCGGGACTTTCTGCCGGTCTCGACTTTATCGAGGCACAAGGCGGGGTCGAGGCGATTGCGGCGCATGAGCGAGCGCTGGCTGAGCGCTTTCTCGCTGGCGTGCGCGAGATTCCGGGGATTAAGCTCTACGGTGCGTTTGACCAGCCGACGCGCTCTGCGATTGTGTCGCTCAACGTGGGTGATATCGACTCTGCCGAGATCTCGGACGCGCTCATGCAAGGGTGGGGGATTGCGACGCGTCCCGGCGCCCATTGCGCTCCGCTCATGCACCGCGCGCTGGGGACCGAACGTCAGGGTGTCGTTCGCTTCTCGTTTGGGTATTTCAACACGAACGAGGAAGTCGACACCGCGATTGACGCTTTGCGCGATTTAGCCTGCTAAAGCGTATATACTTGCGGGACGGGTCTTTTGCCCGTCCCGTTTTTGTTTCGACCCGAAAAGTGTGTCTATGGCCTCATCCGCCTCGCGTGGTCTGCGCTCCGACCATGTCGTTACCGTCGGCATCGCCCTGTTCTCGATGCTCTTTGGCGCCGGCAACCTTATCATTCCGCCGCTGCTGGCGCTGCAAGCAGGTTCAGCCACGCCGGTTGCCATGTTCGGCTTTCTGATTGCCGCCATCGGCCTGCCCGTTATGGGCTTTATCGCCGTGGCGCTTGCCGGCACGGCGCGCGAGCTGGCCGGGCGCGTGCATCCTAAGTTTGGCGAGTTCTTTGTCGCGGCGGTGTATCTGGCCATCGGCCCGTGCCTGGCTATTCCGCGCACGAGCTCCACGGCCTTCGAGATGCTGGTGCCACTGCTGCCCGAGGGCGTCTCGCTTGGCACGGCTCGCCTGGTGTTTGCCGTTGGCTTCTTTGTCGTCGCGTTTGTGCTCACGCTGCGTCCGGGCGTCATCACGCGCGTGCTCGGCCGCATTACGGGCCCCGCGCTCATTGCGCTCATCGTGCTGGTCGTGGGTGCCGCCGTGGTCTCGCCGTTGGGTCCCGCTGCCGCGCCGCAGGCTCCCTACAATGCCGGTGCTGCCGTGCAGGGCTTTTTGACTGGCTACCAGACCATGGACCTGCTCGCGTCGCTCGCCTTTGGCATCATCATCGCCGAGACCATCCATGAGCTCGGCGTTACCGATGACAAGCGCGTGGCCTTCGAGATTTCGCGTTCCGGTGTGATCGCCGGCGTGCTCATGGCCATCATCTACTGCGGCTTGGGCCTTGCCGGTATGCAGCTCGGCACCGTGATGCCCGACGCTACCAACGGCGCTGCCATCCTTGCCCGCTCTGCCTCCATGCACTTTGGTCTTGCCGGCACGGTCGTGGTCTTTGCTATCTTTTTCCTTGCATGTATGAACGTGTGCATCGGCCTTATCAGCTGCTGCTCGCGTTACTTCTGCGAGACCTATGTGGTCGAAGGGGGAGCGGAGGCCTCCGAGGAGGCCATGCGCCGTCCCTTCGCGGTTCTCGCCTTTGTGTTTGCAGCGTTTTCGTGCGTGCTCTCCAACGTAGGCCTCGACGTGATTCTTATGTTCTCGGTGCCTATGCTCAACGCCTTGTATCCCGTTGCCATCGTGCTGGTACTGATGGGCCTGGTGCACGGTTTTTGCGACGCTCATCCGCAGGTGTGGGTCTGGGTCGGCGGCGTTGTCGCGGTACAGAGCGTAATCACTTCGGTCCGCGACGCGTTCTTTGCGGGCGCGTGGCTGCCGTTCGATGCGTTGCCGCTGGTAGATATTGGTGCTGCGTGGGCACCGGTTGCTGTGGCGGCGTTTGTAATCGGTCTGGTTCATAGCCAGTTTGTCACACATTCGAGGAGCTAGGGTTTCTGCGCTTGCACAGGCGGGGAGTCTCCCCTATAATTTCCTTCGCTTTGGGACACGCAAGGTTTAGACCTTAGCTGCTCAACACCTTCGGGACGTGGCGCAGTTTGGTAGCGCGCCTGCTTTGGGAGCAGGATGTCGCAGGTTCAAATCCTGTCGTCCCGACCATATCTTGCGGGCGTAGTTCAATGGTAGAACCCCAGCCTTCCAAGCTGATGACGCGGGTTCGATTCCCGTCGCCCGCTCCATAAGATAGTTTTAACGGCTTTGGCTCTATTTGGTGCCAGAGCCGTTTTCGTAAATGTACGGGTTGACGGGAATCGATGCCGCCCCACATCCCCTCCTAAGTTGCGGTGAAATAGTTCCTGGATGGCCGCAAAGCTGTTATCCAGGAACTATTTCACCGCAACTTATTGAGGCCGAGCGGGCTGGGTCGATGATGGGTTCTGTTGTCGAGAAGATGAGGGCAGCTGGTCAGGAGTCTGCGTAGGGTTTTGTGGTTGGTATACCGTAGCCGCGCATCATGGAGCCGAACGCTTTGACATCGTAGGTGTCTGAGAGCTTGAAATGAATGACGTTGTGGCCCATGGCACGCAGGTTCGCGTCGCGCATGAGGGCAGCTCGATAGGTCTTTGCTGCAGTATGTTCCGGGTCATTTTGGGCATCGTCCTCAAACTTGCCTAGTCCATGTAGCTCAGCCAGCATCCAAGAGCCGTTTGGCATCTGCCAGCCGTAATCTGCCAAATAATAGCCGGCGTTTCCCGGTCGAGTTATTTCAACCTGAAGTTCGGGAGCGGCAACTCCCGCCAGAATCATTGCCGCCCGTGCTTCGGATTCTCCACCGTTATCCGATCTGCCATCCATGTGTTCAAAAACGTCAAATGCGCGCGTGATGCCGTGCAGCCCGCGGCAGTTCGCCTGTGCATACGCACGCAATTCTTCACGCTCGACACCGTACTCGCGAGCCAGCCCGTCGACATAGCCTAGTGCATATCGAAAAGCGCTCGTTCGGGCGATGTCGACCACCGTGCGATATGGATCCGTTAACGTAAACGGGCCGAGTTGCCATACGTCGCCCGGCCGCCAGCGTCGGTATTCAACGAATTCGTACATATCGCGTCTCGTGGAACGCGGCAGCAGCACTTGCACCTTGTCGAGAAGGGAATATGCAGAACCGACGCCATAGAGCAGTGCCGCCGTTGCTCCACAAAACACGGCATCCGGTTCAACGACCGCAATAGCGGATGCCAATTGAAAGATGCGATCTTCGACGCCGAGGTCATTCCAATACGCGGGATCAGCGTAGACATGGTTGTAGAGTCGAATAATCATCTCTTTTTGCATGAGCGCGTAGGCACAGCGTTCATCCCATTTTTTGGTAGCTACAAACAGATGCCCGCCATGATGGGCCTCGAATAACCGGAAGAACAGCTCTACTTGCGATTTGGAACAGCGTTTATCATGACTCATTTTCGACCCCATGGTCTCGAGGGGGAGTGAATGACACTACGCTATCCCATATTTGGTCCGCCAGACCTTGCCATGAACTGACCAAAAGCTTGACGGGGCAGGTCAGAGTCATGAGTCAGAGTCAAACATATCGGCAAACGGTTGATTAGTGCCCCTCGGCGGCACTAAAAACCACCCTTACAGAAAGTTGCGGTGAAATAGTTCCTGAAAGGGGGTGCGGACAGAAAGTTGGACCGTGAAGCGGTCCGGACTGGAGGTTCGCATGTACAGCAGGGAGAAGGTCGAGCTCTTCCTCCTGGCGACGGAGGACGGCATGGGGCCGACCGCCGCCGCGAAGTTCGCGGGGGTCT
>DBGDZK010000137.1:0-11961 GCA_048373195.1 Collinsella sp.
AGCTCGGCTTTCTTCTTGCCGGTCGTCTCGATCTCGAACTCCTTGGCCTTCTCGCGCAGCTCGGCGACCTTCATGGCAGCGAGTTCCTCGCGCGAAAGCGTGGGTTCGGTGGGGGCGGCATTACGCTCCTTGTTGCGCTGCTTGCGATCGCGCTGGCGGTTGCGACGGTCGTTGTTGCGGTCGTCCTTGCGCTCGTTGCGCTCGTCGTTGCGCTTGTGCTGGCGACGGTTGGGGCGAGCGTTGTCATCGGCCTCAGCGGGCGCGGCGTCATCGGTTGCGGCGGCGTCGGCATTGGCCTTAGCGGCGTCATTGGCCTCGGCGCCGGAATCGACCTGCGCTTCGACATCAGCCTGCTGCTCGGACGCCTTGGCCTTAGCGGACTTCTTACGACCGCGCTTGGGCTTCTCGGACGCAGGCTGTTCGACGTCCTGGGGCTCGGCGGCATCAGTCGATGCATCGGCGGTCGTCTCGTCGGAATCCTCGGACGTACCCTTCTTGGCGGCCTTAGCCTTGGACGTGCGTTTAACAGCAGTGCGACGGCTGCGACCTGGACGGACGTCGGCGGGCTCGACATCGGCAGAAACGGCCTCGGAAGTCGTGGCATCCTGGACGGGTGCATCGGCAGCGGTTGCAGACTCGGCGGTCGCCGCAGCATCCCGAGCGGCGGCGGCTGCGGCTGCGGCCTTCTCGGCCTCGACGAAGGCCTTGGGCTTGCGACCGCGACGGTGCGGGCGCAAAGCCGGATCGACAACGGGAACTTCGCTGGCCTCGACAGGCGCAGCGGGCTCAGCAGGCGATGTGCCCTCCCCTGCCGCGGAACGGACCGAAGCCTCGGTGAGCTCGGGGGTTACCTGATCGGCAACCCGCTCGGCCTTAGCAGCCGTGCGACGGCGTGTGCGCGGTACCGACTTCTCGGTCGGCTGGTCGGCGGCAGGGGTCTCGGGCACAGACGGGGCTGCAAGCTCGGTCAGAGCCGCGGCCTCACGCTCGGCAGCACGACGGCGGGCGCGCACCACCTGAGCCTCGCTAATCTGCGCCAACGCACGTGCCTGCGCGACCTCATCGGAAATCGGCGCCGAGGAGTCAGCTGCAACGGTGCGCTTGGCGCGCGTCGTGCGCGTAGTACGGCGCTTGGGCTTGGTGACCTCCTCGCCGTCAGCAGCAGGCTTGGTCGTGCGGCGCGTACGCTTGGGCTTTGCCGGAGCAGCCTCCTCACCAGTTGCAGGCACGGCCTTCTCAGCCGCTGCAGGCGTAGGCGTCGAAGCAGCCTTAGGCGTCTCAGGAGCCGAGGCTTGCGCGGGCGCCGCGACCTGGTCCGACGCAACCGGTGCAGCGGGAGCGGCTTGCGTCGTCGTTATTTCGTTTTCTTGCTGTTGATCAGACACAGTGTTTGCTCAACTTTCTTTTCAAGCCCTGTGATCACATGCTCCCTGCATAAACCTTCAGGGCGGCTAAACAGTCTAGTTCCGTTCAAAACGACGGACATCATTGATCTGTATCGAGATGATTGCGTCAATTACGCAGCGTTAGTGTAACACAACCGCCACCACCTGCAACTTAGTCATTGAGGACGTTCTTAAACGACTATTCAAAAGGGACACTCTTTGGTTTAACACCCACAAATCTGACTGCCTCCGCCAAAACTATGGCGGTTTACTACGATGAATCGCTCAACCGCGACCACTCCGAAACTTGTTGAACTAAAACCGCAGGTAGATGCCTTGCACTTTTTTGCGAAAAGCCGGCGTGGTTGGAATTTCTCATTTCATCGTAGTAAACCGGCATAGTTTCGTATTTCCAGCAGTTCCAAATTCGTCAATACGTCGGCGTTTGCAAAAAGCCCGACCTCCGTGGGAGATCGGGCTTTCAAGGCTTAGTTAAACCAAGTCTGTACGGTCAAATGACCCGTAGCTTACATCTGCTCGGGCGCGGAAACGCCAACGAGGGTGAGCACCAGGGCGAGCGTCACACGGACGGCATCGCAAGCGGCCAGACGGGCACGCGAAAGCTCGGGGTCGACGGGACGGCCCTCGCTCGGCAGCACCTGACAGGCAGCGTAGAAGCTGTGGAAGTCGCCGGCGAGTTCCTCAGCAAAGTGCGTCAGACGGAACGGGGCGCGGTCGCGAGCGCAGCTGGCGATGAGGTCGGTGAGCTCGTTGAGCTTGCGCGAAAGGGCGAGCTCGGTCGGGTCGGTCAGCAGCGAGTAATCGACGTTCTCACCGATGGCCTTGGCGGCGACGGCCTTCATGCCCATCTCGTCAGCCTGCTCGGGCGTAACGTCAGCGGCACGGCGCAGGATGGAGCACACGCGGGCGTGAGCGTACTGCACGTAGTACACCGGGTTGGAGTTGTCGCGCTTCTTGACGGCCTCAATATCGAAGTCGACCATCTGGTTGGAGCTCTTGGAGATGAGGGTGTAACGGGCAGCGTCGGAGCCGACCTCGTCGACGAGCTCCTGCAGGGTCACCATGGTGCCCTTACGCTTGGACATACGGACGGGCTTGCCGTTGCGCAGCAGGTTGACGAGCTGGCCCAGCAGAACCTCAAACTTGCCGGGGTAACCCAAGGCATCGCAGACGCAGCGGACGCGCTCGATGTAGCCGTGGTGGTCGGCGCCCCAGATGTCGATGACGTGGTCGACGCGCTGGAACTTATCCCAGTGATAGGCAACGTCGGAGGCGAAGTAGGTGTACTCGCCGTCGGACTTGATCAGAACGCGGTCCTTGTCATCGCCCAGGTCGGTGGAGCGGAACCACAGGGCGCCGTCCTTGGTGTAGAGATAGCCCATCTTGTCGAGCTTCTCAAAAGCGCGGTCGACGGCGGAGGTGCCGGCGGTCTCGCCCTCGGTGTCCTTCACATACAGCGAGCGCTCGGAGAACCAACGATCGAAGTCGCAATTGACGGCGTGGCAGAGGTCGCGCATGTTGTCGACCATCTTTACATAGCCGCGCTCGCGGAAGCTCTCCATGCGCTTCTGCGGATCGGCGTTGACCCACTTATCGCCGTCGGTGCGCCAGAACTCGGCGGCCTCGTCGATGATGTAGTCGCCGCCGTAGGAGTCCTTGCCCAGAGTCTCGGCAAAGTTGTCCTGGTACGGATGGGTCTCGGGGTGCTCGTCGTTCTCGTCGGCAACAAAGGCGTCGCGGTCTGCGATCAGCAGCTTGTGAGCCTCGTCGATATCCACACCCTGCTTGGCGATGATGTCGGCAAGCTGCATATAGCGCGTGCTGATGGAGTTGCCGAAGGTGTTCATCTGAGAGCCGTGGTCGTTGATGTAGAACTCACGCTGGATGTCGTAACCGGCGTGGTCCATAACGCGGCAGAGCGAGTCGCCCAGCGCGGCCCAGCGGCCGTGGCCGATGTGCATGGGGCCAACTGGGTTGGCGGAAACGAACTCAACCTGGGTCTTCAGGCCACCACCGACGTTGGACTTAGCGAAGTCCATACCCTTCTCGCGAGCCTCGCCAAAGATGGCATTCTTGACGGCAACGGAGAGGTAGAAGTTGATGAAGCCGGGGCCTGCGATCTCGACCTTCTCGATCGCGGGGTCCTCGGGCATATGGGCAACGATGGCCTCGGCGATCTTGCGCGGGGCGCAGTGGGCCAGCTTGGCGGACTTCAGGGCCATGGTAGAGGTCCACTCGCCATGAGAAGTGTCAGCCGGTCGCTCGATAGCGCAATCGTCAAGTTCAAATGCGGAAAGGTCGCCGGCCTCCTGGGCCGCAGCAAGCGCAGCGCGTACCAGCTCTTCAATCTTCTCGGGCATAGATCCTCCTTGTGTTAAAGCCCCCGAGCTCTTGGTCACTCGTAGGGCAAAAGCCAGAGTTTGTAGCACTCTATCACAAGCGACGGGCACTGTCGCAGGGTAAAGCCAATAGATATTGCATATGCACAAAAATGACTACAGCTTGTATGGAGTCACTCAAAGATGCCGGTCTGCCTGCAGATTATGCAGGCGTTGAAAATGCGTAAAGGTGTGAATGAGCTGCGTCTGTTATCGAATACTCTTACCTATCAGAGTTGTGTGCTTTTCCTGCATAAAGTAACGGTTTGCGCACGTCAGCGTGTTATTCTAGACATACGTAAATTCGTATAAGTTGGAGGTAGCATGTTCTCAATCGGTCAACACGTCATTCATCCGGGCCAGGGAGTCTGCACCGTCGTCGGTTTTAGGGACGACACACCGCAGCCCATGCTGCTGCTCGAGACCAAGCAGGGACATGCGCAGACGATCCTCATGTACCCCGTGGCGCAGGCCGACCGTTTGCACGCCGCCATCTCGCAGCAAGATGCCGAGCACTTGCTGAGCCACTATGACGAGCTGGAGTGCGACACCTTTACCGAGCGCAACAGCTCACTTGAGGAGACACACTTTAAGCAGCAGCTCAAGCTGGGCGCGCCCGAGACGGTCCGCGTGGCAAAAACCATGATGCACCGCATTCGCCTGGCCGAGGAAGCTGATAAAAAACCCAGCTCCTACTACATGCGCGTACTCAAGGAGGCCAAACGCCGCTCCATCGAGGAGTTCGCTGTGGCCTTGGGCGTCACCGAGGAGGACGCCGAAGCCCGCCTAGCCCAAGCCGCCCTCAACTAACCCATCCGCGCCAAAAACCACCACAAAGGGGACAGGCACCTTTGTGGTGGTTTTCTTGTTCTAGTAGTATTCATTCTTATCGATACCCACGAGCACAAGGAGTCTCTTATGGCAGAGCCGCTTACCGCCGGAATCACCCGCGACCGCGCGTTCGAACTGCTCAACGAGCACAACAAGGACCCGTTCCACATCACCCATGGCGAGACAGTCGAGGGCACTATGCGCTACTTTGCGCGCGAGTTCGACCCCGAGAACGAGGCGTTTTGGGGCATCGTCGGTCTGCTGCACGACCTGGATTGGGAGGAGCATGAGGACGACCCCATTAACCACACCATCTATGCTGCCGAGATTCTTGAGGGCGAAGGTGCGTCTCCCGAGCTCATTCGCGCCATCCAGACGCACACGTCGGACTTCAACACCTCACTACCCAAGCCCGAGCTGCAGATGGAAAAGATCCTGTTTGCCTGCGATGAGCTCACCGGCCTGATCGGCGCTGCCGTCATCATGCGCCCGAGCAAGAGCGTTATGGACTTTACGACTAAGTCGCTCAAGAAGAAGTTCAAGGACAAACGCTTTGCCGCCGGCTGCTCGCGCGACGTGATTTCGCAGGGCGCCGAGATGCTCGGCTGGGAGCTCCCCGAGCTCTTTGACCGCACCATCGCGGCCATGCAGTCCTTCGCGCCCGATCGCGATACCTTCCAGGCCTAACGACCGCGCAAGAAAAACCGCCACAAAGGGGACAGGCACCTTTGTGGCGGTTTTTCTTGTGCGGTCGTTAGGGGCGGACCTGGCCGGTGCCTCGGAGCTTGTATTTGTAGGTAGTGAGGGCCTCGGCGGCAAAGGGGCCACGGGCGTGGAGCTTTTGGGTCGAGATGCCAATCTCGGCGCCCAGGCCAAACTCGCCGCCGTCAGTGAAGCGCGTGCTGGCGTTGGCGTACACGGCCGAGGCATCGACCGCATCCAGGAAGCGCTCGCAAGCGTCCGTGTCCTCGGCAACGATGGCCTCGGAGTGCATCGTGCCGTAGCGATTGATGTGTGCGATGGCCTGGTCCTCGTTTGCCACGACCTTCACGCTCATCTCGAGCGCCAGGTACTCGCGACCCCAGTCCTCCTCAGTCGCGGCGACGTAGTCATCGCCCTCCACAAAGCCGGCGTCGGCGCACGCGGCGCACGTGGCCTCGTCGCCGTGAATGAGCACGCCGTGATCGTGCAGCACGGCAACGACCGCAGGCAAAAACGCATCGGCCACAGCATGGTCGACCAGCAGCGACTCGGCGGCATTGCACACGCCTACGCGCTGGGTCTTGGCATTAACGATAATGTTGAGCGCCTTATCAAAGTCGGCGGATTCATGCACGTAGATGTGGCAGTTGCCCGTGCCCGTCTCAATCACCGGCACAAGCGACTCGCGCACGCAGCGCTGGATCAGGCCTGCACCGCCGCGCGGAATGAGTACGTCGACAATGCCGCGGAGCTTCATGAACTCGCCAGTGGCCTCGCGGTCGGTGGACTCGATCATCGACACGGCCTCGCGCGGGAAGCCCTTGGCCTCGAGCGCATCGGCCAGCAGCTCGGCGATCATGGCACACGAGTGATAGGCCAGCGAGCCGCCGCGCAGAATACAGGCGTTGCCGGTACGGATGCAGATGCCTGCGGCGTCGGCCGTCACGTTGGGGCGCGCCTCGTAGACCATAGCGACCAGGCCCAGCGGAACACTCACACGGGTCAGGTCCACGCCGCTTGCAAGCACGCGGTGGTCGAGCACGCGGCCCACGGGATCGGGCAGCTCGGCGAGCTTTTCCAGGCCGGCGGCCATGCCCTCGACGCGCTCAGGCGTCAGCAGCAGACGGTCGAGCAGACCGGCTGAAGTGCCCGCATCGCACGCGGCGGACATATCGAGCTCGTTAGCGGCGACGATGGAGTCGACACCGTTGCGCAGTGCTGCGGCCATGGCGCGCACGGCCTCCTGACGCTGCTCATCGCTCGCCGTGGCAAGCGAGGCCGACGCTGCCTTGGCGGCAACGGCAAGATCGTGGACATACGTGGCTATATCGACCGACATGGGCGGCCCTTTCTCCTAGAAGTTTGCAACCATGGTAGCCGATTTGCGCATGGCCTCGCCCGCGGCGGTAGAATTGGTCAACCCGAAACACCGCAACGAACGGAAGACTCACATGGCCCTCATCACTTCGTACCACGTCCCCAGCCTTTACGTCGAGGACCACAGCATCGACGTCCCCCTTGACTGGCGCGGCCTGGAGCCGATGCTCCTGGCCGTCGGCAGTACCATGCGCCGCGGCGCTATGCCGGCACCCATCGCCGGCGCGCCCGAGAGCATCAAGCTCTTCTACCGCGTGGTTTGCGCGCCCGACCGCATCAACGACGATCTGCCGCTGCTCCTGTTTTTGCAGGGCGGCCCCGGCGGCGAGAGCCCACGTCCGCTGTCGCCCACAAGCGACGGCTGGATCGAGGAAGCCGTCAAGCACTTCCGCGTGGTCCTTCCCGACCAGCGCGGCACCGGACGCAGTAGCTGCGTGGACGGACGCACGATCAAGGCACTGGGTGATCGCGCAACGGCCGCCGGCGCCGATACAGCACGCTCGCAGGCGGACTTCCTCAAGCGCCACCTCGCCAGCTCCATCGTGCGCGATTTTGAGTACCTGCGCCTAGTGGGCTTTGGCGGCAAGCCGTGGGTCACACTCGGGCAGAGCTACGGCGGCTTTTTGACGTTGAGCTATCTGTCGCTCTTCCCCGAAGGCGTGGCGGCGAGCTTTACCTGCGGCGGAATCCCCCACGTGCCGGCGAGCGCAAGCGAGGTCTGCGCGCACACCTTCCCGCGCATGGCCGCCAAGACGCAGCAGTATTATGACCGCTATCCCGCTGACGTCGAGCGCGTGGCAGCCCTGGCCGATGCGCTCGAGGCTCAGAAGCCCGTGCTGCCCGACGGCTCGCCGATGACGGTCGAGCGCCTACAGCTCATGGGCAGCGACTTTGGCATGAAGCCGAGCTTTGAGCGCATGCATTGGACTATCGATCACGCTTTTGTTACTGGCGACGGTACGCTGAGCTGCGGCTCCTCGGTATCCGACAGCTTTTTGATGCGCGCCTTCGAGCGCACCAACACACGCACGAACCCGCTGTACTGGACACTGCAGGAGTTTATCTACGCCGACGGCGACACCATGCCCATTCGCTGGGCCGCAGCAGAGGAGAAGGCCCATCGTGCCGAGTTCGACACACTCGCGCGCCCGCTCATGTTTACCGGCGAGGCCATGTTCCCGTGGATGTTCGAGCAGATGCCCGAGCTCAAGCCCTTCAAGCCCGCCATGGACCTGCTGATGGAAGACACCAGCTGGGACAAGATCTACGACCCGCAGCGACTGGCGTGCAACGAGGTGCCCCTGCAGGCCGCGGTGTATTTCGACGACATGTACGTGGATTCGGGCCTGCAGCTTGATACGCTCAGCCGCGTGGGCAACTCGCATGCCTGGGTGACCAACGAGTTCGAGCACGACGGCCTGCACGGCAGCGTGGTATTCAAGCACCTCTTCGACGAAGCCCTCAACCGCGGAGACCTGCGCCAGATCTTCTAGCAAAGGAGTGTCCCAAAGTGCCGGCACATAAGGAACGTCCCCAAGTGCCGGCACGAGAAAGACAGCGCTGCGGGAAACGATCCGCAGCGCTGTCTTTCTTTATGCAAATACGATCAAGTTATCCCTGTGTATCGCCGGCTTCTCGGCCAGGTCTGCCAGCAGGCGGTTGCTGGCGATCTGGTCCTGGCGGCGACCGGCAGCAAGTTCCAGCACGTCCGAATCGGCCTCGGCGATACCGCGGGCGACAACCATACCGCTCGAGTCGCACACGTCGAGCACATCGCCCTCGGCAAACTGGCCATCGACCTCGCGAATACCCACCGCAAGCAGGGAAGAGCCACGGCTGACCAGCGCCTTCGCAGCACCATCATCGACCGTCACCGAGCCATGCGCCTTGTCGCCCAGTGCGATCCACAGCTTGCGGGGTGCGATGTCCAGACGCTCCGCCGGCGGATCGAACAGCGTGCCCACGCTCTCGCCGCGGGCGAGGCGCACGAGCGCATCGGGCTCCTCGCCCGAGCAAATCACGCTCTGAATGCCCGCCGTCATCAGGATGCGGCTCGCGCGAATCTTGGTGATCATGCCGCCCGTGCCCACCGATGTGGAAGAATCGCCCGCCGAGGCGATGATCTTGGCATCGATCTTATGCACGACCGGGACAAACTCGGCCGTCGGATCCTCATGCGGATTGGCGGTGTAGAGGCCGTCGATGTCCGAAAGCGTCACGCACAGATCGGCAGAAACCAGGCAGCTCACGAGCGCCGCCAGCGTGTCGTTGTCGCCAAACTTGATCTCATCGACAGTAACGGTATCGTTCTCGTTGACGACCGGCACCACGCCAAGCTCCACCAGGCGCAGCAGGGCGTCGCGCGCGTGCAGGTAGGACGTACGGCGCGCCGTGTCGTGACGCGTGAGCAGCACGAGCGAGGTGAGCAGGTCGCGCGCATGAAACTCCTCGTCGTAGGCCGACGAGATGATGCACTGGCCGGCCGAAGCGCAGGCCTGCAGGCTCGGCAGGTCGCCGACCGGCTTACGGTCGAAGCCCAGCACGGGATAGCCACAGGCGATAGCGCCCGAGCTCACCACGACCAGACGCCAGCCGAGCTTGCGCAGCGCTGCGGCCTGATCGGCAAGCCCGCCGATAAAGGCGCGGTTGACCTTGCCGTCGGCGCCCACCACCGTGGACGAGCCGATCTTTACCACCATCGTTTTATAAGAAGTCGTCATACGTCAAACCAATCGAGTGTTGAGCAGGCGGGCGAGCTGGAGCAGCCGGGGCACCCGGTGCGGGACGGACGAAAATGATCCGTTTTCCTCCGTCCCCTTCGGATCATTTTGCCCAGGGGAAGGCCGAAGCCGCGGCCATGTTCTTGCGCACGAGCTCGTCGCGCACCTGAGCCAGGCCCTGCTCCATGCCCACCACATAGGTCTGCGGGTACAGGAAGCGCTTGAAAGCTGCGTCCAGATGATCGAGCGCCCAAGCACAGCGCTCGCGCGCGTCCTGGATGCTCTCACGCGGAGCCACCGCACTGCCATCGCGCACGATCGGCACCAGCAGCTCGCGATACTCAAGTTCGGACACGTCGGTCACCAGGGCGGCATCATTCACGGCCACGAGGGTTTTGCCGCGCGCGGCGCCCTCCCCCGCCAGATGGTCCTCGTCGTAGATCATGTCGCAGACTGGGCCGCCAAAGCCGTCGTAATAACGGCGCACGCGTTGCACACCCGGGATCGTGCGCTTGTAGGGCTGCTCGGAGAGCTTGACCACCGGCGTCCATGGATCTGTCTCGCTCGCACGGCGGGCGGAAAGCTTGTACACGCCACCCAGCGCCGGCTGGTCATAGCAGGTCGCGAGCTTGGTACCCACGCCAAAACTGTCGATGGGCGCGCCCTGGTCGAGCAGCGACTGAATCGTGTACTCATCCAGATCGTTAGAAACCGAGATCCCCACATAGGGCAGGCCCTCGGCATCAAAACGGCCGCGAACATACTTGGAGAGCTTGGCGAGGTCGCCGGAGTCAATGCGAATGGCCGACAAGCGCTCGCCCACCGCTTCCATCTCCTTGGCAACCGTAATGGCATGTTCACAGCCCTCGCGCACGTCATAGGTGTCGATGAGCAGCGTGCAGTTCTTGGGGCTCGATTTGGCAAAGGCACGGAAGGCCTCGAGCTCGGAATCGAAGCTCATCACCCAGCTGTGCGCATGCGTGCCAAAGACGGGAATACCGTAGCGGCGGCCGGCGAGCACATTGGACGTAGAGGAGCAGCCGGCGACGTAGCTCGCGCGCGCGACGGCCAGGCCGCCATCGGGACCCTGGGCTCGGCGCAGGCCAAACTCCGCCACAGGGCGACCGTCGGCGGCGAGCACCACGCGCGCCGTCTTGGTGGCGACAAGCGTCTGGAACCCGACGATGTTGAGCAGCGCCGTCTCAAGCAGCTGGCACTCGAGCGCAGGACCGGTGACGCGCACCATGGGCTCGCGCGGAAAGACGAGCTCGCCCTCGGGAACGGCGTCGATATTTACATGCGCACGAAAATCGCGCAGGTAGTCGAGGAATGCGGACTTGAACATCGCGCCGCCGGCAGGGGCCTCAAGCGATGCGAGGTAGTCGATGTCCTCGGGCGTAAAGCGCAGATTCTCGACCAGCTCGGGCAGTTCGGCGGTGCCGCACATGACGGCATAGGCGCTGCCAAAGGGATGGTCGCGGTAAAACGCGGTAAAACAACCCTGCTCATTGGCCTTGCCGCTCTCCCACAGGCCCTGGGCCATAGTGAGCTCGTACAGATCGGTGAGCATTGCAATGTCGGTGGGATGCGAGATGTCGGTCAAAGCCATGGGGCGACCTTTCGGATGTGTGGTACAGAATTTGAGGGTTAGACGAGAGCAGAGGATGCGGACATGACACCCGATGCAAATCGGTTAGAGCAGGCCCATGCTGGTCAGGATCGTGTAGCCCATAAAGATGACAAACGCGATGAGGGCAAGGACAATGATGATTTTTTGAGCCGGCGCCATGCCAGGGATCTCGTTCTCGCCCGTAGGTTCCTTGGAGGTAACCATGCGCTGGGCAAAGGTCATCTCGTCACGGCTCGGCTTGGGCTCGACGGACTTGGGACGAGCGGCCTTTTTAGGCTGAGGTTTGGGCGCGGCAGGTGCAGGCTTCGCAGCAGCGGGCTTGGGTGCGGGCGCGGGCACCGATGCGGATACGGCGTTCGCGGCGGCCTCCTCGGCTTTCGTACGCTCGGCACGCAGGGCAGCCAGCTCCTCGCGCTCGCGACGGGCCTCTTCCTGGGCCTCGCGACGAGCCTTCTCGGCGCGGAGCTCCTCCAACTCGGCGCGCTCCTCGTCGGACAATGGTTGGGACTCAAGCTCGGCCATGGTACAGCCCTTTCTTTTAAAAAAAGCCGCCGACACAATGTCAGCGGCTTATCAAATCCAAGGGTGGAGACGAAGGGAGTCGAACCCTCGGCCTCTGCCATGCGACGGCAGCGCTCTCCCAACTGAGCTACGTCCCCAGGACAAGTCGATATTTTACCTACGGCTCGCCAACTGTCAACGCCCAATAACCAGTCTTTTTGGAGCGCGGCTATTTTGACAACTTTTCGAACAGGCGATCCTCTCGATGATTTTTTAAGGCTCTGTTAGACCAGGATTGACATGCCGACCTGCCGGCTAACTCGCCGTCTCCCCATCGGGCGCCGGCGTCTTGACCCTCATCTCGAACGGCATCCCGCCCTCCCGGACGAGCGCCCTGAGGAACGCATTGACGGCGG